>JBBRBM010000183.1:0-12013 GCA_038205745.1 Verrucomicrobiota bacterium | reverse complement strand
GCCGGCAACACCGCCGACTCGACCACCCTGCGCGCCTTCCTGGAGAAGATCGAAAAACAATATGGCAAAGCCCGCCGCATCCGGGTCATGGACCGCGGCATTCCCACCGAGGAGGTGCTGACGCAAATGCGCCAGAGTGATACGCCCGTGCAGTATGTGGTCGGCACGCCCAAGGCGCGGCTTTCGGCGCTCGTGCGCGCGGCGGATGCGACCGATCACGAACAGGCCAAACTCATTCGCTGGGACGATGACGCGCAATACTTAATCATTGATAAGTGGGTGGGCGACGCCCAAAGGTTGACCGTGCGAGTTCTACCGAACGAACCGAAATGAATGCCGTGCCAACGACGCGCAAAGCCTGACACGATGAAACTCCACCGAATCGTCCTATGGCTGCTGTTATTGGCGGGCGTCCAGGGGTTCGCCGCCGCACCGATGAAACCCAACGTCGTCTTCATCCTCGCCGATGATCTGCGCTGGGATGCGCTGAGTTGCGCGGGCAATCCGCTGCTCAAGACGCCCAACCTGGATCGCCTGGCGGCGCAGGGAACCCGCTTCAACAACGCCTTCCTCACCACCGCCATCTGCTGCGTCAGCCGCGCGTCCATCCTCACCGGACAATACGCGCGGCGTCATGGCGTGAACGATTTCCGCACCCCGCTCCGCAGCTTCACCGACACCTACCCGGTGCGGTTGCGCGCGGCGGATTACTACACCGGTTTCATCGGCAAGTGGGGCGTGGCCGCGGCCAACCGTGCGTATTTCCAAGAGTGCGCGGCAGCGTTCGATTACTGGGCCGGCGACATGGGGCAATCGTCGTACTGGCATGATCGGACCTGCAATTACATCACCAACAACGGCACCAGCAACCGCACCAACTTTTTCTGTTCCTGCCCGCCCGCCGCCCGCCAGCGCGAAGGCGTTCAGGGAACCGGTCCGCACCCGGCGCTCAAGAATCCGGTTCATGCCGAAACGGAGTTTGTGCCGGCCAAGATTCGATCCTTCCTCGACCAACGTGCTGCGGCCAAGCCCTTCTGCCTGTCGGTGAGCTTCAAGGCGCCGCACGGGCCGTGGGGCGGTTTCGCGCCGCGTTTCGCGAAGGACTTCGAAGGCGTGGCGATCCCGCGCCGGGCCAATGTCTCGCTCGCGGAAGCGCAGCGGCAGCCCAAGTTTCTGCGTGCGTCGCTTGAGAGTGAGCGGGGACTGCGTTTCGCCGAGGATGCCAGCCTGGACGGCGAGCGGAATCGACTGATGCGGCAATACTACCGCCTCATCGAGGGGCTGGACTTCTGCGTGGGCAAGTTGCTCGGCGAACTTGACCGGCGCGGTCTGGTGTCCAACACCGTCGTCATCGTCACCTCCGACAACGGCCACTTTGCCGGCGAGCACGGTTTCTTCGGCAAGTGGCTGATGCACGAAGAGTCCATTCGGGCTCCTATGATTATCTTCGATCCGCGCGCCCCCGCCACTCAGCGCAGCCGGACCTGCGACGCCATGGTGCTGAACGTGGACGTGGCACCGACGATTCTGGACCTGGCTGGAGTGGCGATTCCACCAGCCATGCAAGGGCAAAGCCTCTTGCCGCTGCTGCGCGATCCGAAGCAACCGGGCCGCGACGACTTCTTCTACGAACACCTCTACCGGCATGCGCCCAAGCCGCCAATGCACATTGAGCCGTGCGAAGGCGTCCGCACCCGCGACTGGAAATACATCGTCTATGTGGACCAGACCGGCCCGGATCGCGAAGAGCTTTACGACCTGCGCCACGATGCGCTGGAGATGAAGAATCTCGCGGCCGACCCCGCGCACCAGGAGCGCTTGCGGGAGTTGCGCCAGAAGCACCAGCAGTTCACCATCACGCTCAAATGAACATGAAACAACTTCTCGTTCTCACTGCGCTTTGCTGCGCGCTTGGCTATCACTCCGTCGCCGCTGAAGCATCCTCACGAAAGACGACTCTCACCATCGCCGGCGAGGATTTTCACATCAACGGCCAGCCGACCTATGCCGGGGGCTCGTGGAAGGAACACCGCATCGAAGGGCTGTTGATGAATTCGCGCATGGTGCAGGCGACCTTCGATGACTTGAATCCGGAAACCGCCAAACGCTGGGCCTACGCCGACACCGGCAAGTGGGACGCGGAGCGCAACGTGCGCGAGTTCATTGCCGCGATGCCGGAGTGGAAGCGGCACGGGTTGCTCGCGGTCACCGTCAACTTCCAGGGAGGGTCGCCGGAGGGTTACTCGGGGAAACAGACCTGGCTCACCAGCGCGTTCAACGCGGACGGCTCACTGCGACCGGCGTTCGCGGAGCGGATGCGGCGCGTGCTTGATGCGGCGGACGCGCAGGGGATGGCGATCATTCTCGGCTACTTTTATTTCGGTCAGGACCAGAATCTCCGTGACGAAGCCGCCGTGGTGCGCGCGACGGATGAAGCCACCCGCTGGCTGCTCGACGGCGGCTGGCGCAACGTGCTCGTGGAGGTGAACAACGAGACGAACGTCAAAGCCTACGATCACGACATTCTCAAGCCCGCCCGCGTTCATGAACTCATTGAGCGTGTCCGCAAGACAGAGCGCGATGGGCGGCGCTTGCTGGTGGGCACCAGCTACGGCGGCGGCGGCGTGCCGCAAGAAAACGTCGTGCGCGCTTCGGACTTCCTGCTGCTCCACGGCAACGGCGTAAAGGATCCGGCACGCATCACCGCAATGATTCAGCAGAGTCGCGCTGTGCCTGGCTACAAACCGATGCCGATTCTCTTCAACGAAGACGACCACGAGAATTTCGACCAGCCGGCGAACAACTTCGCCGCCGCCGTGGCCGCGCACGCCTCGTGGGGCTGGTTCGACTACCGGCGGAAAGGTGAGAGCATGGACGAAGGCTATCAATCCCCGCCGGTCAACTGGGGCCTCAGTTCCGCGCGCAAGCGGGCCTTTTTTAACTTCTGCGCGGAAATCACCGGAACCAACAAACCCAAACCCTAAAGCCTGTCTAAATGAAAACCTTGCTCTGCGCGCTGCTCTGCGTCCTGTCCGGCCCGGTTCTCGCCGCGCCCACCCTCACCCTCACCCTCGACCAAGCTGCCGCTGGGCCGGGGAAGTTTGCGTTGGAGGAAATCCGCCGTGAAGCCACCGCCCGCGGCATGGCCGTGGTTAGCGCCGATGCGAAAGCGCCCGCTGATGCGATCCGCATCACGCTGGCTGTCGGCACACAGACGGGACCGAAAACTGTTGCGCAGAGCTATGGCATCCGGGTGCAGCGCGAAAACGGCCTCCGCTCAATCACTGTGCATGGTGCGGACGCCGCCGGGGTGATGTATGGCGGACTTGATATCGCAGAGGCGATCCGCACTGGAACACTTGACGCCTTGAAAGACTCTGACCACACCCCGCACATCGCGCAACGCGGCATCAAGTTCAACATCCCGCTCGATCTGCGCACGCCGAGCTACACTGACCCTTCCGACGCCGCGCAAGCCAACATCCCGGAGATGTGGAGCATGGATTTCTGGCGCGAGCTTTTCGACGACATGGCCCGCCACCGCTACAACCTCATATCGCTCTGGTCGCTCAATCCCTTCCCCAGCATCGTGAAGGTGCCGGAGTTTCCGCATGTGGCCCTCGACGATGTGTGGCGCACCACGGTGAAGCTCGACGAAAAGTTCAGTGGCAGCGGCGACAACTTTGTGCGGCCCGAGATGCTCGCGAACCACGAGGTTGTCAAGAAACTCACCATCGACGAGAAGATCCAATTCTGGCGCGACGTCATGCAACTGGCGAAGGACCGCAACGTGGATGTCTATTGGTTCCTCTGGAATGTCTTTCTCAACGGCGCGGAAGGCCAAGACGGAATCACCAGCGACAAAGGCGCGCCGCGCACCATCGAGTATTTCCGCGCCAGCGTCCGGGAGACCATCAAGACGTATCCGCTGCTGGCCGGGTTCGGCATCACGGCCGGTGAGAGCATGCCTACGGACATGGGCGGCATGAGCAAAGAGAAATGGCTCTGGAAGACCTACGGTGAGGGGATTCGCGATGGGTTGAAGGAAACCCCGGGGCGGAAATTCCGGCTCATCCATCGCTTTCACATGACGGCGCTGGGCGACATTCGGCGCGAGTTTGCCGAACTGCCTTGCCCTTTGGATCTCAGTTTCAAATACGCCATTGCCCACATGTATTCCGTGCCCAATCCGAGCATGATCAAACCGGTGCTGCCACTGCTCAGTCCTGAACTCCGCTGCTGGCTCACGGTGCGCAACGACGACATTTACAGCTTCCGCTGGGCTGACGTGGATTACGCCCGCGCTTTCATCAAGGCCATTCCTGGCGAGGACAAGATTGCCGGCTTCTACATGGGATGCGACGGCTATCTTTGGGGCCGCGATTTTCTCTCCAAAGATCCCGGCACGCCGCGCCAGACCGTGATGCACAAGCAGTGGCTCTCGTTCGCGCTCTGGGGCCGTCTCGCCTACGAGCCGGACCTGCCGGCGGCCACGTTCGAGCGTCTCACCGCCGCCCGTTTCCCCGGCGCCAACGTGCCCCGGCTCACCGCCGCCTGGGCGGATGCGTCGAAGACGTTTCCCTATATCACGCGCTTCTTCTGGGGCGACATCGATCTCAAATGGTTCCCCGAAGCCTGCCGGAGAAAGGGCGGCTTCTATACCGTGCGCGATTTTGTCGAGAGCGGCACGATGCCCGGCGCGGGTGTGCTCAACATCGTCGAGTGGCGCACCAGCCTCCTCGCCAAGCAGAAGTCGGCCGGCGTCACTCCGTTGGAAATTGCCGCGACCTTGGACGCCAACGCTGCGAAGGCGTTGCAGGCGTTGCCCGCACTCCAGCGCGCCGCCGTCACTCCGGCTGTCAACGGCAAAGAATACGCCGCCACGCTCGGCGACATCGAAGCCATGTCGCACCTCGGCCTTTACTACGCGGCCAAGATTCGCGGCGCCTGCGACCTCGCGCTCTTCGACAAGACCAGCGATGCCAAGCAACGAGCTTCCGCCGTCGAGCATCTCGAAGCGGCGCTCAACCACTGGAAGAATTACTCCGCCGCCTACACGCGCCAGTATGTGCAACCCGTGCTCTACAACCGCGCCGGCGTGGTGGACATTCCCAAGCTCATCGGCAACGTGGCCGCCGACGTGCAGATGGCGCGCGACTGGAAACCCGGTACGATTGAAGAAGCCAGGATCAAGCGCTCTGGCACGGAGGCGGGATTCAAGAAGTAGCCCGAAGCCGGATAATCCTCTGAGACCCACTGTTCCATCCGACGTTTCTCAAACCGTACATATATGAACTCAGCCAGATTAAGGTCGCTCTTGGCAACTCTGGTGCTCGCACTTGCCTGTAGTTCTCTCCAAGCTGCGGCGAGGAAACTAAGCGCCAAGCCCAACATCCTCATCCTTCTTGCCGATGATCTGGGCTACGGCGATCTTGGGTGCTATACCTCGCAGGCCAAAACGCCAACGCCCCATCTCGATCGTCACGCTCGCGAAGGCATGCGTTTCACGAACGCGCACAGTCCGGCGAACGTCTGCACGCCCTCGCGCTACAGCCTCATGACCGGCCAGATGAGGGCGCAGCATTACGGGGCGGAACGGCAGGAAAGCGGGGAGTCCAAGGCGGAGCGGTTGGTGCGGGAGGAACTCAAGAAACTGCGATGGAAGGAGGCGGACTTGGCGGCGCGGCGCAAAGGCGATCCCGGCAAGGTGCGCGTCGCCCGGCGGTTGCGGCAGGAGACGACGATGACGCTGGCGTGGATCACGCAAGGACTTCAGATGGGGGTGCGGACGCACGTGTCGAATCTGCGGGGGGCCATGCCATAGGCGGGTAGGAGAGCAGCAGTGTCAAAAGTGAGGGTGCCCCCTTTAATTACATTCATTCTCAACGACGCCTGCTTTCCCGGTCGGGGCCACACGGGGTTGGATATGCAGATTCGCGCGCTGAAGGGCGACGCGGTCATCCGCTTTGTGCGGTTGATTAAGATGAAACCTTGAACAGTTAAACCGGGGACCCGCTTTAATGATTGGAAACGCCAAGACCTTCGTTGCCACCTTGGAAATACAGGGGGCACGATAAAATGACAGGAAGACCCATGAAACACTCCCTCAACTTCGTCACCGCCTTGCTGCTGACGCCGCTGGCCGCAATCCACGGTGCGGCGGATTCTCCCCGGCCAGCCCCACAACCAAGCACCAGCCTGCCTGCCAAGGCCGACCTCCCCGACGTCGGGAAAAATCAAGGCAAGCGTTACAATGTTTTGTTTATCGCCGTTGACGATTTGAACGACTGGGTCGGCTGCCTCGGCGGCAATCCGCAGGCGATCACCCCCAACCTTGACCGGCTGGCCAAACAGCAGGCGATGGTGATGAACAATGCCTATGCCCCCTCCACAGTCTGCTGCCCGTCCCGCTCGGCTCTGCTGACCGGCAGACGGCCCTCTTCGAACGGTGTTTACGGCAACGATCAGAATCTGAAAAATGCGCCGAAAGCGAGGGATGTCGTCACTCTGCCGGAATTCTTCGGCAAACACGGCTATCACACGCTTTCCGCCGGCAAGATTTTCCACAAGCACGCGACGGCGGACGGCAACGATGACGGCCAGTGGGCGTTTCAGGAAGTCGCCCATCCCGGCGACGGCAACAAAGGCATGCTGTGGGAGGAATCCCCATCTTCAGCACTGGGGCTGAAAGCCGGCCAGAACGAATTGGCCTGGGGTGCCTGCAAGGCGCCGGTCCAGGAGACCAAAGACTACGTTGCCTGCAAATGGGCGGCCGATCAGCTCCAGCGCGACTTTGACGGCAAGCCGTTCTTCCTGGCGCTGGGCATCTCCAAACCGCATCTGCCGTGGTTTGTTCCGCAGCAATTTTTTGACCTCTATCCGCTGGAGAAGAGCAAGTATGCGCCGACAACACCATCATCATGATCTGGGGTGACCACGGCTGGCACCTCGGCGAAAAACTGAAATAAACCATCAACCATGAAATCCAACCTCATCCGTATCACGTTGCTCACCGTCGCGCTGTTTGCGTGCGCCGCAGCGCTCCAAGCTGCCGAAGTCACCGTCATGGCGCCCGATTCGCCCATGCTGCGTTTCGCCCTCGGCAAGCTCGGATCCGCTCTCCAACAGCGAGGAGACGCGACGAAACGACTGCCACCCGATGGCGCTTCTGCCCAACCTGATATCGTCGTGCTGACATCGACCGGCGTGGCGATGAGTCCTGGCCCGGAAGGCTTCAGCCTTGCCAGGCGTGACGGCCGCTTGCGCATCACCGGCGGCGACGAACGCGGCGCGATGTATGGCGTGCTGGACGTGGCGGAGCAAATTCGCATGGGCACGCCCTGGAACAAGATCCAAGACCGTACAGTGAAGGCGCAGTTCCAGTTTCGCGCCATCAAGTTCAATCTACCGTGGGCCGGCTACCGCACCAGCCTGGCCATCGAGCAGCACGATGCCACCTGCCGCGATCTCAAGTTCTGGGAGGCCTTCCTCGACATGATGGTGGAGAATCGCTTCAACGTGCTATCGCTTTGGAGCCTGCATCCCTTCCACTATATGGTTCGTCCGAAGAGCTTTCCGGAGGCTTCCCCGTTCACTGATGCCGAACTGGCTGAGTGGCAGACCCTGTGGCGCGGCATCTTGGCGATGGCGAAGGAGCGGGGCATTGAGACCTACCTGCTGAACTGGAACATCTTTGTTTCCCCGGAGTTCGCCCGCGCCCACAACGTCGCACGATGGAGCGAAAACTGGCGGCATATTGGTCCGGATGCTGAAACCAATGAAATCGTCGTTCGCTATACGAGAGAAGTGGTGACGCAGGTGCTCGATGAGTATCCCGATCTCACGGGGTTGGGTATTACGCTGGGCGAACAGATGGGCGGCATGGCGCCGGACCAGCGGCGCGCCTGGCTGGACCGCACCTTCTTCGCAGGGATGGCCAACGCCAAACGTCCGGCCAAGTTCATCTCCCGGGCCCCGCTCTCCGCCGACCTGATGTCCGGCGGCACCACGAGCGAAGAAAACGACCGCCGGACCCGCGCCCAGATCGAGCGTCTGACCAACAACATCGCAGGGCCGGTCTATGTCGAGTTCAAGCACAACTGGTCGCACGCCCATTCCTCGCCCGACCTGTTCATGGTCCACGGCGGCAAACTCTCGGATACCTATTGGAATCCGCCGCCGACCCGCCACAAAGTTGTGTGGACCATGCGCAACGAAGACATGTTCATCCTGCGCTGGGGCCAGCCCGACTTCGTGCGGGCCTTCGTGCAGAACCAGCGCAAGGACTACGTGGGCGGGGCCATCATCGGCTCCGAGTGTTACGTGCCGGCGCTCGACTACATCACGGCGCCGGGGCCGCACAAGAATTGGCGTTTTGCGTTCGAGCGACAATGGCTCTTCTACGCGGTGTGGGGACGGCTGCTTTACGACGGGGCGACGCCCGATCGTGTCTTTGCCGCGCTGCTGGAGGAACGCTTCGGCGTGGGTCTGGGCAATGACCTGTTGCAGGCGTGGAAACTGGCCAGCCAGGCGCCGCTCCATTTCGCTTCGTTCCATCGGGGCACCTGGGATGGCTCGCTTTATACGGAAGGCTTTTCGTCCTGGGTGGATAGGGATAATGGGGCGCGCACCTTCTTCGATATTGACTCGTTCATCAAGCATCCAGTGCTCGACACGAAGCGCTACATCAACATCGCCGATTTCGTGAAAGCCGGCGGCGTTGTTGATCCGGGCATCCTCTCGCCTCTCGCGCTCGCGGCGCAGCTCGACCGCGATGGCGCTGAAGCGTCGCAACGGGTGGCCGCCATTCGCGCCAGGACGACACCTGCTCCCACGCTGGAGTGCGAACTGACGGACATCGATGCCTGGTGCGCCTACGGAAGTTACTTCGCTGAGAAGCTGCGCGCGGGCGTGGCCCTCGCCACCGCGCGCGCGAAGCACGACGCGAAGCAGCAGGCGGTCGCCATCACCGCCCTGGAACGGGCATTGGCTCATTGGAAGCGCCTGGCCGAACTGGGCGGAAAATTCAACCGGCTGCCGATTCCATCGAACTCGAAAGAGCCTTTTTCCTGGACGTCGCTGACGCCAGCGGTGGAGAGAGATATTGAGATTAGCCAGAAACCCCTGGGAGAAAGAAAAAAGGACTCCGCTCCAAAGCCTTGAATGTCGCTCGGATGGTTTAACCCTTTTTGACTATCATGAAAACAAGACCCCTCCCCCTTCTCGCTCTGTTGTATTGTGCGCTTTTCCCTGTGGAGCGCGCCCTGGCAGATGACGAGCAGCATTCGAGATCAATCGGGACATCGGTTCAAAATGGCTGGGTGACGGTCGCCCCGCCCGAGTTCGAGGGCGCGATCAACAATCCGCTGAAAGGCTTCCGCGATTACAAGAAGGACGGCTACGGGCTCCTGAAGCGCCAATACATCAAGTGGAACGACATCGAGGTCTGCGCGGACGACTCCGTGGAGCGCATCATCGCTCATATCAACGAGATCACCAACATCAAGGGCAAGCGCTTCGAGGATCTGAATGTCAAACTCGTCCCGCGCGTGTATCTCGACTGGAATGGGTCTTCTGGAAGGCAATACTGGCCCGCCGACTTGCACACCTTCGACTACGACAGCCCGGCTTTTCAGGAAAGGCTGCAGCGGCTCGTGGAGAAGCTCGGAAAGGCCTGGGACGAGGATCCGCGCATCTTTGCCGTGCAAATGGGCCTCATTGGATACTGGGGCGAGCATCACAATCCCGCGCCGACCGCCGGGCAGCGCCGCCTGCTCGCGGAGGCGTTTCAGAAGGCGTTCAAGCATAAGCCCGTGCTCGTCCGGAATACTGACGCGGAGTTCATGCAGGCCGGATTCGGCATCTACTACGACACTTTCGCCAACATCAGCCGCGAGCCACCCGGGGGTCCCAAGGATCAGTTTCCCTGGCAGGCCACGCATGTGTATCGCGAGATCTGGAAACGCGCCCCCATCGAAGGCGAGGTGGAATACAACTGGCAGCAGCAGCGCGAGAGCGCGAACCCCGAGGGCACCTTTGGCCGCACACCGGATGAGACGATGCTGGTGCCAGCCTACCGTCGCTATATGATCGATAAAGTCCGCCGCTACCACACGAGCTACCTCGGCTGGATCGACAACTATCACGACTCTGACCTCAAGGTGCTGGCAGGCGCGGCCGAGCTGCAAAAAGCCTTCGGCTACCGCTTCGTGCTCGATTCCGCCAGCTATCCGCTCGCCGTGCAGCCCGGCAAAAAACTGAACGTGAAGTTGACCGTGCGCAACACCGGCAGCGCCCCCTTTTACCTCGACTGGCCCGTAGCCGTCGGACTGCTCGATCCCGAGACGAAAAGGCCCGTATGGTCAGCCCCGCTCAGCGGTGTGGACATCCGCAAATGGCTGCCGGGTGAAGACTGGGACAGAGCCGCCTTCGCTTATAGCCGCCTCGCCGTGCCGTATGATGAGACAGGCCACAGCAACCCTTCCGGCGGACATCAAGCCGGGCAAATTCCTCCTCGCCCTAGCCATCCTCGACCGTCAGGGCGGCATGATGCCGAGCGCCCGTTTCGCCACGGCGAACTACTTTCGTGGCGGCTGGCATCCGCTGGGCTTCATCGGCATCGGCGCGGCACCGGAGGATGCTGCTTTGAAGAACATCCCATTCGACGACCCCGCCTTCGACGACAGCCTCTTTTACAAAGTGCCCGAAAAACTCCGCGCCGTCCGCCCGCCGCCACGTCCGGCCGTGAAAGCCGTCGCGCCATGGACTCCCGATCCCGAAAAGGAACTCATCAACCCCTGGCGCTACTGGGTGCTCAAGGCACAGGGCAAAAGCCTGGAAAAAGAGATTCGCACCGACGGCCCCGTGGAAGGCCCCGCTGGCCGCCGCGTCATCCGAGTAGCAGGTGACTTCGGCCCAGACTCAAACCTCAACCATGGCTTTGGCAATGGTGCCAAGCTCGACCGCGGCCGCTACCGATTTGCCTTCCGCGTGCGTGGCACGCCCGGCCAGTCCGTCGAGTTTGAGCTGGCCGACGCCTGGCGCGGCGTTTCCAAGGAGGCCAAGATTTCACTGACCGAGGAGTGGCAGGAGCATGTCGTCGAGTTCGAGATCAAAAGCACCTTCAAAGACGAGATTACCCTGCGCTTCAACCTGCCAAAGGATGTCAAAGGCACCTTCGACCTCGCCGACCCCCGGCTGAAAAGGGCGGAGTAGTGTCACTTCATCGTTGGCTCCATCGGTCATCCTGATTTCACGCTCAGGAGAGCAGCAGTGTGAAAGATGAGGGCTGCCTCCTCCTTGTCCGGCGGGAAAGCGAAACTCGAGGGTGGGCAGAAATTCAAAGTCGAGCTTGATACCTGTCCTTCTTCTGGATTATCCATCATCCATCAAGTTTTACGACTGTGAACCTGCGTGCTCAATAGCGCGAGGCTGGAGCAATTCCAGGCTTGCCGGTTAGAAGTGCCTTTATGCCAGCCCCTCCCATCAAATCTCTGCGCGAATTCATCCGCGATACCCTGCTTGAGCGTATCGCGCGGGGTGAATTGCCACCCGGCCAGCGTGTGGTCGAGGCCACGTTGGTGAAGGAATTCTCCATCAGCGCCACGCCCGTGCGCGAAGCCATCCGCGAATTGGTTGCCATGGGCGTGCTCGAAGCCCAGAACAACAAAGGCGCGTCCGTCCGAGAAATCCGCCTCCATGAAACCATTGAGGCATTTCAGGTGCGGGTTGCTTTGGAAACATTGGTTTGAACTGGCGGCGGGGTTTGGTGAGCAGTGGGTAGGGTTTGGGTCGACGCTTCCTTGCTCGAGGTTCGGAGCGATTGGGTCGAAACGGAACCTGATCGCGCACCAAATTGAGCAGCAGATCTTGCCGCGTTGCCCGGGGAATGTCGTCCGTGGCTCCTGTGCGGCGACGCCAGCTACGGTCACGAAGGCTTGCTGGCCGAGTGCGAAACGCGCGGGCAGAACTATCTGTTCCGCCTGCGCCAAAGTCCCGGCGTCAAGCAACTCGT
>JBBRBM010000182.1:0-12057 GCA_038205745.1 Verrucomicrobiota bacterium | reverse complement strand
ATGCGTTGTTGAACAAGCCCGGTGAACCGCTCCAACGCTTCCCTGCCTTTGCGGTTTTCTTTTGGGCGTCTTCCTTCAGGGCGCGGGCGTGGGAGGGTTTCGGGCATCGGGGCGCGCATCCTTTCCCGGCGCGCCCGGGCTGGAGCACCGGCCGCGGGGCTGTTGCCGCCCCGTTTTTCGAGCGCGAAGGGTCTCCGCAGAGGGCTGGCCCCAGAGTGCAAGCGCAGTCCGCCCTCAGCGTCCGCGCGCTTTTTCGCGCGGCGCCTGGCGGGATGGGTGCTGTGGCATGGGTCTTCATCCTAGGGCGGGCGCAGCGGCCAGCGGGGGAGTGAGCCCACGCGCTGCATTGGCTGGCCGCAGCACGGGCAGCGCATCACCCACGGCGCGCGCTTCGGCGGCCGTGCGCAAGGGCTCCAGTCGAGCAGGGCCAGCACGCGGGCCCACTTCTCCTTCGCCGCAGGGCTCCACCAGCCATAGTAGCGCACACGGTGAAAGCCCGCGGGCAGCACGTGCTGAAGGAAGCGGCGCAGGAACTCGGGCGTGTCCAGGGTCAATAGTTCTGCCAATCACGCGCAGACTGTGTCACCGCGCGCCTTCAACTGGAAGTCGGCAAACACTCTTGCCCCTGTTTTTCAGCGAAACCAATTGCTCGGGCTCCTCACTTTCCCGTTGCGCTGCGCGGGCGGGGAAGTGGGTGATGAACGCCTCAATCATCGGGTGGCGCAGGTCTTCAGTCGAACCGGCGTGGTAGGAATGTTCGCGCGTCAGGAGATGGAAGCGCGAGTATCGCCCCGGCTGGGAAGTTTAAGTGCTGTCAGAAGCCAACCGACGCGAGGTCGCCGCAGAGACGCGGCGACCTTTTTGTTTCGGACGTTTTTCCCCGGTTAAGTGGAACGAAGCGCGAGATGGTCGTCGGAATTCATGCGCAGTACGCGTATTGTTGTTCTGCCAACCGCGCTTCTTCCGACGATATAAATACCTTGCCGCGTGAAATGCTCGTTCCAGCGATGCTGGCGCGGATGGAACAGTTCGGTGACGTGATTCGTTTCTGGATCGATGCCTGTCAGGTTGGGACCTTTGTGCAGATTACAATCGATGCAGGCGAGAGCGAGATTATCGAGTTCGTTGCTGCCGCCGTGAAATCGAGGAACGATGTACTCGACATGGAGAACCGCCAGCGGCGAATCATTCTGATGAAGCTGGCAATACTCGCAGCGGTTGCCGGCGCGTTCTCGAACCGCGGCTCGCGTCGCAGGATTCATCGCCTACGAGGAGCCGACCATCTCAAGGGCCTGCCGTTGCAAAACGGCGACAAACTTGTTCGCGCGCACGTAGCCCTCGTATTCCGCACTCTCAGCCGCGGTCAATTGGCCTTCGGTGGATTTCCCGGCGAGTTCTTCAATGCGCGCCTGCAGCTCGGGTGAAGGACGGAAATGCAGGACGGCGTCCAGCTTGTCCGGCAACACGATTTGAAGCACGGGTCGGACTCCGCGCTCAAATGCCATCGCTTCCGGCGTCGTCGTCATGGCTGCACCTTACCGCCATCAAGCGCGCTTTGACAAAGACAGAAAACTTAGCCTGCATTTCTCACCAAGAAAAGGGTGGCACAGGCGACTCGCCTGTGCCGAGCGGCGACCCGCCGCTCGGAATGGGAGGGACGTCCAACACTCCGTCGGCTCCTTCGCCAACGACGCGTCCCGCCATTTCGTCCGGCCAGTGGCCGGACGGCACGGGCCAATGGCCCGTGCTACCCAATGTTGGTGAGAAATGCAGGCTGGTCTCGCCGGTGAGCAGTCGCGCGGCGGATCTCCTGCGCATCGCAGTCGTGCTGCTGCTCGCCTTCATCACACTCGCCGCACGCAGCGCCGAGACGAATCAACCGATCGAGCAATTGCGCATTTTTTTCAGCAGCCGCGTCTTGCACGGCGTGCAGAAGGATGATGCGCGGGCCGCCGCGAAAACATGGACGCAGACGGTGATCCGTGAAACCGGCATCCGGGCCGAAGCCTGCTCCGACGTGGGCACGCTCGACGACGCCATCGCGGCGTTTCGGGACAAGGGCACTCATGCCGCATCGATCCCGACAGACGATTACTTCAAGTTGAATGAGCAGATGAAAACGACCCATCTGTTCTTTCCCATGAACAACAATTCCGAATTTGAAGAGTATGTGCTGCTCGTTCATGCGGACTCCGGGATCACGAACCTTTCCAACCTGAAAGGCAGAACTGTGACGTTTCTGTTGCATCACCGCATGACCCTCGCCGACAAGTGGCTCGAACTGACTCTGGCGAAACACGCACTGCCGCCAGCGAATATTTTTTTCGGAAGCGTGCGGCAGGAACTCAAGCCCGCGAAGGTGGTGCTGCCGGTCTTTTTCCGCAGCGTGGATGCGTGCGTGATCACGCGCCGCGGATTCGAGTTGATGACGGAAATGAATCCTCAAGTCGGCGCCAATTCGCGGGTGCTGATCGCCTCGCCGAAACTCGTGCCCAACGTCCTCTGCTTCAACTCGCGCGTGCCTTCCCCCTTCGGCGAACGGGTGCGCGATGGAATTCGCGCGCTCCACCTTTCCATCGTGGGCCAGCAAATGCTCACCACATTTCAGCTCGATCGGATCGTGGATGCCTCACCGGATCGGCTGAAAAGCACGCGCGAATTTGTGGATGACTATGAGCGCACATGCCTGGCCACGCGCGAATCCATCGTTGTTCCGGCGAAACGTCTCAGCGCTCGGGATCCCTTGTGAATACGGCAAGGCAAAATGGAAAAGTCCGCAGCTTTGCCAGCGCCAGCCGGCGGCACATCGGCATCACCGGGCGCATCGCTCTGCTGTCATGGTCGGTGACGCTGCTCACATTGCTCATCTTCCTCATCGTCATCATCCCCGAGCAGAAGCGCACCTTCGAGCGGAACCTCGACTCCAAGGCCCAGAGCATCGTCGTCTCACTGCAGGACATGGCGGCGGGAGCGATGGTCAACGAGGACTACAGCACGGTGGTGGATCATTGCATGCAATTGCTCAAGGGCGATCCGGGCCTCACGCACATCGTCATCACGCGCAAGGACGGCTTCTCTCTCGTGTCCGATCGCGCCCGCTGGCGCACCGAAACGCTGGACCACGGATGGCGTCCTGCAGAGCGACGCATGCGCGGCGGAATCGAGGCGGTGCCGTTGTTCGGCGGCCGCGTGTTCCATTACGCGCAGCCGTTCGGCTACTCGGGAATCGAATGGGGCTGGGTTCACATCAGCCTTTCGCTGGCGGACTACGATCGCAGCGTCACCACGGTTTACGCGCACACCAGCTTGCTCGCCGTGGTGTGCGTGGCGATCAGCCTGATCGTGTCGGCGGCTTACGCACGAAGGATTGTGCGCCCGATTCAAATGCTTCAGGCCACCGTGGGCCAGGTGGCGAAGGGCGATCTTTCCGCGCGCGCGTCCATTCACACCGGAGACGAAATCGAGAGTCTCGCCACGTCGTTCAACACCATGACGGAGACATTGCTCCGGCGGGATCGCATTCTGGAAGGCGTCCGTTTCGCCGCGCGCGAATTGCTCGGCACGGAGGATTGGAAGCAGGCCATCCAGGAAGTACTGGCCAAGCTGGGCAACGCGGCGGACGCGAGCCGCGCTTATATTTTTCGCAATCATCAGGACGGGGACGGTCCGCTCCTGTGCAGTCACCACTACGAGTGGGTCGCGCCCGGAGGGCTGCCACAGATTGATGATCCAGACACGCACAACATTCCCTGGGAAGGTTCCGGGCTCGATTCGTGGCTGGAAGTTTTACGCGAGGGCCGCATGGTCACCGCGCATACCAGAATGCTTGCAACTGATTTACAGCAGCGGCTCGGCCCCACCATTCGGTCGCTGATTCTCATTCCGATTTTGGTGCGGGGCAATTGGTGGGGATTTCTCGGCTTCGATCAGTGTGATCGGGAGCGCGAATGGAGCGACGCCGAGCAGGACAGTTTCCGCGCCGCCAGTGACATGCTGGGCGCGGCCATTGAGCGCAAGCGGACGCAGGACGCTTTGATCGAAGCGAAGAACACTCTCGAACAGCGGGTCGAGGAACGTACCCGCGAGTTGCGCGAAGAAATCACCGCCAAGGAACAAGCCATGACCAAGCTCGCCGAAACGCAGCAAATGCTCATGGATGTCTCACGCAAGTCCGGCATGGCGGAGATCGCCACCGGCGTGCTGCACAACGTGGGCAATGTGCTCAACAGCGTGAACGTCTCGGCGAATTTGTTGACGGACAACATCAAGGAATCGCGCGTGGAGAAAGTCGCCCAGCTCGCCGCGCTGCTGCGCTCGCACGAGAACGACCTGCCCGAGTTTTTCAAGGCGGAAGGACGGTCCAAGCACATGGTCAACTATGTCGATTCACTCGCGCAGCACCTGGGCCGGGAGCAGGTGACGCTGCGCAATGAACTCACCGATCTCTCCCGCAACGTGGATCACATCAAGCAGATCATCTCGATGCAGCAAAGCTACGCGCGCGTGGCGGGCGTGATCGAGAACCTCGATCTCGCAGAGGTGATTGAAGACGCGCTGCGTTTGACCACGTCCGGCTTCCACCGGGAAGGCATTTCCGTGACCCGCGAAATCGCGCGCGTTCCGACACTCGCGACGGACCGGCACAAGGTGCTGCAAATCCTGATCAACCTCCTGCGCAACGCGCGCCAGGCCGTCGAAGTGAGCAAGAACGAGGTGCGATCGGTCGTCTTGAGAATTCGCATTGCCGCGCCCGGTCGCGTGCAAATCCAGGTGTGCGACAACGGCGTGGGCATCGCGGCGGAAAACCTCACGCGGGTTTTCTCGCATGGCTTCACCACGAAGCGCGACGGCCACGGTTTCGGCCTGCACACCAGCGCGCTCGCGGCCAAGGAACTCGGCGGCTCGCTCGCGGTGATGAGCGAAGGCCCTGGCAATGGCGCGACGTTCACGCTGGAGATGCCGTGTCCCGGCGCGTAGAGGAGTCAGATTTCCTCCGGCGGCGCGTCCTCGGGCAGGCGCAGTTTCAAATCACCATCGCTGTCGAACAGATACATCATGCCGCAGGTTTCCTGCGCGGAAAGCGTGGCGACAGGCGATCCGGCCCAAAAGAGTTGAAGCTGGCCGCCATCCTTGTGAACGCACATGGCGGCTCGGCTGATGCCCAGATCATTGTTGATCGTGATGGCGCCGCCGTGTTGCGTGCCGCCAAGCACGGCGAGCACCGTGTCCTCACCACCAAAGCTGTGGAACGTGCCGCCTTCTTTCTGGCCTGACATCATGGCGCGGTTTTCGCCGTCGCCGTTCAGCACGGAAACAACGCCCTGCCCGTCGCTATCCACATTCATCATCGCGCGCAGGGTGCCCTCGATACCCGCCACGCCGACACGGCCAGACGGACGATCCATGTTGCCTTCGACATCCATGGCGGCGGCAAGTTTGCCGACGTTGTCGTAGATGCCCACCAATCCACCCGACTCACCGGCACCGACAATGGCGGCGACCTGATCGTTGTTGTCCCGCACGGTGAACTTGCCCGCGCTCTCGCCGTCCAGCGTGAGGCGCGGCTTGCCTTTGGCGTCGCAGACTTCAACGTAGCCGGCCTCATTGAGGCTGTTGAGCGCGCAGACATTTTCGCCGGCTTTGTTGGAAACCATCACCCAGGCGATGTCCTCTGCCACCATGAGCTGCACGCGGTCTTTGCCGTTGCGATCGTAGACGGAAACATTTCCATCGCCGTGAAGATTCCCGACGGTCACGGCGGTCTTGCCGTTGATGTCATGGACCATCAATGCGCCATTGCCATTGGTCGTGGCAAGTGAGACGAGCGGCTTGCCGCGGCTTTGCGCGGAAATGACTCCTCCCAGCGCTGAAGCGGCGAGGCGCGTGCAAATGTTCTGGCTGTTGTCGAGCAGCAGCATTTCCGTCAGATCCTTGCCCGAGACAATGGCCGCGCGCGGTTTGCCTTCATCGTTCACCACGTTCACCACGCCGCCGTCGGCCATGGCCTTGAGACCGGCGCGAGGTTTGCCACCGGCCGTGTGAACACAAATATGTCCCTGATCCTCGTGGACCCACAGATCGACGCGCGGCATCTCGTCTTCGCCTTTGAGCGAAAGCGAGCCGCCGTCCTGATTCACTCCCATCTCGACGCGGAAGTTCTCCTCGTGGTCGAGCAGTTCGATGGAGCCGCCTTCGTCATTGATGCCGATCTGGACCCCAGTGGCGCCTTCGGTGTCGCGCAGGCGGATGAACCCGCCGACATTGCCACAGCCAATTTCTCCGCACGATTCCTTGCCGGGCGACTGAAGAAAAATCACTTCGCACTTCGGACTGATTCCGCTGCCGCGAGGCAGTTCGTGAAATGGAATCGAGTCGTCGACGCCAAGCAACTTCCGTAGCGCCACCATTTCCGTTTGAAGCAACGTGACTTGTTGTTTGAGGGAATCCACGTCCGCGCGGAGGTCGGTATCCATGGCGCGACTTCAACAGAACTCTGCCGGGCTGGCGAATCATTCCGTCACCTGGAGTTGATCTTCACGATGGCGAAAAAAAACTGCACTGTGCAAAATTGTACAGCGGGAGGATTACCTTCAAAAACTTTCATCCTCGCCCAAACACCAATGCCATCAGGGCTTTGGTGCGTGTTCATGTTTTGGGGCATTGACTGGCACGCGGTGCGCTAAAGCGGGGTGCGCTTGAAAATCCGAGCCATTAACTATGTCAACGCCGCCGCCAGCCGCGCACTCATTACGATGTTGCCGCGCAGTGCGACGGAAGGCGATTCGCTGCACACCGCTCTAGCTGTGCGCACCGGCCTCTCGCTGTTCGAGAGATGCCGCGCCGCTGTCCGAAGAACCCGTTCCTAACCCAAACACCAATGAAGAAAGTCGAAGCAATCATCAAACCCTTCAAACTGGAGGAAGTTAAAGACGCCCTCGGAGAAGTGGGCATCGAAGGCATGACCGTCACTGAAGTGAAGGGTTTCGGAAGGCAGAAAGGCCACACCGAAATCTATCGCGGCAGCGAATACACGGTCGATTTCCTGCCCAAGATCAAACTGGAGCTCGTGCTGCCGGACAGCCGCGTGGATGCCGCCGTGAAGGCGATCGTCGGCGCGGCTAAGACCGGCAAGATCGGTGACGGAAAAATCTTTGTCTCGAACGTCGAGGAAGCCGTCCGCATCCGCACAGAAGAGAAAGGCGAAGCCGCCGTTTAACCCGCCCGCCAACCCAACAACTGAATATCCAATGAAGAAACTATTTTTTGCCCTGACTTTGATTGCGGCGCTGATGGGCGTCACAACGTTGCGCGCCGCGGATGCCCCGGCCGCCGCCGCTCCGCCGGAACGGTCCGTGACCGAACGCATCGAGGATCTCGAAGCCTACGTCAACAACGGCGCCCGCAACGGCAACACCAACGCGCCCTCCAAAATCGCCGGCCCCGGCCCCGGCCATAACGGCTGGATGATGACCAGTGCCGCGCTGGTGCTGTTCATGACGCTGCCCGGCCTCGCGCTGTTCTACGGCGGACTGGTGCGAAAGAAGAACGTCCTGTCCGTGCTCGCGCAATGCATCGGCATTGCCGGTCTGGTCACCATTCTGTGGTACCTCGTCGGCTACAGCCTGGTGTTCTCCAGCGGCAGTCCCTATCTGGGTGGACTGAAGTTCGCGTTCCTCAAGGGCGTGGACTCGAACCCGAACACGGATTACGCCGCATGGGTTTCGCAGAACGTCTTCTCGATGTATCAAATGATGTTTGCGATCATCACGCCCGCGCTGATCATTGGCGCGATTGCTGAGCGCATGAAGTTCTCGGCAGTCCTGCTCTTCGTCACGCTCTGGATGTTCGTCGTCTATTTCCCGCTCGCGCACATGGTCTGGGGCGTCGATGGCTTGATGAACGGCGTCTGGAACGGCGACGCGAAGATCAAGGCGATTGATTTCGCCGGCGGCACCGTGGTGCACATGTCTTCCGGTTGGAGCGCGCTGATCCTCTGCATGATCCTCGGCAAGCGCCTGGGCTTCGGCAAGGAACCGATGCAACCGCACAGCATGGTGATGTGTATGATCGGCACCGGCATGCTCTGGGTCGGCTGGTATGGCTTCAACGCCGGCAGCGCGGTGGCGGCGGACGGCGTGGCGGCAAATGCCTTCATGACCACGACGCTGGCAGCAGCAGTCGCGGCCTTCGTGTGGGGCATGGCGGAATACATCTTCAAGGGCAAGCCCAGCGTGCTTGGCTTCTGCTCCGGCGCAGTGGCGGGCCTGGTCGTGATCACTCCGGCCGCGGGCTTTGTGGACGCGAAGGGCGCGATGATCATCGGTGTTGCGGCGGGCCTGATCCCGTTCTTCGCCGTGGTGAAACTCAAGGGCTGGCTCGGCTATGACGACGCGCTCGACACGTTTGGTGTCCACGCCATCGGCGGAACGCTCGGCGCGTTGATGACTGGATTCCTCGCGACGAACAGCGTCAACGCCAACCTCACAGACGCGAACAGTTACGCCAAGGCCAACGGCCTCTTCAAGCTGGTGGGCAACGGTTTGTGGATGGAGCAGGTCAAGGCCATCGGCGTCACTCTCGTGCTGGCGATCGTGGGCACCACCCTCATTGCCTACATCGTGAAAGCAGTCGTCGGTCTGCGGGTCACCGAAGAAGTCGAGACGGTCGGCCTCGATCTCGCGGAACACGGCGAAGAAGGCTATCACGGAGCTTAATCAGAAGCCTCAGTCGGGAACCTCACGCTGCGCCGGGAAACCGGCGCAGCGCTTTCATTTCAAGCGCAAAGCCGACGCGCGGCGCTCCTCAGACGACTCGCACCACCACGGCAGTCGTGTTGTCCCGCCCGTCGCGCTGAACCGCTTCGGCGACAAGGCGCTCCGCGGCATTGACGTCGGCAGCGAAGAAATCGGGTGAACGAAGGAAGTCTTCCATGCTGTGGTCGTAAAGACCCTCGGTGAGGCCGTCGCTGCAGAGCAGGAAAGTATCGCCAAGTTCGTAAGAGACGGCGCCGACTTGTGGATCGACAAATTGGTTCCCGGCACCGAGTGCTTTTTGGAGGACGTTGCGACGCGGATGGGTGCGGGCCTCGCGTTCGTTAATCTGCCCATTGCGCCGGAGCCAGCCCACGTGGGTGTCGTCGTGGCTGAGTTGCTTGATGCCGCCGCTCGCGGGAAAGGAGTAGATGCGACTGTCGCCGACGTGGCCGTAAAACATCCAGCCCGGCGTAAACCAGCAGAGACTGAGCGTCGCTTCCATGCCGTCCGTTTCTTCGTAGCTGCCGCCGACGTAGGTGAGTGCCTTGTGGACCTGGTCGAAAAGTTCCTCCATCACGTCGGCGAATCCGGTTTCCAGACCCACGGCGGATTGCTGAAAGGAGCGCGGGAGCAGTGTCGTGATCTTGTCCATGGCGATGCGGCTGGCGTATTCCCCTGCCCTGGCGCCACCCATGCCGTCACTCACGGCGAAGGCGAAGTCCGTGGCCGCGTTTGAGCCTTCACCCATTTTGCCCAGGCGATGGACTTCGTGCGCATCGAATCGGAGGCAGAGAAACGAATCTTCGTTGTTGGACCGTTTGCCGCGGTCGCTGTGGCCGAACCATTGAAGGGTGGTGGGCGTGGATGGAGCGTGTATCTGATTCATTGGGGAACGGTCTGCTCGAAGCCAGGAAGGATGCTCGCGAACTCGAAATCGATGATGCAGAAGCGGCCGTCGGAGCGGCGGTAAGTGACGTTGCGCATCTCGGGGTCGTCGTGACGCACACCGAATTGCTCCAGCTCGGCGAAGAGTTCCTTGAGGCGGGCGTCATCGAGATGCTCCACGCGCGCGCCGCAATTCGTCGTGATGATGCGCACCCGCTCGGAATCAGCTTCCAGCAATCGCGGCACGAAGGGGCAGTTCTTCGCTTCGAGGAATTTGAGGATGCGGACTTCTGTCGCGAAGCGCTCCTCTGCGTTGGGGCCGTGATAAGCCTTAATCACCCTTCCATCAAAGGTAAGGTTGACCGTCGCACGCAGCGTATCTTTGACCTTCAGCATCAGACCGACCCAACGCACCTCCCCGGGCGACGTTGGTGTCGCGGGGAGATTATTGCTTATCGAGAGTGAGATGGGAAGCAGTCGAAGAGAAATCACCGGTGAAGAAAAGGCTGTTCGGTGGTTCCACGAGCCACGCCGGAGCGCTCCGCAGCTCCATCAAATTCCTGATCAGGACGGACAAGTTTTTTCATGACGATCAAAAAGCGACAGCAGTTCGGCGCATCGAATCAATTCAGACCTTTCATGTGCAGATGGCAGAAAAGCCTTGCTGAACGCGGTTCGCCCGTGTTCGCGCCATGTCATCAAGCAAAGTCTTGCGGCATGGCACCCGCGCTGCTAAGACCGCGAACCCGCTCCGATGCGTAATCGCTCGGCGGGGAAAAAGAAAAACCTGACTAAATCATACTCACCATGGCGAAGTACAAATTAGAATATCTCTGGCTCGACGGTTACGAACCCGTCCCGAATCTCCGCGGCAAGACACAGGTCAAGGAGTTCAGCTCATTTCCCAAACTGGAAGAAATTTCCTGGTGGGGCTTCGACGGCAGCTCAACGCGCCAGGCCGAAGGCAAGACTTCGGATTGCATGCTCAAGCCCGTTTCCATCTTTCCCGACTCCACGAAGAAAAACGGCGCGCTCGTGATGTGCGAGGTTTACATGCCCGACAAGAAAACGCCGCATCCGAGCAACTCGCGCGCGAACATTCCTGATGATCCGGGCGCGTGGTTCGGTTTCGAGCAGGAATATTTTCTCTACAAGGACGGCGTCCCGCTGGGGTTTCCGAAAGGCGGCGGTTTTCCTCCCCCGCAAGGTGAGTATTACACCGGCGTGGGATACAAAAACGTCGGGGAGATCGCGCGCGAGATCGTGGACACGCATCTCGATCTCTGCCTCGACGCCGGCATCAACCACGAAGGCATCAACGCCGAAGTGGCGAAAGGCCAGTGGGAATTTCAGATCTTCGGCAAAGGTTCCAAGAACGCCGCCGATCAGGTCTGGGTCGCACGTTACCTCCTCTCGCGCCTGTGCGAGAAATATCAGGTGGAAGTGAACTGGCACTGCAAGCCGCTCGGCAAGGACGTGGATTGGAACGGCTCCGGCATGCACTCGAACTTCTCCACCACGCACATGCGTGACGTCGGCGGAAAGGATTACTTCGAGCGCCTGATGGCTGCGTTTGACAAGTTCAAGAACGAGCACATCGCCATTTACGGCCCGGACAATCATCTCCGGCTCACCGGTCTGCACGAAACGCAGTCGATCGACAAATTCAACTACGGTGTGGGCAATCGCGGCGCTTCCGTGCGCGTCCCGCACAGCTTCGTGGACAGTGGCTACAAGGGTTACCTCGAAGATCGCCGCCCGAACTCCCAGGGTGATCCTTACAAGATCGCAGGTCGCATCCTCCAGACGATCGCGACAGTGCCGAAGTAAACAATCTCGGTTTCGCGCGGCGTTGACGCACAACGCCGCGGGGTGAGAGGAACCGAAACAGGAACGGCGCGGGCTGGGTGGCCCGCGCCGTTTAATTTTTTCAGGCAACAGATCGGTCAGGTTGATTACGATTCAGCCGCATCATCGTCGCTTGCGTCATCCTCGCCACTGCGACGCATCACCATGGCGGCACCACAGCCGATCCCAGCCGCCAGAGCAATGCAAAGCCATGGATTCTTTCGAACAAATTCGTCCGCGCGCTTCAGCCACGTCTCCGCCACTCCCGCAAACTCATCGCGCAAGCCGTCGAACTCGTGTGCGTCGAACTTCAGTCCTTCAGTTTTCGTTTCCAATTGGGCGAACTCCTCCGTGTTCATGGACGGAAACTACATGCGCTCCGCGAACATGCAACGCCCTCCGCGCAACGAATTTGCCTCGTGTTCGGGCTTGAAACTTTTCCGCATCAGCACACTCTCGCGTCGAGGTATGAAATTTCATGGGACAGTGCGGCGGGCCAGCTTGGCCTTCACGCTCATCGAACTGATGGTGGTCATCGCGATCATCCTCATCCTTGTCGCCATGCTGCTGC
>JBBRBM010000181.1:0-12133 GCA_038205745.1 Verrucomicrobiota bacterium | reverse complement strand
CACTACAGGGGCGGAGTTTTTTTCTCAGGCCGCGGCAGCCCCGCGGAGGCGGGGCGGCGCCTGGGGCGGCAGTTCCAGTTGCAATCGCGCCAGGAGCAGGGCCACCTCACGTTCCGGTTCGGTGCGCCGCACCAGGAGCAGCTCGCGTCCGTCGGTCGTGGGCACGCGCACGTCCAGCAGTTGCACGCCCGCCAGTTTCTCGAAGACGACGCGGGGCATCAGTCCGCCGGCCAGGGCTTTGAGCCGCTGGCGCAGCGTGATGCTCAAACAGTAGGCCAGGAAGGCGACGAAGAGGTGCGCTTCGATGCGCTCGGGTTTGTGATGGTAAATGGGGCGCAGGCCCAGGTCGCCTTTCAAGGTGCCAAAGGCTTCTTCGACGAAGACCAATTGCATGTAGCAGCGCCAGAGTAGAGCGGGATCGTCGGCGCTCAGATTGGTGCGCAGGAGATAGCGGCCTTCGCGCCCGCGCACGGTGCGCAGTTTCTGCCGGTCCAGAGTGCAGGTGAGTTTTCCTTCCGCCGGCACGGTGACTTTCACCAGGCTGGTGGCGACCCGCCCGGCCCGGTCGCGGGCGGCGCCGAGTTTTTCCAGCAACACATCGCGCGTGAGGTCCTGCTCGCGGAGTTGGTGGAGGCGTTGCCAGTAGGTTTTGAGCCGGCGACGGCGCATGGCGCGTTCCTTGTCGGTGCGCGCCTGGCTTTGGGCCAGCACGTAGAGTTCGCCCTCTTGCGGCAGGAGTTTGACGCGCAACTGCGGGCGCACTTCCTGCCAGGGTTTTTGGGCGAGGGCCTTTTCCAGTTTGGTCAATCGGCCTTTGGGGGTGCCGACGAGATAACTCACTTTGGGATCGCTTTGTCGCAGTTCGGCCAGCACCGCTTTGGTCGGAATGCCCCGGTCCATCACCCAGATGCGCTCGGCACTGCCATAACGTTTTTGGATGAGTTGGAGCATGTCGCGCAACGTGGTTTTGTCGGCGGTGTTGCCCGGAAACATTTCGTAAGCCATCGGCAGTCCTTCGGGCGTGACGACCAGCACGACGATGACTTGCAAGCAATCACCGCGCCGGTCGCGGCTGTAACCGAAGCGGCGCGGATCGGTTTCATCCTCCGGCACGTCGCACTCGAAATACGCCGAGGTCAAATCATAGAGCAACACGTCGAACTTCGCGCCGAAGAGATCGCTCCAGCGCCCGCGCAAGTGAGCGAAGAGCGCGTTTGTGTGCGAGCAAGCCGTCCAGGCCGCGATAGAGCGTGTCATCCTGCGCGAGGCGATCATCCACGCCCAGCAGATCGGCGAGCGCCGTCGTGCCAAACCAGTGCCGGTGCAAACGCCATTCACTGCCGGGCGAGAGCAGCCGGTAAAGCGTGAGCAGGCGCAACACCTTTTCCCAATCCGTGCCCTCGCGATTGCACCCCAGCCGCGCGGCGAAGACGGAGTCCAGTTGCAACTCGCGCCAGAGTTGATCCCCCAGCCAGCACGCGCCCCAGGTGCGGGGCCGGGAGAGTTGCAACTCGTCCAGGCGCACCTGCCCCGCGGGCGTGGCACTGGCGGGCCTGGCCATCCTCTTCATCGACGAGCGTGATGGACTTCTGCCAGGCCGCGCGCTGCGAATCATTGATCTCGCCCAGATAGAGCACGTGGCGCTGCACGACGGCGCGTCCGACGCGGCGGCTCTCGACGATGGACCAGGAGCGATGCTCCTTGCCGTCCTTGCGCCGCGTGCTGCACTTGAGAAACACGCCGCCAGTGTAGCGACAGAAAAGCTGGCGGGAAGAGGCTGGGTCGCCACTACACGGCCTTGGACAGGAACAACCTCACGAATCACGAGGAAAACTGCATCCCTCCACCGCGAAAAAAGTCAAAACGCAGGCCGAGTAGCGGAAGTCGGGCTAATCTCTTCTTCAGGTGGGGCGACACTCCGTGGAGCCAACCATCTGCCGGCGGAGCCGGCGCGAGAGCAGCGAGCATCTCCGGTGAACGTGCTGCCAGAGGGGAGATGCTCGCTCCGCTCGCCTCGCTGCGCTCGAAATGGGGTTCAACGGAGTCTCACCCCACCTTGCGCCTCAAGGTGTCGTCGCGAGGTTATCCAAGTTGAGCAGTTGATCAAACGACACGTCAGAATAGACAAGCAACTCCGACCAGCGACCAACATTGTGACGTTCGATGCCCGCCTTCAACCCAGTGAGGAATTCATCTTTGCTGGCCACGCCAAATATCAGTTTCAGATTCTCAAATCCTTTCGTGGATGTCGCGCGGGCAAACAGCTCGCATACTTGACCGTATTGGCCGTAGACCAGCGTTCTCGGATACCCCGAATGACGATTTGTTTCCTCCAACATGCTGGCAACAAACAGAACTAAATCTGCCTGCAAAATGGTGGCGAACGGAAGCTGCTTCGAGGTTGCTCTTTGTTTGATCAGGTCTGCTGTCAGATCAAGTCGGTTTAGTTTTAGCCGCTCCTTGCGATGGCGCAAAACTGACATTCCCGGCCGAAAAACGGTGAACCAATTAACATTTCGATGCGAACCGGTTGCGGTGGCCGGCAACAAGAACGGCCGCCGGAGCAAGGAGTCGACTTGTTGGAAGCGCCGATGCTTTAGGAGAGCTGCGATGTGATAGAGAAACAACTCGTACGTAATGAAACGAAAGTTTTCGAACCACGCCTCGTTGTACGAAGTCATTTCTTCCGGACGCCAGTGATAGCGAAGCGTCGATTCAAAGAAGTCCCCAAGTCGGTCGTAGAGGTCCGGCTCTGTCCGAAAGCTCGCAATCAAAAGCGTGAGTTCCACAAACTCGTCTCTGGCAGGGAGAAACTTTTCGATGCTCTCGACCACCAACTCGTCCAACTCACGCTTGTCGGTTGAAACGTCGATCCGGTAGTCCTCCATGCCATCCAGGTAGGTTTCTAAAAAATCTGTCAACAATCCGCGAAAGGAAGACATGTCGTTGAGCAGAGCATCCCGAACAGCGAGGCTCTTTCCTTTTGAACGAGAAGCGACTCCAGACTCATCAAAAATGTGAGTTGGTGGTTTTCCAAGCGCAGGCTTTTTGAAAAGCGGTTTGTCAAAGATGGCACGCAAAAGTTTGTCCCATTCCTCATTCACTTTTTCTGGTGAAGAGAAATCCACGTAGATTCGACTGGACAAGAAAGTGGGCAGACACGGCGTTCCTTCGGGCGAAATTCCACAGACGACTGGGATGAATTTCTTCTGGTCGACTTTTTCGTAAACTTGCTTCGAGATAATCTGCGATTCGGTCCCAACTCCGCCCTCGCGGCTGTCAGCCTTCGACGCGTACCGTGCATCAGAGAAAACGATGACCTTGCTGACTTCCGGGTTCGTGACCATTTGCTCCATGAAGGCATACTTGTCCTGTCCCTCGCGTAAATCCCATTTGTCGAGCACCACATCTACGCCGTCTCCAATGAGGCGTTCAGCCCACGCGACGATTCGTGCTTCATGCTCTGGATCGGTCCAGCTATAGGAGACAAATGCTTTTGGTGGAGTCGGTTTACTTGCCATGCAAACGGATGGTTAATCGAACTGAAATTTGTTTCAAACCTTCACCCACCCCTTGCTCCGGCTGCTCTTGAGCACGGCTCCACACAACTTCACTTCGTGGCGCCCGTCTTCCGCTGTGGCGAAGAGCAGGGGCGTCTGGCGGACGCTGGCGTGCATCAGGTATCAAGGCGGCTGACGGAGCGGACGCCGGGAATCTTGCTGAAATGATGGTCGAAGGTCAGCACTACCGCGCCGATGCGTTGGGCGCAGCAGGCGATGACCAGATCAGTCAGCGGGAGGACGATGCCTTCGCGGTCGAGTTTCCACGCAGTGGATTCCACCGCATCCCACAGACTGTTGTCGATCGGCACGTTGATCATCACGTTCCAAAACCGTTGGAACCGCTGCAGCCTCTCCATCGGACGCAACGCGCGACCCACCTCGCAACGGATGACGCCGCACACGGCCAGATCACGGCTGGCTGCCGCGAGGGCCAGCGCCCGCAACGGATCCTGTCCCTCGCGCATGAGGCGGATGTAGAAGCTGCTGTCAGCGAGAACGGGGCTTGCGGCCATATTTGACAGGCGTTTCGGAGCGGCGCATCTCGTCGAGGTCGTAGGCGGGATCGACGGTCTCTTTCAACTCGTTAGGGCTTAACCCGAGACCTTCGGAGGCGAGCTTGGTCAAGGTGTGCCTCCGGTCCATTTCCCTCAATGCGAGGTCAATCGCCATTGTTTTGCTCTTGGCACCGGTGGCGGCCACGACTCTTTCGAGCAAGCCGTCATCAATGTGCATGGTCATTTTCATGGGGCGCATCGTATGGTATCCGTGCCATACTTTAAACATTTATTTACCAGCTTTTTGGGTCGCGCCTTCACCCTCCCCTTGATCCGGCTGCTCCGGAGCACGGCCAGCTTCGCTTCGTGGTGCCCGTCTTCCGTCGTGGCGAAGAGCAGCGGGGGCTGGCGGCCGCTGGCGATGTGCTCATAGACGGCACAGCAGTTACTCGGTGAGAATGGTGTCGCTGTGTTCGTAACACGGGACGCAGCAGCAGAGCAGGCGCAGCGTTTCGGTGCCGGTGTTCCAGAGCTTGTGCTTCTTTCCAGGCGGAATCGCGATGGCATCGCCGGCTTTCACATCGGTGAGTTCCTCTTCGATCTTCATCCGGCCGACGCCGTGAGTGATGAAGTAAATCTCTTCGGTCTTGGCGTGAAAATGTTCCTGTGTCGCGGCGCCGGCTGGGAGGCGCGCCTCGGCGAGACTTTGGTGGCGAATCCCGGAGTTGCGATAGGCGAGCAGTTCACGAATCTCTGAGCCGTCCTTGGTGGTGAACGGCGCAATGTCGGCGAGGTTCTTCACGTCCATGCCGGAACTGTGCTGCGCGACGTGCTCGACTGCCAAGTGTTCTCTGCGCAATATCGCGCCGTGGCCCCACAGAGACGAACACCGAGCGGCGAAAAGCATAGCGTTCTGATTTCCCGGCTCGTGCCACTGATCATCGTCAGCGTGATCCCGATTCTGGTGAGTTGCCGTGATTCACGCGACGCGGCCAGCGGCGGCGCGAGCGCCGACGAGTCACTGCGCAAAACCGCCGCAGTCCCGACGGTGAGTTTCACCGATGTCACTCGTGAGGCAGGCATTCAATTCGTTCACGTCAATGGCGCCATCGGTGAGAAATTGCTGCCCGAAACAATGGTCGGCGGCGTCGCGTTCTTCGACTTCGACAATGATGGCTCGCCAGATTTGTTGTTTGTGAATTCGACCCGCTGGCCGTGGGACAACGCCGCCGCGGGCAGCCCGAAGCCGACGATGGCGCTCTACCGCAATGACGGCAAAGGCCGCTTCACGGATGTGACCGCCGGCTCCGGCCTCGATGTGAGTTTCTACGGCATGGGTGCCGCAGTCGGTGACTACGACAACGACGGGCTTGTGGACCTGTTCATCACCGGTGTCGGCGAGAATCATCTCTTCCATAATCTTGGCGGCGGAAAATTCGAAGACATCACGGCACGCGCGGGACTGACCAACGATCCGACGCGATGGAGCACGAGCGCGGCGTTCGTCGATTACGACAACGACGGCAAGCTCGACCTCTTCGTGTGCAACTACGTGAAGTGGTCGCGGGAGATCGATCAGCGCGTGAACTACACGTTGCCGGGAATCGGGCGCGCCTATGGGCCGCCGTTCAATTTCGAAGGCACCTTCCCGATGCTTTATCACAACGAGGGCAATGGCACGTTCCGCGATGTATCGCGCGAAGCGGGGATTCAGATCACCAACCCGAGCGGGGCGCCGATCGCGAAATCGCTCGGGATCGCGCCGGTGGATTTGAACAACGACGGCTGGATCGATTTCGTGCTCGCCAACGACCAGGTGCAAAACTTCGTCTTCAGCAATCGCCACAATGGCACGTTCACCGAGGTGGGCGGGCAATCCGGCGTCGCGTTCGATCCCTACGGTGTGGCGCGCGGGGCGATGGGCATCGACACCGCGCGCTTCCGCAATGACGACGCGCTCGGCATCGCCATCGGAAATTTCGCGAACGAGATGAACGCGCTCTACGTCTCGCGCGGCGACTCACTGTTGTTTGCGGACGTGGCGGCGGCGGAAGGCATTGGTCCTGCGAGCCGGCAACTGCTGAAGTTCAGTTTGTTCTTCTTTGATTACGACCTCGATGGGCGCCTGGACGTCCTCACCGCCAACGGACATCTCGAAGAACAAATCGAGAAGGTGCAGAAGAACCAAACGTATCGGCAGCCCGCGCAGCTATTCTGGAATGCGAGTTCAGCGAAAGGGCCGACGTTCATCGCCGTGCCGCCGGAGAAAGCCGGCAGCGATCTCTTCAAACCGATCGTGGGCCGCGGTTCCGCGTACGCCGACATCGACGGCGACGGCGACCTCGATGTGGTGCTCACGCAAGTGAACGGTCCGCCGCTGTTGCTCCGCAATGACCAGAAGCTCGGCCATCACTGGCTGCGCCTGAAGCTGGTGGGCGCGAAATCAAACCGCGATGCTATCGGCGCACGTGTGAAGGTCCATGCCGACGGACGCACGCTGACGCAGCAGGTGATGCCGGCGAAGGGTTACCTGTCGCAATCAGAACTGCCGCTCACGTTCGGCCTCGGCAAAGCGAAGAACGTGGACTCAATCGAACTGATCTGGCCGAGCGGACAAAAGCAATCGGTCACGCAAACGAAGGTGGATGCCTTGAATGTAATCCGCGAAGCGCCGTGACGAGTTGCGCCCCTGGCCTCCACTCGAGAATGGAAACAATTCACCTTTTACCGGCGGCGACGTGCGGCTCCCGTAAAATCCGCCGCAGCGATCAATGCGCCGCTTTGCCAGATACCGCAGCCGCGTGTTCGCTGAACGACTTGCCGCGTCCAGTCGGGTTGATAACGGAGTCGATAACACCACGCTGAAACTCGTCCCACATCGGTGACATGATACGGAGCTTCTCGACGATTTTTGCAAACGTCTCGATGACGTAGTCGATGTCTTCCTCGGTGTTGTCCTTGCCGAGCGAGATAATGATGTTGCCCTGCGCGAGCGCGTGATCAAGGCCGATGGCGGCGAGCACATGCGAAATCTTCAGCGACTTGCTGACGCAACTTGACCCGCTGGCGACGGCAATCCCACTCATGTCGCAAAGGAGAAGCTGGCCTTCCCCTTCGATGAACTCGGTCGAGAGATTCAGATTCGTCGAGATGCGCTTCGATCCGGGCTCGGGGCCGTTCAGTTTGATGTAAGTGATCTTGCTCTTAAGGCCATCCCAGAGTCGCTTCTGCAAAACCGCGGTGTGCGCCATGCGCTGCGGCATTTCGCGCAGCGCAATCTCCGCTGCGAATCCGCCACCGATGATGGCTGGAACATTTTCCGTTCCCGCGCGCCGTCCGCCTTCCTGCACGCCGCCGTGAATGATGCTCACGAGCCGCGCCTTGCGATTTCGATAGAGCACGCCCACGCCTTTCGGTCCGTAAAATCGATGCGGTGAAAACGAAACGAGATTCGCGCCCCACGCTTGAACATCCACGGGCAACCAGCCCGCGCTCGCCTCAGCATCGACGTAAAATGGAATGCCCTTCTCGCCCGCGATCTTCCCGATCTCCCGCACTGGTGCGATGGTGCCGATGTCGTGATTCACGTGATGCACCGCGATGAGCGTGGTCTTGTCCGTGATCGCCGCGCGCACGTCTTCGGGATTGATGACGCCTTGCTTGTCCACCTTCACGCGCGTGCAGGTGAACCCCTGTTTCTCGAGAAACTCGACCGAGTTCATCACACTGGGATGCTCGGTCTCGCTCACGACGAGATGGTTGCCCTTGCGCTGATTCGCGTACGCCACACCCTTGATCGCAAGATTCGCCGACTCCGTGCCGTCGGAGGTAAAGATGATGTCGTCGGGCGACTCGGCGTTGATCAGGGCCGCGTACTGCAAGCGCGCCTTCACAATCGCATCGCGCACGCGCAGACCGTGTTGGTGCAGCGACGAAGGATTGCCGAACGCCTCCGTGAAGTAAGGCTTCATCGCGTCGAACACTTCCGGCAACACCGGCGTGGTCGATTGATGGTCGAGATAGACTTGGCGCATAAATTATTTCAAGCTGGCGTGCCGACCTTTGCCCACCGCTGTGCGGCGGCACGGAACGCAGATTCATGTTCCGGCCAATCGTGCAGGATTGCGGGATCAAAATCTGCCCCGTTTGGCCATACGAGCGTGCGGACTTCCGGATCGAGTTGCACCTTGGAAAAAAAAATGGGATCAGCAAGCGGACCGTAAAGTTCACCCGTCAGCATCGCTTTGAAATCAATCGTTCGACTCAGACCATCTTCAAATTCAATTCGGAGTTGGTGTGATCCAATTTGTTGGAAGGCGCGAACCTCGTGGATTGGATGATTCATGATTAGTTCAGTGGTTCAATCGGCAGGGCGGGACGACCATCCTGCATTCGGTTCCAATCTGCCACCAGTTCCTCCTGATGAAGCTCTGCCCAAGCCTCGACGAGACGCATTTGCTTTTTTGGAAGTGAGCCAGCTAGCAATGAAACGGGATCGATTCCGAAAACGCCCACGTGTTCCCCGTACCGCGCATGAAAATGCGGCGTGTGATGTCTCTCTGAGACTTCGACGAACATGCGAATGATGATTCCGTAGAATCGCGACAGTTCAGGCATTCGAACTGCGATTGTCGCACCAGAACGACCTGGCTCAAGCCGGAACTGCCTCGGACCGCTTCGCCAATTCCGGATGCTTCTTCATGTAATCTTCCAAAGCAGCCTTCAACGCCTCTTCCGCGAGCACGGAGCAATGAATCTTCACCGGCGGCAAACCACCGAGCGCGTCCACGACTTCCTGGTTCGAGAAGTTCATGGCCTCATCGATGGTGCGGCCCTTGATCAGTTCCGTCGCCATGCTGGAGCTGGCGATCGCCGAGCCGCAGCCAAAGGTCTTGAAGCGTGCGTCTTCGATTTTACCATCCTTGATCTTGAGGCTGATCTTCATGATGTCGCCGCACGCGGCCGCGCCGACTTCGCCCACGCCATCTGCGTCCTTGATGTCGCCCATGTTGCGCGGGTTCATGAAATGTTCCATGACCGTCTGATTGTACAGTGTGTAAGTTTCGCTCATAACAAGTTCAGGTTCAGGTTGTCAGTTTAAGTTTTTGTCCGGCCACCTTGCCGTTTCGATGTGCCGCACCCACGGGCACATGTTTCTTCGCCAAATCCGCCAAAGTCGTGCGCGAGAAAGTTTCCTTCACGCGATCCTGCGCCTGCTCGAACAAGCCGCACAATGCGCAGCCACCGTGGTGCTCGCACTTCGGCTCGTCTTCCGCCAGGCAGCGTTGGAAGGCAATCTTGCCTTCGACGGCTTCGATCACATCAAGAACCGTGATTTCAGCCGGCTTCTTCAACAACGTGAAGCCGCCACCGGTTCCACGATTTGACCGAACAAGACCGCCTTTGGCGAGCGACTGAAAAATCTTGGCCGCAAAACTTTTCGGGATCTGCTCCTCGCGGCTCACTTCATCGATCATCACCACACTGCCAAACGGGCGACGCGCCAGGCACATGAGGCCCAGCACTCCATATTCGCCTGCGCGTGTGATTTGCATCGCTAGTTTGAAGCGGACTCTTTTAGTCCGATTGCGGCAATATAGAGTCGCGGCTCTGCGTGTCAACGGTTCAAACAGGCGAGATCAACGATCTTCGGCAACGAACGTTGCCACGATGGGTCGATGATCGGATCCACTGCCCCAGTTCGGATTCTTCAACACGCGGGTCTCGTTCGTGACCCATTCGCGTGCCATGCCCCGACTGAGCAGGATGTAATCGATGCGGCGAAAGCTGTCCTCCTTGGCGTAGAAGTGAGTCCAGGTGATTCTCGGCGCGGCGTAGCGCGGATTGCTGTTCGGAAGGTCGTCGCCGTTCGGTTCGCTCGGTCTGGTGTCGATGAGGGGGTTCTTGCGGCTGATCACGGTGCGCACGGCTTTTGAATCCTGCGTGTCGTTGAGATCCCCAGCCACGATCACGTTTGCGCTCGGATGGATATTCAGGATGGCGTCAACGTGTCCGCGCAGTTTCTCAGCTTCCTGATCGCGCAACTCCTGCTCGTCCGCGTCGAAAGCTGAAAGCTTTGATTTCAAATGCGCGGTGATCAGGGTGAACGAATACACGTCGTTCACCCGGATCACGACCTCAGCGAATCCACGCTTCACGCGAAACTGTTTTCCGAGCAGCACGAACGAATCGTTCGTATGCGGGTATCGAGCCTTAATCGGAAACTTGCTGAGAACCGCGACGTGAATGTTCGTGTCCCAAGCGTGAACAAGTTCCCAATGCGGGTAATCGCAACCCTCGCGTTTCAGGCTGTCGCGCAGTTCCAGCAACGCATTCGTTTCGCCCATCTCCTGCAAGGCAATCACGTCAGCATTCAGAGTTCGGATACTTTCGCGTACTTTTGACTTCGCAGCTTCTGACTTCAGCGGACGCGTTCCGCTCGGGGCGTCGATGTAGTTCTGAACGTTGTAAGTGGCGACGCGAAAGGTCTGCGCAGCTTGCGCGGCGAGCGCAATGGAGAGCGAACAAACGATGCGCAACAGAAGGGACATGCGTCGAGATCGTGATTTGTTGAATCGTTACATCGTTGCACCGGGATTCCGATGCAACGATGTAACGCTTTAACCCTTCACGTGTCTTCGCGCTCGGCAAACTCGAAGCCGATTTTGCCTTTACCCTCGATCACCAGATGCGCGCTGAACGGCTTGCCGGCTTTGGAAATAAACTGCGTCAGCAAATCCGTCTTGCCCGCGTTCACGAGCTTCTGCAATTGCGCCACGTCGATCGGCTGCCCGTTCTTCACCTTGTCCAGCTTGAACGTGCAACGCTTCGTCTCGCGCTGGCCATTGTCACACACGTAGCTCGTCGGGCCTTCGAAAATCTTTCCGCCGCACTTCGGACATTTCGCGAGCGGTTCTTTTCCCGTGAAATCAATCTTCTCCTGGGGAGCTTTGTCCTTCGCCGGGAATTTCCGTTCGCGCGGTGCGAATTCAAAACTCACCTTGCCGTCTTTCACCACGAGGAACGCTTCGAACTTCCGATTCGTCTTGTTCGACACGAAGCCCTTGAGCAAATCGGTTTTGCCCCCGGTGAGCAGCTTCACGACCTGCGCTGGTTCGATGGGTTGCTGCAAGATAATTGCCCCGGTCTTGAAGTCGCAGGTCTTGGCCGGCCCGGTCGCCTTCTCGCAGACGTAGTTCATCCCGTTCTCGAAAACATTCGCGCCGCACTTCGGACATTTGCCGAGCGGTACCTTGCCAGTAAAATCCACCGGCGCCGTCGGCGCTCCATCAGCGCCCTCCTCCTCGTTACCGAACTCGAATTTCACCTCGTTCGCCGGCGATAGCTTGACCACGGCGGCAAAGGGAAAACCCTTCTTGCTGCGGAAACCCTGGAGCGGCCCAATCGTCTTCTCGACGATCAGTTGCTGCACTTCCTCCGGCTCGAACATGCGGCCGCCCAAAACTTTCCGCACGTAGAAGTCGCAGTTCTTGCACTTGAACTCGCGGAACTTCTCGTCGATTTCCCCGCCGCACTTGGGGCAAGGCACGCTGAGTTTGCCGAAATCACCGGGAATCGTGTCCTTGTCGTAGAGCTTGGCCTTGCGGACGATTTCCTCGGTGAAGCGCCGGATCTCCGTCATGAACTGGTCGCGCGGCAACTGCCCGCGCTCCATTTTCTTCAACTGAAATTCCCAGTCGCCGGTCATCTCGGGCTGGCGCAGTTCGTTCACACCGAGACCGTCAAGCAGTTGCATGAGCGAGAACGCCTTCGCCGTCGCGACCAGATCACGCCCGTTGCGATGGAGGTAATCCTCCATGATCAACCCTTCGATGATCGCGGCGCGCGTGGCTGGCGTGCCCAGACCGCGTTCGCTCATCGCTTCGCGTAGTTCGTCGTCATCCACGAGCTTGCCTGCGCTTTCCATCGCGCCGAGCAGTGTCGCTTCCGAATAGCGGGCCGGCGGCTTGGTCGTGAGCTTCTTCACCTCCACATCGGTCGTCTGCACCGTCTCGCTGGGCTGCACGGGCGCGAGCGTCGGTTGCTCTCCGTCGCCTTGCACTTCCTTGCCGTACA
>JBBRBM010000180.1:0-12140 GCA_038205745.1 Verrucomicrobiota bacterium | reverse complement strand
GCTGCTCCGGCGGCAGGCGCTTGATCTCTTCGATGATCTCCGTCGCGGTCATCGCTTCGCCGCTAATTCCGTCGCACCTTGGCCGGGACGCTTTGCAACTCTCTTTTCAGGCGCTCTTGGCGGTAATTCGGATACCGGTCTTTGAGGATGGCTTCCTTGATCAATGTGGAGCTCTTGCCACTCAGACGGCTGGCTTCATCGAGCAACTGTATGTAGTCGTGCTCGCGTTGGGCTTTCTCTCCGGGCAAGCAGAATTCCGCCGCGTAGAGCGCGTCGAGGATGCGTCCGAGAAGTTGGGCGCGCTCGTCAGGCATCAGCCGAAGACCTCTTTCAAAACCATCTCTGCTTCCGGGCTGCTCAGAGCGTTATCGAATGCAGACCGATAAGTGTCGCGAAGGATTCGTGTCTCAGCCGCGATGTCTTCGAAGGCTACGCCGATCGGTGAGAGATCGATCTTCTCTTTCTTCGTGTGCATCTGCGCCCATTCGCCGTAAGCGATCAGCGAAGTCAGCATGCCTCGTTGCCTGTCTCTGTTTGCCGGCGCCGTTTCTGCCAGAGAGATGTCGATTCGGCATTGGTTCGCTTCTCCGAACCATTGCGCCAGCTTGAGGCGGAACGCTTCGGCGCTTTGGGTTTCCGGCGGATAACTGGTCAGGCGCGAAGCTGAAACAGGTTTGGCGGGCGTCCGTGTTTTCATGCGTGGATACCTTATCGAGCAAACTTGGGGTGAGTCAACGTGGGGTTGAATGAGAGAGAATGAAAAGCCGCCGCACTCGCAGATTGAGCGAGATGAATCGACTTGATAGCTTCCATCCATGTCGATGACGCTCGATCAAATCGTGGATGAAACACGCCATCTGCCTCCCGATGTCGTCGAGCAGCTCGTAGATCGAATTCTCGTCGCTCGTCACGGCGGCATGAACGACACTGTGAATGACGACGTAAGGAGACTCACTCAATTTTCGCGAAGAAAGTCAGAGTCTCCTCACGTCGACTCCTACAAGCGGCTCAGGGCTTCGATTCCAACAGCGCCTTCTTCGCAGGCACTCCCCAATATGTCGTCGGGGTGTAGTTCCAGTCCTTGATGAGCGACGGGCCCGCTCCGGGATGCAGATCCCACGCGGTCCAGTTCAGTTGATGCTGCTCGATGTAGGCGAGAATCTTCGGTGCCCACGTGACTGGGTCTTCGTCTTTGGCTTTCGGCTCGCAGCCCGCTTCGCCGACGAGCACGCAGAAGTTTGTGGTCGCGACGGTGACGTGTTTGTCCCAGTTCTTTTTCCACGGGTAAATGTGCGTGGCGTAAACGACGCCATTGCCTTGCGGATCTTTCAACGCGCTTCCCTGAACGATTCCGCTCAGGTCGTAAGCCCAATCGAGTCCACCTGCGACGACCACGTTGCGCGCGCCTTTGGCGCGACACGTGTCGAGCAGCTTCTGCATGCCGGGCGAGTGATACGTCAGTGAATTTGTTTTCTTCTTCTCGGTGATCTCGCCGCCGTCGCGCCAGACGTTCCATGAAACATCGTGCGGCTCGTTGTAGAGATCGAAGAGCACAGCGGGATTGTTTGCGAACTCCGTCGCGACAGATTCCCAGAACGTCACGCTGTTCGTGTCCGGCATGTAATGCTGGCCGATGTTGGCGCCCCATTGGCCGGCGTTCGACCAGTGCAAGTCGAGCAGCACGTAGCTGCGTTTGGACGACGCGAGTTCCACCACGTCGCGAACGATTTTCTGGTAGGCGGCGCCGTTGTCTTTCTGGTCCTTGGTTTTGCCGAACCAACGGTCCTGCGACAGCGGCAACCGGATCACGTTGCAGTTCCAATTTGCCGTCACCTCCGTGACAGACTGCATCACGTGCTCGCCTTTGCTCGACCATTCGAGACTCGCGATGTTCACCCCATGGAGTCGCACCGGGCGTTCGTCAGAAGTGATCAGGCGATTGCCATCCACACGCAGCAACGGAGGCGCCTCAGCCGCTGACGCAACCAGCGCGATCAGGAGAAATAACGAGCCAATACAATGATCGACGAAGCGCATCGCTCAGTCGTTGTCCTCCCAGGCCTTGATCGCCCACTCTGGATACGGCACATCGGGGCCTTTCATGGCGCGCCAGAGGATGCGGTTGAAAACGTCTTCATCGCATTTGTCCACTTCGTCGAGGTTCAGGCGCTCGGACATCTCGGCGTCGCGGCGGAGAATTTTGTTCGCGACCTTTTTTGGCTCGGGATTGATCTGATCGAGCGGAACCTGGTTGGGCACGCTCTTGAACGGCGTGAGCACGGCGACATCCGTGAAACAATCGAACATGGGCGTGGCGGCGGCATCCATCTGGTTCATCGGCGGCAAACCGAGGATCAACTCGATCGTGCGCAAAACACTGAGCTGATTAAACTGCGCGCTGATGGTCTGGCGACGCTTCGTATAAGGACTCACCACGTAACAAGTCGTGCGATAGCCGCTCACATGATCCCAGCCCGCCTGAGGGTCGTCCTCGATCGCCATGATGCATGTCTCCGGCCAGAACTTGCTGTGCGACACCGCTTCGACGACCTGGCCGAACGCCAGATCGTTGTCGGCAAGTTGCGCGCCGGGAATCGGGTAACGGCCCTTCGTGCCGCCGGTGTGGTCGTTCGGCAGAAACAAGATCGTCAGGTTGGGGAAGCCGCCCGTCACTTCGAACTGCTGCAACTCCTTGATGAACGCCGCCGCACGCATCACGTCGGGCACGTGCAAGTCCCAGCCCACAGTGTCGAGCTTGCTGTGCTTGCGCAGGCTTTCGATGGCGGGCTCGGATTTCAATTTCGTCTCGCTCGTGCCGTTCATGTGATCGAGGTAAAAATCCTTCCAACTGACGTTGGTGCGGCGATGAGCGTTGGTGTCGGTCCAGCCGGCTTCCGTGATCATCCACTCGCCGTAGTTGCGAAATGTCTTCCCGTGTTTCAACGCATTGTCCCAGATGAATCCCGACGACGACCATGCGAGCGCATCGATTCCGTCCTCGGCTTTTCCACCGGGATAACTGCGCGGCCATCCGGCCGTGAGCTGGCGTTCGACGTATTCGTTGGCAATCGCGCTGTCGGTCCATTGATGGCCATCAGCGCTCTGCACGCCGGCGCAATAAGTGTTGTCGAGCAGCACGAATTCGCGCGCGATCTTGTGCTGGTTCGGTGTGAAACGCTCCCCGAACACGCAGAGGTTCGTGTCGCCGTTTCCTTCCAGCATGTCACCGAGCACCTGGTCGTAGCTGCGGTTCTCCTTGATCACGTAGATGACGTGCTTGAAAACGCTCGGCTCGCCGGTGCGCTCCGGCACAGGTCGCGGCTGGGCGTCTGGACGCGGGGGCAATAACGCCTCGGCAATTTTCGGGTAACGCATGTTGGCCAGGGCGATCTCTGTCATCGCAGCGAGCTGCCTGTCCGACGGCATCGGGATGACTGAAACCGTTCCGTAGAAATCCTTGCTGGAGAGCTTCGTCTTCTCGCCGGGTTTGAAGACTTTGTTGGCGCCGATGCCCTTGATGTTGGCGACGAACAGTTTGCCGTCCGCGAACTCCAGGGCGCCGGGAAACCAGCCCACGGGGATCAATCCGACAATCTTCGACGCGTTGTCCTCCGGCTCGAAGTTGACCACGGCCACGGCGTTCTGTGTTCCATTGGCGACGAACAACTTCTTGCCGCGGCGATCGAAGCAAAGCGCGTTGGGCTGCGCGCCGAATAAATCCGCAGGCGTTTGCCGCGCCCAGATTTTCTCCACCACGCGGTCGGTCGTGGTGTCGATGACGCTCAGGGTGTCGCTGCCAGTGTTTGCGACCACGAGATATTTCTTGTTCGGTGACAACACCATGGCCGACGCGTGGAGCTCGACCATGATTTCGGCCTTCACGACGCCCTCCGCCAGATCGATCACGGTCACGGAGCCTTCCGTCGGCAGATACTGCGTGCTGTCGACGCGGACGAACGTGCGGCGGCCGGCGGATGCTTTCACGTCGTTCGTGCCGGGTTGCCGCCCGCCTGTGTTGCTGACGTAAGCCTTGCCATTCACCAGCACCACCTCGAAGGGCGCCACGCCGGTGTCCCACTTGCGCAGCAAAGTGCCGGTGGCGCGTTCGATTTCGTAAAGCTTGGCTCCAACGTTTCCGAGGACGTAAACCCGTTCACCATCTTCTGAAACAGCGACACCCGTCGGGATCTCCTTCCGAGTCGGGCTCACTCTCGGCAATGAAATATCCTGCGGCGTGCCGACCTTGTGATTCTTCCCGACAGGAAATACGCGCAGGCTTCCTTGCGCATTCGCGAGGAAGATCCACTTGCCATTCGGCGAGAAAGTCAGGCCGTTGAAGCTCATCGTGGCCGAGCTGGTTGGCGCGTTGCTGCGCGAACCAAATCCACGGCCGGATCGGCCGGACGGGCGATTGGTGGCGACACTGTTTGTGCCTTCAGTCGCGCTGGCCAGTGCGCCTTCGGTCGTGTTCGTCGTGGCCGCCGCATCAGGCGCGACGACGATTCCCGCCTCGAGGTCATCCTTCTCCTTCTTCTCCTTGTCCGCCGCGGCCTTGGCTTCGGCGGTATTGGTGGAGAGCGTCGCCATCTGGATCACTTTGCCGGTGGCGATGTCGATGACTGCGATGCCGTTTGTCTTGCCTGCGGTGACGAGCACCTTGCGGTCGGGGCTGAGCGCAATCACCTGTGGGCGCATGGTGGGCAATTCAATCTGAGTGCCGGTCGGAGAGAGCAACTGGCCCGTCGGCAGCGCGTAGCGATTGGTGGCGATGCGGCCAACGGCATTTGCCCTGGTCAAGGCAACGCTTGCGCCATCCAACTCGAATGACGTGCCAAGAAGGAGCAACAGGGCGGCGTGGATAAAGCCGCACCAACAGGTACGAGACGGGTGAAACATTCAGTTAGAGTTAACGGGCTTTCGCGCAGCGCGTCAACGCGGCAGCCCACGTTGTTCGTATCAGGACACGGCGCACGCCAATGTGTTTTCGACCAGTTGCATCAACTCGGCCACGGCAAATGGTTTGGCGAGAAACGCCGTCGGCAGCATGTCGGAGTCGAGCACCACCGCTTGAGGAAAACCGCTGGTCACGATGACCGGGATATTCGCCAGCTCAGGGTCGCGCCGCATGGCCAGGATGACATCGCGAGCACGGAGACCCGGCATTTCGGAATCGCACACCAGGAGCGCGGGCACGTGTTTCCGAACGAGTTCAAGCGCCTGGCGGCCATCCGCCGCCTCGAACACCGGACGCAATTCCCGCAGCAACATGGTGAGCACACAACGAACGTCAGCATCGTCGTCGGCGATCACAATCGCGTGATGGGTCAAGGTCGTTGCCGGAGCAGTAGTCGGACTCATAAGCGTTCCACAGACTGATAACCGAGGAGGAAAGGTGCCCGCGATGAAACAGTCCCGCTGCTCTGCGGTTGGCGGTGTTCAGACAGAAATTGTGCTGCCGATTCAGTGGCAAGATCCACTCAGGTGGGATGCTGCGAGGTCCGGACTGAGGTACGGGATGCCCAACGCCATGCCACGAATGACCAGCAGCAGCGCGAGCGCGGCGACGGAAATCGGGATGAGCTTTTGCAGGCGGAAGCGAAAGGTGAGTTGAAGTCGTTTGCCTGCGAGACCGAGACCGAGCATCACCGGAAGCGTGCCCAGTCCGAATGCGACCATGTAAGCGATTCCACTGCTGACGCCGCCAGTTGCCGTGGCACCCGCCGCTGCGACGTAAACGAGGCCGCACGGCAGCAGTCCATTGATCGCGCCGAGAAGAAGCAGAGAAGCGAATGTGCGCCGGCGCAGCAACGAGCCGAACGTGCGTTTGAGGAACGCGACGGTCTGCCACGCTGGCAACTTGGTCGCCGTACGCGTCGACAGTACCAGACCGACGAGGATTAACACTCCTGCACCAAGAGACAGCCAGCGTTGCAAGCCCGCCAGTGACAACGAGCGCCCGACCACACCGAAGAGTGCGCCGATGACGCAGTAGGTCAGCAAGCGCCCGGCGTTGTAGAGCAAGCGGCTCGCAGTGAAGGACAGGCGCGTGTTTCCGACGACGGGCAACGCCAGCGCGAGCGGACCGCACATGCCCGCGCAATGCAGGCTGCCAATGAGTCCGAGCACGAACGCTGTCCAGATGAGTTCCATTTACGATTCGGGTTGCGCAACGACAATGGACTGGTCCGCGTGGTGATCTTCGCCGTTGGCCTTCCAGGTCACGCGAACTTTCCACAGGCCCGTGCGAAGGGCTCGCGCGTCAAGTTGCTGCGAGCCGGCGGCGTTGAGGGCCAGCTTCACGTCGTGATCCAGCTTCGCGTCGTTCGGGCGATAAAAGTGAATTTCACCGCTGGCGATTTTTTGTGACTGGGGGAGATCGATCGTGATCTGTTGCCTTGCATAGTCGTAGGCCACGTGAGCGTTTCCGGCGATGCGACCACGGTTGCCTGCATCGATCTGGTTTTGGAAAAGAATCTCCTGCGCGTAGTAATCCTTGTTCACCAACTCCATGCGCTGGCGCGAGGCAAAAATGATCCACACCACCATCGCGGCGATGAAGACGACGAAGACGGCGACGATCGCAATTGGCCAGGCGCTGCGGCGCGGGGGCTGCGATTCGGGATCGGTCAGGCGAGTGGCGAGTGTCATGGAGATTCAGTCACGTTTGGGTTTGTCGTCGTGGTCGCCCTTCTGTCCCTCGCGCGCTTCATGTTGATCGCGCGGGCCGACGAACACGGTCTTGATCGTTTCGAGTTTCCTGCCCTGCGCGTCGTAAACGCCGATGCGCAGTTTTAATGTCGAGCCGTGCAGATGTTTCGGATCAAGAGCGATGAGTACCGACGTTTGCGACAGCGCGGCGCGCGGCACGTTGAGCTCTCCAGTGCCCATGACGCTGATGGTGCCTTCCACATCTTCGAGCTTCAGAGTGACCTCGAGATCGCGCGTGGTCTTGTTGAGCAGCTTGATGGTGTAAAGGTTTTCAATGCGGCCGTCGTTGAGCTGCTGGTAGAGGGCGCCGGGCGCGCGGAGCAGCATCGTCTCCACATCCGTGCGCGTGAACACGAGAATCGCCAGCACGCCCGCCAGCGCGGTGATCGCCACGAGGTAAAGCATCATCCGCGGCGTGAACTTGAACTTCTCGCCGCGCTCGATGCTGTTCAGCGACGCGTACCGAATCAGCCCACGCGGACGGTTAATCTTGTCCATCGTGGCGTCGCAGGCGTCGATGCACGCGGTGCAGTGAACGCATTCCATCTGCGTGCCGTCGCGAATGTCGATGCCCGTCGGACACACCGCCACGCACGCGCGGCAGCCGACGCAATCGCCGAAGCCTTCTGCCTGACGCAACACGATCGATTGCGCTTTCTTCCACGGCGCACGGTTCTCGCCGCGCTTGTGATCGTAGGCGACGACCATCGTGTTCTCGTCAATCGTCGCCGACATGAAGCGTCCGTAAGGACAAATGAACGTGCAGGCCTGCTCACGGAACCGCGCGAAGATCAGGTAAAACACGATCGTGAACGCCGTCATGAAGGAAAGCCCGGTGATGTGATTGTGCGGATCGTCCGTGATGATCTGGATCAACTGCTCGCTGCCGATGATGTAGGCGAGCAGTGTGTTCCCGATGATCCAGGACAGCGCGAAGAAGATCGCGTGCTTGGTGAGTTTGATCGCGATCTTCTTCCCGGTCCACGGAGCTTTCGCGAGGGCGCGCTGTGCGAACGAGTCGCCTTCGATCGCGTACTCTATTTTGCGGAAGACCATTTCCATCAGCAATGTTTGCGGACACGTCCATCCGCACCACAGCCGGCCAAACGCCGTCGTGAACACGATGATGCTCGTGATGAAGAGCAGCATCGCGATGGCGAAGATCGCCATGTCCGACGGCCAGAAGAGTTGACCGAGAATGGAGAACTTCCGCTCCACGATGTTGAACAGGAAGTACGGGTTGCCATTGATGCGGATGAACGGTCCCGCGAAGAGCAGCGCGAGCAGGCCGAAGCTCAGCCAGGCGCGGCGCCGGTGCCACGTGCCGCTCGGCTTGCGCGGGTAAAGCCACGTGCGATTGCCCTGCTTGTCCGCCGTCGTCAGGTGGTCGCGATAGTCCTTCCAGTCCACCCTTTTCATGGGCGACTGCGGATCGGTCTTCTCATCAGGCTCTGGTGGTGCGGAGTTCATGGGGACAAGCGCCTTGTCGTGGGTCTCGCGCCATGAGAAACTTCAGCCATGTCAACGGTCACGCTGGAAGAAGCGAAGAAGCAACTGGACGAACTCGTGAGGAGATTGCCGAAAGAAGGAGAGATTCTGATCACCAGTGGTGACAAACCGATTGCGCGTTTGACCGCCGTGAGTTCGTTGCCGCGCTTTGTTTTTTCCACGGCTGAGGAGTTGGAAGAAAAACTCCTCGAAGGCATTCGCCAACTCGACGCCGGCGAGGGAATTCCATTTAACGTCGCGCGCAAAGAACTGAAACAACGTGCCGAAGCCCGCCGTAAGAAATGATCCCGCACGTTCTGGCGGCCGCGGCACTGGACGATCTCGACGACATTCACGCCTACATCGCTGAACACAACATCGCCGCCGCCGATCGAGTTCAAAACGCTGCGTTCGACACGTTTGAGTTGCTGAGCCGCAATCCCAAGATCGGTCGCGTCCGGAAATACCGTGGGAAAGCGAGTGACCTTCGCTCGTTCGGCATTCGGAGCTTTCCGAACTACATGATCTTCTATCGTGTTGGCACTGAGCATCTGGAAATCGTCCGTGTTCTTCATGGCGCCCAGAACCTCGACTCGATTCTGGGCGCAGATTGATTACTCGTATTCGTTTGGCTTATTCGGCTGCTGCTGGTTCTCCGGCAGCTTCGGGTTCGGCGGCTTGGTGCCGCGGAGCGTGTAGACGTAGCTCGCCACGGATTGAATTTCCGCCGGCTTCAGGATGCCGCGCCACGTCAACATGCCTTTTTCAGGCACGCCGTTGATGATCGTCTTCACGTTGTCGACGAAGTTCGAGCCGTGAATCCAGTAATCGTCCGTGAGGTTCGGGCCCACGAGTCCGCCGCCGTCGGGGCGGTGGCAGGGAGCGCAGAGCCGGGTGTAAATCTCCTGCCCGTCGCTCAAGACCTTCGGGTCTTGCAACGGTGTGAGCGTGGCGATGGATGACTCGAACTTCGCGAGTGAAGCAGACTTGATGGCCTCACCTCGCGTCCACTCCCTCTCGAACTCCTTGGCCTGCAAATCACCGGCGCGGAACACGTGATAGTAGAGCATGTAAACCACTGCGAAGATGGTGGTGAGATAAAATAGCCACACCCACCAGCGCGGCAGCAGGTTGTCGAGTTCCTGGATGCCGTCGGCTTCGTGATCGATCAGCAACGGGTCTTTGTTTTCGGGATTGTTATTCATGGGAAACTCCTTTCGCCCGCGCAGCCGTAGCGCTAGTTTCCAAACCTGCTGTGTCGCCGACTTCCAGTCGGCTTGACGCAGTGCTCGCAGCGCACGTTGGAAATTCCGGGCGCACTGCTCCCGCCGCGCCACGCAGGTTGAAAACCTGCGACACGGCAGACTGGAAGTCTGCGCTACGCGGGCATTCGCCATCTTCGAGCGGAAGCGCGCTCATCGTTTTGCAAACGGACTTGCGATACGTCAGCGCGTAGATCAATGCACCGATGAACACGGCGAAGAAGAGGCAGATCGAAATCACCCCATACGTGCCCGCGTTCCCAAGTTTTTCAACGACGTTCTGGATCATAATCAGTTCTTCGTTTCCAAGGTTTTCACTTGTGCGGTCTTTTTGGCTGCCGGCACTGGCGTGGAATTCGGTGGTGGTGCTTCGGGCGTCACGGGAGGCGTCGCACTTTTGATGTCCGTGCCGAGGCGTTGCAGGTAAGCGATGAGCGCAATCACTTCCTTGTCCGGCGTCGTCGTGATCGAACCCACCTTGAGGTTCCTGGTGACGGCGATGGCCTGCTTGTTCAACTCGCTGAGCGCGACCTGCTCGTAGCCTTGCGGATACGGCACCCCGACTTTGCGCAACGCCGAGATCCGCGGTGCGAGTGCGTTCGTCTCGATCGTTTGCGTTAACAGCCATGGATATCGCGGCATGATCGAGCCCGGTGATGTGGAGCGCGGATCGTCCAGATGGTTGTAATGCCAGGCGTCCGGGTATTTGCCGCCCTCACGATGCAGATCGGGTCCCGTGCGCTTCGAGCCCCAAAGGAATGGATGGTCGTAAACGTATTCACCGGCCTTCGAGTATTCACCGTAGCGCTCCGTCTCGGAACGGAACGGACGAATCATTTGCGAGTGACAGCCGACGCAGCCTTCACGGATGTAAATGTCGCGGCCCATCACTTCGAGCGGCGAATACGGTTTCACCGCCGAGATCGTGGGAACGTTCTTCTTGATCGTGTAGAGCGGGATGATTTCCACCGCGCCACCGATTGCGACCGCCACGAACGCGAGCGCCGTGAAAAGTACCGGCTTCGATTCGAGCCAGCGATGCTTCCACGGATCCTGCGGCCCGTGATCACGTTGGTCACGAATGGCGACCGCCTGAGCTTCGACATCGGGCACGAACTGTCCGCCCTTCGCCGTGCGCCATAAATTGTAGGCCATTATGAATGCGCCGATGATGTAGAGCGTTCCGCCGATCGCGCGCATGCGATACATCGGGACGATCTGAAGTACCGTCTCGAGGAAATTCGGCCACTGCATGAAGCCTTCGTTGGTGAACTGCTTCCACATCATGCCCTGGGTGATGCCGCTCCAGTACATTGGCACCACGTAGAACATCATGCCGAGCAGCGCGATCCAGAAGTGCCAGTTGGCGAGCTTGTTCGAAAAAAGCTTGGTGTTGTAGAGGCGCGGGAAGAGCCAATAGAGCATCGAGAAGGTCAGGAACCCATTCCACCCAAGCGCACCGGTGTGAACGTGCGCGATGGTCCAGTCGGTGTAATGCGAAAGCGAGTTGATGCTCTTGATCGCGAGCATCGGGCCTTCAAGCGTCGCCATGCCGTAAGCAGTCACGGCCACGACCATGAACTTCAGCATCGGCTCCTCGAGCAACTTGTGCCACGCGCCGCGCAGTGTGAGGAGCCCGTTCAACATGCCGCCCCAGCTCGGCGCGATCAGCATCAGCGAAAACGCCATGCCGAGCGATTGCGCCCAGTCCGGCAGTGCCGTGTAGAGCAAGTGATGCGGCCCCGCCCAGATGTAGATGAAGATCAGCGCCCAGAAGTGAATGATCGACAGGCGATAGGAAAACACCGGCCGGTTGGCCGCTTTCGGCAGGAAGTAATACATCAGGCCGAGGTAGGGCGTGGTGAGGAAGAATGCCACGGCGTTGTGTCCGTACCACCATTGCACCAGCGCGTCCTGCACCCCGGCGTAAATCGAATAGCTCTTGAACCAGCCCGCCGGCACTTCGAGCGAATTGACGATGTGAAGCAATGCCACCGTCAGCGCCGTGGCGATGTAAAACCAGATCGCCACATACATGTGCTTCTCGCGCCGCTTCACGACGGTCATCATCAGATTGATCGTGAAGGCAACCCACACCAGCGCGATGGCGATGTCGATTGGCCATTCGAGTTCCGCGTATTCCTTGCTCGTGGTGAAACCGAGCGGGAGCGTGATGGCAGCGGCGACGATGATCGCCTGCCAGCCCCAGAAGTTGATCCAGCTCAACTTGTCGCTCCACATGCGCGCTTTGCAGAGGCGCTGGAGCGAGTAGTAGATGCCCATGAACATGCCGTTGCCGACGAAGGCGAAGATCACCGCGTTCGTGTGCAGCGGGCGAAGCCGCCCGAAGGTGACGAACTGGAGATTCAAGTTCGCCTCGGGGAAGAAGAGTTGAATCGCCGCGGTGAGACCCGCGAGGAATCCGACGAGGCCCCAGATCACTGTGGCAATCGCGAAGGCGCGGACGATCCGATTGTCGTATTTGAATGTTTCTACGTTCATGACTGTTGGGATTTTTTCTGGGTGGAAAGCTTTGTCGGAGCCGGCGTGAGCAGCTCTGAAGATCCGGTTGGTGAGCCAAGATGGCGGACGCATTGTGAGTCCTGTTCCCCCTCACCCCGGCCCTCTCCATTGGGGAGAGGGAGAATCGAATTCCGTTCTCCTCGCGAATGACCACCACTG
>JBBRBM010000179.1:0-12220 GCA_038205745.1 Verrucomicrobiota bacterium | reverse complement strand
CGTCCACCCGCGCCGCAGCATAGCCAGACCAACCAGATTTCGGTGAAACCGCAAATGGCGCCGCAGCCGAACAGCCAAAACGGTTCATCCCCAAGCATAGCTTTGACCGGAGCACGCGCGGGGGGAGCGTGGATTGGAACCAGGGTGTGACGCGCGTGCGGAGCGTCGAAGCTATGCGTTGTTGAACAAGCCCGGTGGACCGCCCCGACGCTTCCCTGCCTTTGCGGTTTTCTTTTGGGCGTCTTCCTTCAGGGCGCGGGCGTGGGAGGGTTTCGGGCATCGGGGCGCGCATCCTTTCGCGGCGCGCCCGGGCTGGAGCACCGGCCGCGGGGCTGTTGACGCCCCGTTTTTCGAGCGCGAAGGGTCTCCGCAGAGGGCTGGCCCCAGAGTGCAAGCGCAGTCCTTCCTCAGCGTCCGCGCGCTTGTTCGCGCGGCGCCTGGCGGGATGGGTGCAGTGGCATGGGGCTTCACCCTAGGGCGGGCGCAGCGGCCAGCGGGCGAGCGAACCCACGCGCTGCATCGGCTTGAGGTCATCAACGTTGTGATGCCGGCCTCACCCCAACGCCGGTCAGGTCGATGGGCTTGAAGCCGAACTTCAGGGCCGGGGAGCCGGGCTGGAGGCGGAAGTCGAGCTTCGCGGCGTCCACGAACAGCGGGTCGGCAATGATGGAGTGGGTGTCGTGCCCGCGCGTTTTCCATTGATCGAGGGTGGCGTTGCTGAACTTCATTTTCGCCGTGTCGCCGGCGGCGCGGATGTCCCAGTAGAGGTTGTGGTCGATGACGTATTGTTCGTTCTTCCAACTACTGCCGAGGAGATTGCCGGAGTCATAGATCACGATGTTGTTGGTGAGGAAGAAGGAGATGTGCTGTTCATCGCGGGTGCGCATGAGCTGGTTCTCCTTGTTGAAGGCGAAGATGTTGTTCCGGATCACGTTCTCCTTCCCGTAGTGCTGGTGGAAGCCGGCGTTCTTGCAGCGATAGACGATGTTGTTTTCCATCACGATGCCGGTGCTGCCTTCATCCGGGTAGAGGCCCCAGCCGCCATAGGTGAAGGCGTTCACGTCGTGGATAAGGTTGTTGCGCACCACGGTGCCGCGTTGCGGGCCGAGGGTGTAAACGGCGCCCATGTCGCTGAGGAGGAACTGGCCGATGTCGTGCATGTGATTCCACTCGACGATGTTGTTGCTGCATGGGCCTTCGCGATAACCCCACGTCCAGCCGACGGAGACGGCGGTGTAGAAGAGGTCGTGGATGTGATTGTGCGCCACGCGATTGTTTCCGCTCTGGAGAATGTACACGCCGACAGCAGGCGGGAAAATCAGGCCCATGTGGTAAATGTGATTGTCGGTGATCATGTGTCCGCTCACGCCATCGAAGGGATCGGGACGACTGGAACCTTCGCCCACGCGCACACCGCCTGCGCCGAGGTCTGTCATTTCGCTCCCAACAACACGGCAGTTTTGCGCGCCGCGCCCGAGTTCGACCGCGTAACCAGCGAGGTGCGTGAAGGCGCAATTCTCGATCGCGATGTCGCGTGCGAACTCGGCGCGAATGTCACCGCGCTGGGCGACGGCGGCTTGCGTGTCGGCGTGGCCTTTGGGGCCGAGTGACCAATCGGTGTGGCTGAGGGTGAGGCCGCGCAGGGTGATTTTCTCCGCAGGCTTCTTCGCCGCCGCGTCGCCGGAGATCACGATGAGATCATCGAGCACGGGCGCGATGACTTCGGCAGTCGCGAGATTTTCGCCGGGCCTGGCGAGGTAACTTACGACGCCGCTTTTGCGATCGAGATACCATTCGCCCGGCGCATCCATGCCATCGGGAGCGTTCTCAATGAAATACTGCGCATTGTTCTCCTTGTTCGATGGACGCGGATCGCCGCTGAGCGTGGCGACATTGGTGACGGTATCCACTTCGCGAATCTGCATGCGGATGTCGGCCCACGCGAGAATGGCGATGACTTCGACTTCGCCGTCGGCAGCCCATTCCTTTTTGATGTCGCCGGCTTTGAACTTGAGCTTCACCGGCTTGTCCTGCGGGCTGGCGCCCTGGATGCGGAAGTAGCCTTCGTTCGGCGTGCGGGCGCGGATGGCGCGTTCGCCGTTGATGAAGAGCTGGCGGAAAACCCATTTGCCATCGCGCGCTTCCGGGACGGTGGCCTGCCACAGATTTGCGCGAATGTTTTTCCAGCCCGTGATGCGACGACCGCCGCTGATCACGGGCTTCTGGTTTTCAAAGGCCGCAATGGTGAGCGAAGAATCCGCGACGCCGAGCTTCAGGGGTTCGCTGAGCGCGAAGGTGCCAGTGTGCAGGAGAATCGTCGCGGGCTCACCTGCGTTGCGCTGGCGGGAGGAATTCACCGCGGCGGCCACCGAAGCGAACGGGCCGTCGGTCTTCGCGGCGTTCGGTGCGGCGAGTTTGCCGGACCAGGCATCGTTGCCGTTGGGCGCGACGTGGAGTGTGGCGGCATTGGAGGCGAAAGATGAAAGCGCCAGGGCCAGGGCGAGAGACGTTGCATTGAGTTTCATTGCGAGCAGTCAGACGAGCTGGAGCGAATCGTCCGTGAAAAAATCTCTTTGCAGAAATTGTCCGGCCCGAAAACGCCGAGCAATAAAAGAGAAGCGCCGGGCGGGAAGAATCCGTCCGGCGCGTCACTGTCCGATTGGCAGGCCTCCTAAGCGCCCACCTGCCATTTCATCGTCTTCTCTAACCCCTTCGGACCATTGCAGCCCGTCTTCTTCGTTGACGTTGCGCGAGAGTTTTAGGAGCGGCGTTGTTTTGGCGCCATGGGGTGAACACCGGAACGCGGAGTGAGTGAGTCAGTCAGTGAAGGACACGCCGGAGTGGCAATTTTCTGACTCACTCACCGACTGACTGACTGACTTGCCCTTTAGCCCGTCGCACCCAAATCCTTGCTTCCATCGCTGCGCTCTGCCAAACGTTTGTGCATGACCAAGATTTCGTTCGCACTCGCGGGTGTTCTCGGCTTTTCCCTTTCCGCATTCGGAGCCGACTACACGATTCACACGTGGAAAAAAATCCATCTCGATAATCACTTCTGGAGCGAGGGCGCAAATGTGGGCGACTTCAACAAGGACGGGAAGCCCGATGTGGTGTCTGGGCCGTATTGGTGGGAGGGGCCGGACTTCAAGGTGCGCCACGAATACATGAGCACGGTGCGGAAGTCGCCCGCAGGCGTGGCGCCGTTCAAGCTGAAGAAGGAAGACGGCACGGAGGAATCCGTGGAAGGATTTGAAGGCGCGCTCGGAAAGAACAATGCCTACGCGGATAATTTCTTCGCGTTCACACACGACCTGAATGGCGACGGCTGGCAGGACGTGCTCGTGTACGGTTTTCCCGGCCTCGATGCGTCGTGGTACGAGAATCCGAAGGGCAGGAAAGCCGAGGACGGCACGGAGCATTGGAAGCGTCACACGGTCTTTGATGTGGTGGATAATGAATCGCCGACGTGGGGCGATGTGACGGGCGACGGCAAGCCCGAGATCATTTGCAGCTCGAAAGGATTTTACGGCTACGCCTCGCCGGACTGGAGCGATGCGACGAAGCCATGGGCGTTCCATCCCATTTCGCCGAACAACAAGTACCACAAGTTCACGCACGGCCTCGGCTTTGGGGACGTGAATGGCGACGGAAAGACCGATCTGATGGAGAAGAGCGGTTGGTGGGAACAGCCGGCCTCGCTCGCGAATGATCCGCTGTGGAAGTATCACGCGTATCCCTTCTCGACGACGGAAGGCAGCGCGCAAATGTACGCGTACGACGTGAACAGCGACGGATTGCCTGACGTGGTCAGCGCGCTGGCGGCGCACAATTACGGGCTCGCGTGGTTCGAGCAACTCAAGGAGAAGAACAAAATGGGCGACGCGCAGTTCACGCAACATCTCATCATGGGCAAGACGCCAGCGGAGAACAAATACGGGCTGGTCTTCTCGCAGTTGCACGCCGTTGATATTGCGGACATGGACGGCGATGGATTGAAGGACATCGTGACGGGCAAACGCTTCTGGGCGCACGGCTCGCATGGAGACGCTGATCCAAGTTCACCGGCGGTGCTCTACTGGTTCAAGCTGGTGCGCAACGCCGACAAGACGATCAGTTGGATCCCGTATCTCATCGACAACGACAGCGGCGTGGGAACGCAAGTCGTCGCGACTGACATGAACGGTGATGGGTTGCCGGATGTGGTGGTCGGCAACAAGAAGGGCACGTACGTCCATATCCACTCGGCCAGGAAAGTCAGCAAGGCCGAATGGGAAAAAGCGCAGCCGAAGCCATTGGTTCAGCAGACTGCGGCGAAGTAATCATGCGCTTGCGATTCAGCGCCGGGTTCGTGGTCGCGGTGCTTTGCGTGTTTCACGCCGCCCGCGCGCAGGACACCGGCGCGACGAATCGCGTCGGCCGTTTCCTCGCAACAAACGACGTCATCGCGCGCATTCGCGACGAAGGACTGAATCGTTCGCAACTCTCGAACACGCTCAGCTACCTGTGCGACGTGATCGGGCCGCGGCTCACGGGCTCGCCCAATTTGCGACGGGCCAACGAGTGGACGCGCGACACCCTGACATCGTGGGGACTCGTGAACGCGCAACTGGAGCCGTGGGGACCGTTCGGCCGCGGATGGTCGCTGCAACGATTCTCGGCGCAGGTCGTCGAGCCGCAGGCGATCCCGTTGACCGCCGCGCCGAAAGCGTGGTCGCCGGGATTCGAGAAGCCGCTCATGGCGGAGGTCGTGTTCATCGAAGCGAAGACCGAGGCTGAACTCGCGAAGTACAAAGGCCGGCTCAAAGGCGCGATCGCACTCGTCAGTTCACAGCGCGAAATCGCGGCACGTTTTGAAGCGCCGTCCACGCGGTTGAACGAAAGCAATCTGCTGCGGCTGGCCAACGCGCCCGCGGGCGGACGTTCGTTCCCATCGCGCACGCCTGCCTCGCCCGCGTTGCTCTCAAACACACCGGCAGCGGCGGTGCTGGGTTTGCAATCGAACGCGTTTCAGGCGGCGATCACCAACACCGTGAGCACGAACCGCCCGCGCGCTGCTTCGGCTCGCGGCACGAATGCCGGTCCGCGGCAGATCTCCAGCACGGAACGGTTTCAGTTCGCCGCCCGCGAAGGCGCGGCGCTCATCGTGGCGTCGAGCGCCCAAGGCGATGGCGGCACGTTCTTCGTGGAAAGCGCCAGCGTGCTGACTTCAACGAACACTCCCGGCGGTGGCCCCGCATTGCGCCGCGCAAACTCTCCGTGGGCGACAAACGCTCTTACGATTCCGCCGCAGATCACGGTCGCGGCGGAGGATTACCATCGGCTCGCGCGCATGATTCAGCGCGGCGAAAAACTGAAGATGGCGATCGACTTCGCGGCGCAATATCACACGAACGATCCGATGGCGGCGAACACCGTGGCGGAGATTCCCGGCACAGACTTGAAAGACGAGATCGTGATGCTCGGCGGCCATCTCGACTCGTGGCACGCGGGCACCGGCGCGACGGACAACGGCGCGGGTGTGGCCGCTGCGATGGAAGCGGTGCGCATCATCAAGACGCTGAAGCTCCAGCCGCGCCGCACGATCCGCGTCGCGTTGTGGACTGGTGAAGAACAAGGGCTGCTCGGCTCGACGGCTTACGTGCGCGACCATTTCGGTTACTACACGAACATGACGAACAGTTCCGTGACGCCGCCGAAAGGCGCGAGTGAGTTTGCGCGTGTCGCCGCCTCCCGCCGAACCTCCGATCGCAGCAGCGCCGCAAGTTCCACGCGCAAACTGGTTCGCAAACCCGAATACGAAAAGCTCTCGGTCTACTTCAATCTCGACAATGGCAGCGGACGCATTCGCGGCGTTCACATGCAGAGCAACGAACTGGTGCGCCCGCTCTTCCGCAAATGGCTGGAGCCGTTTCGCGATCTCGGCGCGGAGACGTTGACCGCATCGAACACCGGCGGCACGGATCATCTGCCGTTCGATGCGATTGGCTTGCCGGGATTTCAGTTCATCCAGGATCCGCTCGAATACTGGACGCGCACGCATCACGCGAACGCCGACGTGTTCGATCGGATTCAGTTCGATGATTTGAAGCAGGCGTCCGTCATCATGGCGGCGTTCGTTTACAACGCAGCGATGGACGATGAGAAAATTCCGCGAAAGCCGCTGCGCGATTAGTGATTCGTCTGAAGCCAATTCCCATCACAACGTCAAAACAAAGCATGAACACTCAACTCACCACTCGTCGTCATTTTCTGAAACGCAGCGCAACGCTCGCCGCCGTCGTCGGCGCTGTCAGCCCATCCGCATTGTTCGCCGCGGAAGCGAAGAAGAAAATTCCGCTCGGACTTCAGCTCTACTCGGTGCGCAAGGATTGCGAGAAGGATTTGCCAGCCGTGCTGAACAAGGTTGGCAAGATTGGCTACAAGGCCGTCGAGTTCGCCGGCTACTACGGACGCGATGCGAAGACGATGCGCAAGCTGCTGGATGACGCCGGGCTCGGTTGCTGCGGCACGCACACCCAGATCGACACGTTGCTCCCCGACAAACTTGAGAGGACGGTCGAATACAACAAGACGATCGGGAACAAGTATCTCATCGTGCCGGGACTGCCGGAGAAGTATCGCAAGACGAAGGAAGATTGGGAGAAGACCGCCGACCTGTTCACTGAGATTGCGGCGAAAGTGAAGCCGCAGGGAATGGTGGTGGGTTATCACAATCACAGCGCTGAGTTTGAACCGCTCGGCGGCGAACTGCCGTGGAACACGTTCTTCAATCGCGCCAGCAGCGACGTGAAGATTCAATTCGACATCGGCAACGCGATGCATGCGAAGACGCCCGGAGTGGCGACGACTTACCTGAAGAAATTCCCGGGCCGGGTTGTGAGCATTCACGCGAAGCCGCACTCGAAATCCAATCCGAATGCGCTCATCGGGAACGACGATCTGCCGTGGAACGAGATTTTCAACCTGTGCGAAAACGTCTCCGGCGTGGAGTGGTACATTGTTGAATACGAGCTCGAGAACGAGCCGCCGCTGATCAGCGTCGAGAAGCTGCACAAGATTCTTTGCGAGCTCGGCAAGTGCTGAACGAGGAACAAATGGCGTAAAGCTTGCGCCGACTTCAGGCACGTGAAACCCGTTTTCATCGCAAGGCGGAGCCGGGTGGCTCCGCCTTTTTTATTTCTGTGAGAAAAACTTCCGGCTCGCGAAATCGATCGCCCTCGGTTACGTCCAACACACGCCCATGAAAGCCAAACATCTTTTCTGCTCGATCGTTGTCGCCTTCGCCTGTGCCGCCGATGCCGGTGCGGCGAACAATGCTCCCGCTGCGGACGTGGTTCCCTACGCCGGGCTCAGCCCACAAGACGCGTGTGACAAGGCCACGCTGCCCGCGGGTTTCAAGATGTATCCGTTTGCGGGCGAACCGGACCTGGTTCAGCCAATTGCCTTCGCCATCGATGATCGCGGTCGCGTGTGGGTGGCGGAAGGCCTCACCTATCCGCGGCGCAAAGGCGCGGTGCCGAAGGTGGAACGCGCCGCCGGCGTTGATCCAACAAAGGCAACACCCGACCAGGTGAAGGATATTTTCGCAGGAGCGGACCGCATCCTCGTGTTCGAAGACACCGACGGCGATCACAAGTTCGACAAGAAGACCGTCTTCCTCGAACACGTCAATCTCGTCAGCGGACTTGAAGTAGGTTTCGGCGGCGTGTGGATCGGCGCGGCGCCTTACCTGATGTTCGTGCCCGTGAAGGATTGGGACAATCCGAAGCCCGCGGGAGATCCGCAGATTCTGCTCGACGGCTGGAACTACACTGCCGACACGCACGAGGTTTTGAACACGTTCACGTGGGGACCTGACGGCTGGCTTTATGGCACGCATGGAGTTTTTTGTCCGAGCCTCGTCGGCAAGCCCGGCGCGTCCGAGCGCGAGCGCCAATGGATGGATGCCGGTGTGTGGCGCTTTCATCCCACGCGCCATGTGTTCGAGGTCTTTACTGAAGGCGGCAGCAATCCCTGGGGTGTCGACTTCGACGATCACGGCCAGTGCTTCGCTGAGATGTGCGTGATTCCACATTTCTGGCACATGATCCAGGGCGCGCGCATCGAACGGCAGGGCGGCGAACATTTTGCCGTGGGCCCCGAGGAGTCCTCGCGCTATGCGAAGGGCAAAAACAAGCCGGTTCACCCGCACATTTACGACGACATCAAAAACCACGGGGACCACGTCCACTGGGCCGGCAATGTTGGCCCGCACGCGGCGAACGCGCGCAGCGACGCAGCGGGCGGCGGACACGCCCATGCGGGAGTGATGCTTTACCTGGGTGAAAGCTGGCCTGCGGAATACAGGGACACGATGATGATCGGGAACATCCACGGGCAGCGATTGAACATGGATATTCCGATGCGCGAAGGCAGCGGATATATCGGCAAGCACGGGAAGGATTTCCTTAACTTCAACGACACTTGGTCGCAGACCTTGAACCAGACTTATGACCAAGACGGCAGTGTCTTCGTCATAGACTGGTACGACGTAAATCAATGTCATCACAACCGCGAAGACGGTCACGACCGAGGCAACGGACGCGTCTACAAAATCGTATACAAGGACCAGAAGAAGACGACGATCGATCTCGCAAAGCTCAGCGACGACGAGCTGACCGACCTTGTTACGTCAAAGAACGAATTCAAGAGCCGCCATGCGCGCCGGATTTTGCAGCAACGCGTCCACGAACGGGCCGTCAACGAAGATGCAGGCGACGCGGCACCGGAGCTGGCTGATCTCATCAAACATCATAAGGCCGGGCGCAAGATGTCCGGCATCAGCAAATTGACCGATCTGGTCAACACATCAAGCGACACAACGGCGCGGTTGCGCGCACTCTGGGCGCTGCATGGAATGAGCGCTATGCGGCTTGAGGATATGGCGCGATGGGCCCAGGACAAGGACGAATGGGTGCGGGCGTGGATCTTGCAACTCTATTACGAGCGCGCCGAGCTGATCTTTGGCGGCAGCATCGACGACCTGGCGCAGAGATCCTGCGATTCGCTTCTCGCCGCGGCACAAAGCGATCCGTCACCGGTCGTGCGCCGTTTCATAGCTTCGGCGCTGCAAAGAATTCCTGTTGAAAAGCGTGGCGATATTGCCCGCGCGCTCCTGACCCACGCTGAAGATGCGGGCGACCATAACCTGCCGCTGATGTATTGGTTCGCCGCGGAACCACTCGTGGCAGGCCATCCGAAGGATTCGCTGGCCGCCGCGCTTGAGACGAAGCTGCCAAAACTATTGAACTTCACCACGCGTCGCATCGCCTTGCTAGGCACGGCCGAAGCACGTGTGTTGATCGCCGAAAATCTCGCCGCCATCACCAGCACTCCGAAGCAACTTGAAATGCTCCTCGGTCTAAGCGCCGCATTGAAAGGTCAGCGCAGCGTGCCCATGCCCGCCGACTGGGACGCGGTGGAAACGAAGCTGGCCCGGAGCGACAACGCCGAGGTGCGCACGCTGGCCCAAACTATCTCGCTCACGTTTGGCAGCCAGAATGCGCTGGCATCGCTACGGAAAACATTGATCGACAAAACAGCCCTGCTCGCTTCGCGCCGCGGCGCGATGGATTCGCTGATGGGCGTCAAAGACGCAGAATTGTCCGGGACGCTGCATGTGCTGCTTGGCGATGCGGAGTTGCGATCGGCTGCATTGCGGGCACTCGGAGCGTTCAATGATCCGAAAACCGCCGATGCCATCCTCCGCATTTACGGCTCGCTTGATCAGGCGCAAAAGCGGGATGCGCTGAGCACGCTCGCCTCACGCGTCACATACGCGAAACCATTGCTCGCCGCGATCGCCGCCAACAAAGTTCCAAAGCAGGACATGACCGCCGAAGTAGTGCGGCAGCTTCGCAACGTGAAGGATCATGAGGTGCAGGAACAGGTCGCAAAAATTTACGGAACGGCCCGGGAAGTGAGCGCGGACAAGAAAGCAGAGATGGAGAGGTATCGAAGAATCTATGGCGCCGGCGGTTCGCAGCCTGGCAACGCGTCGCCCGGCCGCGTCGTGTTCAACAAAGTTTGTGCGCAGTGCCATATGCTATTCGACACCGGCGGCAAAGTCGGTCCAGACATCACGGGCGCAAACCGCAGCGACATCAACTACCTGCTCGAAAACATCCTCGACCCCAACGCAGTGATCCCCAATGAGTATCGGGCAAACGAGATAGAGACGAAGGACGGCCGCAGCCTCACTGGCATCATCAAACGTCAGGACGACAAAACGATCGTGCTCCAGACGGCCAACGAGCTCGTTACATTGCCGCGCAACGAAATCGAGAGCCAGCGCCAGAGCCAGCTTTCAATGATGCCAGAAGAACTTCTCGCCACGATGAAAGACCAGGAAGTGCGAGATCTTATCTATTACCTGACCCGCGTCGGCCAAGTGCCGCTGCCTGCCGATCAAGCCACAAAATAGGCATCGCACTATCGGAAGGCTTCATCATCTGCTCTGGCACGGAGCGCGGAATTCACCGCCTTCCGTACCGGGCTTCGGACATCGATTCGTGTCCGGGTGAGCGCCATACTTCGCATACTTCATCACAACATCGCAGATTCTGATCCTCGGCACTCTGGCCGTGTGAATCGGGCCATTTCGCGCCTTGGTGGGATTTTTTTTCGAAATTACTGCTTGAAGTCGTCGGAGTTTTTGCTAATACGGATTTGTCCCGCATACAAAAAGACTCCACAAAACTATGAAAATATTCATTCTTGCTCTCACAGTCGCGGTCTTCACCGCCACTACAACGCTGCCGATCATGGCGGCAGACAAACCTGCAACAGAAAAGAAGGAAGCAAAACCGCGTGCATTGCCATTCCAAGGCAAAATTGATGCGGTCGATCAACAAGCCAAAACAATCAAGATCGGCGAACGCGTTTTTCACATCACATCGGAAACCCGAATCACAAAGGCGGGGAATCTGGCCTCACTTGCAGACGCAAAAGCCGGAGACCAAGTCGGCCTTTCCTACCGCGACATCGACAAGACATTGAATCTTGTTTCGCTCCGCATCGGCCCGAAACCCGACGCGAAGGCAAAGTGAGAAAAAATCAAGTGAACGCTGAGCGGCAATCGCACGAGAAGGCAGGCTCAACAGCGAGCCTGCTTTTTCTGCTTTTCATGACTGTCGCTGCGCTATCAGCGGAAGTTCCGAACCTCACATTCCAAGAGATCTCATCGACCTGCATCAATCTGGCTTGTTACGAAACAAACCGGCAGGAACTCACGGTCAGGTTTACAGGAGGGAGTTCCAACAAATTTTACCGCTACTCAAATGTTCCTTCGAATATATGGCTCCAACTCCTGAAACTAAACGAGAAGGGCATAGGAGTTGGAGCGTATTTCGTCGAGACGGTCGTTGATCGCCCGAAGGCATTTCCTTACGAGATTGTCTGGCGATCCGCGCAGCCCCGTCCAAAACAAAAAGGCCGAAGATCTTAAATGGATCCTCGGCCGATTTGAAAAATTGGCGGCAACCTACTCTCGCGGAATCTATAAAACCACTACCATCGGCAAGGCTGCGTTTGACGGCCGTGTTCGGAATGGGAACGGGTCGGACCACAGCTTTATGACCACCAAAGTGTTTTGCAGACGGCCACTGTTTTCGCAGTAGCGTTGCGATCGATGTCGCACTCTCGTCCCACACTTAAATTTTAAAGAACGCACCGAAACAGGAGGTTCCCTGAAAACTACACACAGGCTTTCGGCTGAGTTCGGGCCATTTACAATTCGCGAGTTTAAAATCGCATTAATTCGTTCAACCGAAGTTGAAAGAAAAAAGCGATCAAGCCGCACGACCGATTAGTATTAGTCCGCTAAACGTCTCACGACGCTTGCACGCCTAACCTATCAACCACGTAGTCTACATGGGGTCTTTAGGAAGCTTGCGCTCCGGGAAACAATATCTTGGGATGAGCTTGGCACTTAGATGCTTTCAGCGCTTATCTCTTCCGCACATGGCTACGCAACGATGCCCCTGACGGAACAATTGCCACACCAGAAGTGCGTCAAACCCGGTCCTCTCGTACTAAGGTTTGAACCCCTCAAGTTTCCTGCGCCCACAGTGGATAAGGACCGAACTGTCTCACGACGTTCTGAACCCAGCTCGCGTACCGCTTTAACCGGCGAACAGCCGGACCCTTGGGACCTTCTCCAGCCCCAGGATGCGATGAGCCG
>JBBRBM010000178.1:0-12237 GCA_038205745.1 Verrucomicrobiota bacterium | reverse complement strand
GTATTGCCGCGCCTGGGCCAGGCGACTACTGGAGAAGTTAAGCGCCTGACACCGCAAGCCTGGCATCGCACCCGCGCGTCGGCCGAATCGCCCGCCGCCTGACAACTCCTCACCTGGTTCCGCCGGACGGATACATTCAAGCACTCGCCGTGACCCCGGACCTTCTCGCGCTCGGAACCGTCGGCAGTGGAGTGTTCGTATGCGAGCGATCCAGCGGCAAGTGGATGCAGTTCACCGAACGCGACGGCTTGCTGATGCCTTCGGTTGAGTCTCTTTGTATCGTGGGAGGCAAGTTATGGATCGGCTTTGGCGATGCCAACACGAGGCACGGAGGCATCGGATACATCGACTGGCAGACTCGCAAATTCGTCGGTCTCACCCCCGACCTGAAAGTCGTCCGTACCTCGGTTCAAACTGATACTTACGATCAACCGCCCAAGGCCCGAGTGGTCGGGTTGGTTTATTCAGGCGACGCACTTTGGCTTGCAGCGAAGGGTAAAGGTTTGCAGCGATTCGATCTGGTCCAGCAGACGTGGGATACGGCGACCTCAGACCGGGCATTCAATAACAAAACCGAGCAAGCGGTTAGCGACGGCGGCAACATGCTCACAAGTTGTGCGGTCAATCGAGACTTCATCGTTGCCGGCACAGATCGTAGCGGCAGTCATGGTTCGTGGGACAAATATTGGGGCGGTTTGAGTTACTACTCGTTTGAAACTAAATCGTGGCAAATTGTTTCAGAACAACAGGGGCTCCCGAACGGATACGTGCTGTGCGTTGCCGCCGGCGAAAAGCAACTGTGGGCCGGCGGCCGGTCGTTCGTGGTGGAGATCGACCCCAGTCGCGCCAAAGTCACGCGCATCGCTGATCTCGGGCGTGTTTGGGCGCACGCCATCGAAGTGTCAAAGAATGATCTTTGGATCGGAGCGGGCAACCAGCTTTTTCGCGTCCCTCGCTCAAACTGATTATGTGCTATTGCCGAACCTCTCGCTTCCTCGTCGGGCTAACCCTCGTTTGCTTTTCAATTGCGGTGAGGGCAGCAGACGTCCGGCTCGCCGTGGTCTCTGCAGATCCACAGTGCAACACCGCCGCGGATTTGCTGACTGCCGAATTCTCCCAGTCGCGCTTTGGTTTAGTGCTCCTTGAACGCGCCGAGGTCGAGCGCATTCGCCGCGAGCAGAATTTGACCGCGCGGAACGCCTGAAGAAACAAATTAAAGCGATAAAGCACCCGACTGTGAGTGTTCACATTTCTGAGCAGCACTTTGGCCAACCAGTGCGTGATCCCGCCGCCGAAACCGAACTCCTTTGGATTCTCCAGCAATGCGGCTTCACGATCGTGGACGACAAATCGAAGGACAAAGCAGACATCGAGATTACAGGTGAAGCGTTCAGCGCGCTTGGAATGCGCAAAGGCAACCTGATCTCCTGCAAGTCCCGGGTGGAGATCAAAGCCCACGACATTAGAACCCGCACGCTGATCGCTGCGGACCGGCAGACAAGCGTGGCGGTGGATGTGGCAGAACAAACGGCAGCGAAGACAGCCCTCCAGAATGCGGCCGCTGAATTGGCTGAGAGGTTAGTGAGCAAACTCTCCGGATTATGAATCTTTCCCGGCTTCTCCGCCTTTTGTTCACTCTTTCGTGGCAACTTGAGTTCGCGAAATATTCAAACTCGTGGTTTGACTCGGTGGTGATACGTGAGAGCATGTGGTCCCTTTTTCTCTTCCGAAATTTGGGAACAAACAAATGTTGAAAACTAAGGTTCGTCGGGCTGCCGGTGTCTCCGCTGCTGCTAGAAAGGGCGCGGTCGCGCCTTCACGTGTTGCTTCTCCCTCCACGGCGAATGGCGCCAATCGCCTGAGCGCCACCACGGCGGCTGCGCAAAGTCCGCCCGTCGCGTCGAAACCGGGGGCCAGCCTCGATGTGGCCGAGAAGATCCGTGAATTGCTCATCATTGCCAAGGAGCAGGGGCACCTGACCACCGGCGATATTGACGAAGCGTTGCTCGACTGCCTGGTCACGCCGGAGTTGCTGGATCAACTCCACGCTGAATTGAACACGCTCGAAATCACGATCGTGGATTCGGCGGATGGAGATGCTGCACCCGCCGAGACGCGCGTGGAAACGCCGCTCGACGAAGAGGGCAGGGTGCCTTCGGACGGTCTGGACGATCCTGTCCGCGTTTACATGCGGCAGATGGGCAAGGTTCCGCTATTGAACCGCGAACAGGAAGTCGCCATCTGCAAACGGATGGAAGAGGCGACCGGGGAGCAAAAGAAAATTCTTTATCGTCTCGGATTCACCGCCAAGGAACACATCGCGCTGGCCGAGAAGCTCACCTGTGAGCCGCCGAAGGAACGGCTGGATCGCGTGGTGCTGGACATTCAAGTGGAGAATCGCGCCGCGCATTTGCAGACGTTGCGTGGATTGATCAAGAAGGTGCGCACGATCGACCGTCAGGCGGATGAGCAGTTCGCCGCATGGCAGGCGGCCAAGTCAGCCACCGCGCGCGAAAATTTGTGGAAGGAGTTTCAGCAACTGGACCGCAAGCTGCAGCGCTATTTTCCCAAGTTCCAGTTCAAGCCATCGGCGCTGGAGGAAATGGTCGCCGTCACGCAGAACATCCATGACCAGTTTCAGCGCAGTGGACGCATGATCGCGGAACTCACTGCGCGCCGGAAGTCGGCGAGCGAAGAGGCGCTGCTCGTGACCGAGCAACAAAAGGTTCGGGCGCTGGAATGTCTGGTGCGTTTGCCGCGCGAAGAATATCTGGACGCGCACCGCAAGCTGCATCGTTTCGCCGCCGAAGCCGACGCAGCGAAGAAGCACATGGCCGAGACAAACCTGCGCCTGGTGATTTCCATCGCGAAGAAATATCTGAACCGTGGCCTGCCGTTTCTGGATTTGATTCAGGAAGGCAACATTGGGCTCATGCGCGGTGTGGAGAAATTTGAGTATCGCCGTGGCTACAAGTTTTCGACTTACGCCACGTGGTGGATTCGGCAGGGAATTACGCGCGCCATCGCGGATCAGTCGCGCACCATTCGCATCCCGGTCCACATGATCGAGGTGATCGGCAAACTGTTGCGGGTGCAAAAGGAGCTTTTCCACACGTTCGATCGTGAACCGACCACCGAGGAACTTGCGGAGGAGATGAGCCTGCATCCGGATCGCGTGCGTGCGCTGCTCAAGATGATCCAGGCGCCCATTTCCATGCAGGCTACCATTGGAGACGATGACGCCTGCTTCGGAGATTTTATCGAGGACAAGGGCGCCGGCAGTCCTTCGGACCTGACGGGCAGCAGCCTGCTTCGCGCTCGCGTCACGGAAGTGCTGGCGACTTTGAGCGAACGCGAACGGCGTATCCTGGAAATGCGCTTTGGATTGGTGGACGGCTCGCGGCGCACGCTGGAGGAGGTCGGCACACTCTATAAAGTGACTCGCGAACGCATTCGACAGATTGAGGCCAAAGCGTTGCGCAAGTTGCGTCATCCGACGCGCTCGCGTTTCCTGAAGAGCTTTTTGGACACTGCAGACGTTGTGGTGGCGGCCTGACCGCCGGGAGAAATTTAATGACCAACGTGATTTACAAAGAGGTCCGTGCCGGGGCGCACACGGCATGGCAGGAGAAGGCGGAGGAGCATGCCGGCAACGGTGTCAGTTTCGTCGTTCGGCCTTTCAGCAAGGATCTGCACTGGCCGTTTCTGAACGATCTTCGGGAGAGATTCCAACTCGCCGTTCGATTCAACGCACTCGAACGGGCGGCTTATTTCGATTCGGCGGCAGCGGGCTAACGGCGTCGTCGTTGCGGCTTGGGGGATGCCGTCGGGGAGGGAATCAGACGAACGATTTCGGCGGGGGTGAATTTTTTTGTCTCCACGCGCGCCGAGGTTTCGGAGTGGCGACGGACTGAACCCGGCTGTCGCGAGTCTGTGGACGTGCTGCCGCTTTCACACGCTGACCTTCACGCGTCAACCGCACCGTCGGAATTTCATCGGTGGATGTCTCGACCAACTCGCTGCGTTGCAGTTCATGGAGCTTCTCGCTCGAAATATGCGGTGCCGTCCAATAGGCATGTATTTCGCGCAGATAGAAGCGCGTTTCATTTTCGGTCATGGAGGAGTATCGCCTCGAACACGGTGCGCAGCAATGGATTCCCCGGATATTAATGGAGGCTCCCACAGGTTCACCGGATGCAGCCGCCATGGCCGGGGATCGAATGCGTTATGCCGCAACGAATGTCGTGACTCGACGGCGGCCTTCCCGGACTTCCAGATCCGTCATACGCAAAGTGGCGGAGTCTGAACGAACGGACGCATTCCGATATCCCTGGCCGGCGGCAAGCGAGAACCACTTGTAACATTCGATGCGGGACTCGCTCACGTCAGCATCGCCACTGTGATGGCTCGTCTGGTCGCAGCGGTCTCCAAGGTTGAACTGAGCACCGGCATCGCCGCCATTTGCGGCACGCTCAATCCACATGCGCGCGGTCGAATCGTCTCGGTCCACGCCTTGCGCGTTGGCGAACATCTGGCCCAGATTGAACTGCGCCATCCGATGATTCTGGTCCGCCGCTTTGACATACCACTTCACCGCTTCGGCGTAATGTGCGGGAGTGTTTCCAGCCATCGAATATACCGCCATCCCGAATTGCGCCACCGCATCGCCGGCATCCGCTTCGGCGCGTGTGCAAGGGAGGGCATTCCCGGTTTCTGTAGTGGCTGGATCAGGCGATCGATTGAACATCTGCGCAGCGTCGTTCGTTTCCATGTGAACACAAGGAGCAATGCCCATGTGGATCCGGATTGTGTTTGGGAAATCTTTGGTCGGACCCGGGTTTTGTCCGGCTTCCCTCTGTTCTTGCTCCCACGCAATTGTGTGCGACACTCGCGACGTATTCGAAATCAGGGAACCAGTTCCAGCCGGGTCAATGACCAACAAGGCGAGGAATCCACCTTAACCAAAGACAAGCATTGAGCTATCCATACCGTTCATTCCAACCACGCGAACCACAACAGCGCCGCAATGGCAAAATCCGCGCGCGCGAGGTTCGCGTCATCGACGAAAACCGTGAGCAGCTTGGCATCATGCCGCTCGGGGACGCATTGCGCCTGGCGAACAGCAAGAATCTCGACCTGATCGAGATTGCGCCCAACGCGACGCCGCCCGTCTGCCGGATCGTTGATTACGGCAAGTTCCGGTACGAGGAAGCGAAGAAGCAAAAGGACTCGCAGAAGCAAACCGGCAGCAAGATGAAGGAGCTGCAGCTCAGCGCTGTCATCGACCCGCATGACTTCGCGACGAAGATCACACACGCGATCGGTTTCCTGTGCGAAGACATGCGCGTGCGCGTGAAATTGCGTTTCAAAGGACGGCAGAAAGCCCACAAGGAATTCGGTTTCGAAGTGGTGAATAAATTCGTGCGCGAGCTGGCACCCTACGCCGTGGCCGATTCACCGCCGAAAATGTTGGGTGATCGCGATCTCAACGTGGTCCTCACGCCATTGCCCCGCGAGAAGCGCGCCCGCAACATGGCTGCCACCCAGACTGCGCCGCCGACGCCGGCAAGTTAACGCCCTCCGTTCACGTCTCGCGCAGCGCTGCCGCGATGGGCAGCCGCGCGGCGCGAATTGCAGGGAACAACCCACCGAGCAATCCCAGCAGGGCCGCCCAGACAATCGCGTTGGCGAGAAGCTGAGGTGTGACGCTGAACGCGAATGCGATCTGGCTGAAGGTTTGCCAATTGATCGTGGCAGCCTTGAATCCATCGAAGGCGAAGTAGGCCGCCGCAGCGCCGAGCGCGCCGCCAATCAGCGCGAGCGCCAGCGATTCAATCATCACCGACAGAACGATCGGGCTCGATCCAAACCCGAGCGCGCGCAACGTGGCGATCTCACGCGTGCGTGACGCGACAGCGCTGTACATGGTGTTGAGCGCGCCGAAGAGAGCACCCACCGCCATCAACGCAGCGATGAACACACCGAAGTTGCGAATGAACATGGTAAGCATGCTCGACTGTTCCGCGAGAAATTCACTTTGCCGAAGCGCCTTCACTTTCAGTTGTGGGTTCGTGGTGAGCGCGTCCTTGAATTGTTGGAATGCCTGCGGCGACGCGAGCTTTACAAAAACCGACTGAAACGAGTCTCCGCGATTGTACGCAGGCTGAAGCACCGCGGCGTCCGTCCAGATCTCCGATTCCGCCGCACCGCCACCGCCGGAGAAAATACCAACAACGTCCCAATCGTTCTGTCCGATGTGAATCTTCTTCCCGACCTCCAGCCCGGCGAATGCACGCGCCGCACCGGCGCCGACGATCACCTCGTTGCGCCCTGGCTGAAAGGTGCGGCCTTCAATGATGCGCACTTCGCTGCGCACTTTTATGGCAGCCGCTCCGACGCCGCGGAACGGTACGTTGGCATCCGTGCCGGTCGAGCGCTTGGGAAGATTGATAATGACGAAGAGTTCCGCCGACGTGAGGGCGCCTTCCTCGCCACGAGCGATTCCCGTCGCGTCGCCGATGAACCGGGTTTCTTCACGCGAGAGGCCGCTCGTCATTTCAGTATCCGCGCCGGTGCGCAGTACAATCGCGACATCTTCCGGGCCGGAAACGGTCATCGCCGCTTTGAATCCTTCCGCGATCGACAGCACGCCCACGAACACCGCGACGACGCCGGCGATCCCGACGGCCGTTGTCAGCGCCGAACCTTTGCGCTCGGGAATCGTGCGCAGGTTGAAGAGTGTGATGGAGAAAATTTGTGCGAGCCAGTTCATGCGTTCCTCCGCAAGGCAGCCGCGATCTGAAGCCGCATCGCCTGAATCGCGGGGATAATTCCCGCCACAATGCCGAGCACAAACACGAGCCCGACGCCGATGATCAGGTAACGATGCGGCAGGTAGAACACCGGCAGCATCGCCGGCACCGGACTGCCTCCCAACGTGGCAGCCCACGCCAGGAACAATCCCGTCAAACCGCCGGCCGCCGCGATCAGACACGACTCGATGAGCACGAGCACCAGCACACGCTCGTTGGTGAAACCGAGCGCTTTCAACACACCGAGTTCCTCCGTCCGTTCGCGCACCGCTTGTGCCATCGTGTTGCCAGCGACGAGCAGGATCGTGAAGAACACCGCACTGAGAATGGCGATGAGGATCGTGCCGATGTCGCCGATCTGCTGCGCGAAGCCTTGCATGAAAGCGCCTTCGGGTTCCGCTTTCGTTTCGTGCGGCGAATTGGCGAATGAATTGTCGATCGCCTTCGCGACCTCAGCCGCACGGTCGGGATCTTTCACCTGCACACCGTACCAGCCAACGAGTCCATGGCCGGAAGATCGACCCTCGTCGAAATAATCGTAACGAAAGTAGAAGCCCGAAGTGTCAGTGCCCTTCTTCGCGCCATCGTAGATGCCGACGAGTTCAAACTCCCAGGCGCCGTCTCCTTTGCGCGGCCAGATCGGTGACGTGAGCGAGATACGGTCGCCGATTTTCCATTTGAAGCGATCCACGAGCGCACGACCGGCGATTGCGCCGGTGCGGGCTTTCATCCACGCCTGCTTCTGATCTTCGGGCAAAAGATATTCCGGATACATCGCGAGGAACGGCTCGGGTTCCGTTGGAAAACTGGCGAAAAAGTTTTTCGGCTCATTCTGATAAATTCCGTTGAACCACGTGAAATGAACTGCCGACGCGACGCCGGGAATCGCTTCCATCTTTTGCTTGTAGGTGACCGGCAGCGTCATGATCAGCGAAACTTTGTGGCGCACCACAAGACGGTCCGCGCCCGCGAGCGCGATGCCGCCGGTGAAGGATTCCTTCAACGTGCACAGCAATCCGTAGAGCACGAACGCGACGAGAATGGAAAGAATCGTCAGCGCCGTGCGCGTCTTCTTCCGCTTCAGGTTGTTCCAGATGAGAGAGAAAAATTTCATGACGCAGCGGTGGATGTGGTTGCGATTTCCTGAAACGCGAACGACGCGACGCCATGCCTCCCTCGCCCCTCCACGGGGAGAAGGGTTAGGGATGAGGGGTGGTGCCGCCCGGAGACATCAAATTCCAAAGGTTCATGGAGAGATTCCATGGCCCGAAAAAACCCGCGCTTTGTTCCCCTGAACCGTAGCGGAGCGCCGATCTCCCGATCGGCGTGTTTCCAACGCACCGCCACCTCGTGCCGATCAGGAGATCGGCGTTCCGGTTCATGGGTAGAATTTCCCGAAATGAAGTTTTGCGCTTTGAACCCCTGAACCGTAGCAGCCGACGTAAGAAGGCTCTGATCTTTTTCCCGGAATTCAGATGGAGCCTCCTCACGTTGGCTGCTACGAGATTCATGAAGAGGGCCGGGGTGAGAGGTGGTCACGCCCGTTACTGTAATTGCGAATGGAGCGTATTGCCGTAACCACCCCTCACCCTTGATCCCTCTCCCCGTTGAGGGGAGAGCGAAACGGTAATTCGCGCGCCGGATGTTTTTTGAAAGGACCATCTTAATCCTCCGGTTTTTGCGCCGAGAGCTGGCCCTTGTTCAAATACACGGTGCGAGTCGCGCGCGCGGAAGCGTGTGGATCGTGCGTGACCATCACGATTGTCTTGCCTTGTTCGCGGTTGAGCGCTTGCAGGAGCGTCAGGATTTCGTCGCCGGATTTTCGGTCGAGATCACCGGTGGGTTCGTCGCAAAGCAGGATCGTCGGATCTGTCACGATCGCGCGGGCGATGCCAGTGCGCTGTTGTTCGCCACCGGAAAGCTGCCGTGGATGATGCCGGCTGCGATGGGAAAGACCGACGACTTTCAGCGCCGTCTCCACGTGCTGGCGTCGCTCCGTCTTGGAAAGATGCGTGAGTAACAGCGGCAGTTCGACGTTTCGCTCCGCCGTCAACACCGGCATGAGATTGTAGAATTGAAACACGAGACCAACGTGCTGGGCGCGCCACGCTGCGAGTTGGCGATCAGACATCTGATCGATGCGCTGGCCGCCGATCTCGACGGAGCCGCGCGTTGGCCGATCGAGCCCGCCGATCAAATTCAGAAGCGTTGATTTTCCTGAGCCGGACGGGCCCATGAGCGCAAGGAATTCGCCCTTGGGTATTTCCAGATCAAGCCCGGCGAGAACATGAATCTCTTCCGACCCGCGACGGAAAACTTTTTCCACACCTTTGACATGAACGAGAACGCCATTTGTTGTGCTCATGGTTTTGCTTCTGTCACGCGACTGCCTTCCACCAATTTATCTGCTCCATCCACCGCCAGCTTTTCGCCTCCGTTCAAACCGGCGGCGACTGTGACTTCCTCACCGCGCGTTGCGCCGACTGTGATCGCGCGGCGCTCGACACGTCCATCACGAACGAGCCACACGACGTCGCGCCCGCCTTGCTTGCTTACCGCCGCGGCCGGAATCGTGATCGGGCGCGGAGTTGCTTTCGCTTCGGCAGCACTTTGAAATGCGACTTTCACGCTCATGTCGGGGAGAATGCGCGGGTCCAGTTTCACGAATCCCACGCGCACTTTCACGGTCGCCTTCTGTCGGTCGGCGGTGGGAATGATGGCGATCACTTTCGATGGAAAGTGTACCTCGGGGTAAGAATCGAGTGTCGCTTCCACCGCTTGCTCCGCCTGGACGCGATTGATGTAGCTCTCGTTCACGTCCACTTCCACTTCGAGCGAACTCATGTCAACCAAGGTGCAAATGCCGGTGCGCGTGAAGCTGCCGCCGGCGGACATCGGTGAAATCATTTCGCCCGGCTGCGCGTTCTTCGATGTGACGATTCCGCTGAAGGGCGCGCGGATGATCGTGTCGTCGAGTTGCTGCTTCCAAAGCGCGACTTCAGCCTCGGCCACCTCGACATCGGCTTGCTGCCGGCCGAGGCGCGCCTTCATTGCTTTCGTTTCGGACTCGGCGCGATCGACATCCGACTGGCTGGCGATTTTGTTCTCGGCGAGTTGCGTGAGTCGGCGGAATTCGCGCTCCGCCTGTTCGAGGTTCGCCCGCGTCTCATCCATCGCTTTGCGCGATGACCCCGCTTGCGCCTCCGCGAGCAGAAGACTTTTTTCGACGTTCGAAGAATCGATGCGCGCGAGGATTTGTCCGGCTTCGACCTTCTTGCCTTCCTCGACGAGAACTTCGATGACTTTCCCGGTGACCTTGGAGGAAACCGTCGCTGCACGCCGCGCGGTCACATAACCGGAAGCATTCAGCAGCGTTCGATCTGAAGAGGAGACGGGTTGCTGCACGGTGATTGTCCTCACCGAAACTGCTTTCGGCCGTTTCATCCACCACACCACCGCCGCTGCGACGATGGCGAGAAGCAACAGGAGGATCAGCAGGACAATGGGTGTCTTACTGCGACGCGCGGAAGCGCGGTCAATGCGAAGATCATCAAGGGCTTGCCGTTCGGAACTCATTGGCGGCTTGAAGAAATCGGTTCCCGCGTTGCGGGTCAAGCTTGAGACAGTGAAGTTTCCACGCCACGCGAGCCCCCGGCATCTTGCCGGGCCGGGACTGGGTGACGACCGCGACTCCTCGACAATCAAGCAGCGTGTGGCTGGCAAAGCGCAGACCCGGCAAGATGCCGGGGGCACGTTTTGGAGGCACGTTGAAAACGAAACGGGCGGACCGTTTCCAGTCCGCCCGTCGTGAGATTGCGATTCGATTCGCGCGTTATTGCTTGGGCTCTTCGGGCACCACTTCGGCCGCGTCGAACGCGTGCTGGAGCGCCACGAGGTCTTCGCCGGGCTTGAGTGAGTCGAGGAGCTTCTGCTCTTCACGGAGCTGTTCGTCACTGTAGCTGGCGGCCTTGATCGAGAGGCCGATGCGGCGTTCGCCCTTGTCGATTTTGATCACGCGCGCATTCACGTCCTGGCCGGGCTTGAGCACGTTCTTGATCTTGTCCACGCGCTCTTCACTGACCTGCGAGATGTGGACGAGGCCGTCGATGTCGTGTTCGAGTCCCACGAAGGCGCCGAAGCTCGCGAGCTTGGTGACCTTGCCGGCAACGAGGTCGCCGACTTTGTAGAACTTGTCGATCTGGTCCCATGGGTCGACCGAGAGTTGCTTCATGCCGAGGGCAATGCGCTGATTGGCCTTGTCCACTTCGAGAACTACGGCTTCGACTTCGTCGCCCTTCTTCAGGACTTCGCTTGGGTGATTGATCTTGCGCGTCCACGACATGTCGGAGACGTGAATCATTCCGTCGATGCCTTCTTCGAGTTCGAGGAACGCGCCGTAGCTGGTCAGGTTGCGGATCATGCCCTTGACCTTGGTGCCGGCGGGATACTTGCCCACGGCTTGGTCCCACGGATTGGTTTCGAGCTGACGCACGCCGAGGCTGATCTTCTGTTCTTCGCGGTTGATGCCGAGCACGACCGCTTCGATGTCCTGGCCTTGCTTGAGCACGTCGGAAGGTTTCGCGATGCGCTTGGTCCAGGAGAGTTCGGTGACGTGGACGAGACCTTCGACACCGGGCTCGATCTCGACGAACGCGCCGTAGGGCACGAGGTTGACGACCTTGCCTTTGACCTTCTGGCCGACGGTGTATTTGGATTCGATCGCTTCCCAAGGATTGGCGAGCTTCTGCTTGAGGCCGAGGCTGACGCGTTCCTTTTCGCGATTCACATCGAGAACGACGACGTCGAGTTCCTGGCCGACCTTGAGGATTTCGCTCGGGTGCCCGATGCGGCCCCAGCTCATGTCCGTGATGTGGAGCAAGCCGTCGAGGCCGTTGAGGTCGATGAACGCACCGAAGTCGGTGATGTTCTTGACCACGCCCTTGCGGATGTCGCCCGGAGTCATTTCCGTGAGCAACGCCGCGCGGCGGGTGGCGCGCTCGGCTTCGATCAGTTCGCGGCGTGAGAGGACCACGTTTTGGCGGTCCAAGTTAATTTTGACGACCTTGAACTCGTAGGTGTTGCCGATGAACGGCTGCAAATTCTTGGGAGGAATGACGTCGATCTGCGACGCCGGGAGGAAGGCTTCGACACCGATGTTGACGACGAGGCCGCCCTTGACGGCGCTCTTGACCTTGCCGGTAACGGTGGAGCCTTCGCTGGCGATGGTGAGGATGCGTTCCCAGTTTTTCTTGAACTCGGCCTTCTCCTTGGAGAGGACGACCATGCCGTCCTTGTCTTCGAGCTTCTCGATGAGGACGTCGACTTCATCGCCGACCTTGACGGCCTTGATGTCTTCGAACTCGTTGCCGCTGACGGCGCCTTCTGACTTGTAGCCGATGTCCACCAAAACTTCCTTGGAGCGGAC
>JBBRBM010000177.1:0-12609 GCA_038205745.1 Verrucomicrobiota bacterium | reverse complement strand
TGCGCAAAAACACGTCACGCCAAGGAACTGTCGAATACTCCATCGGTGAAATCCATGCCTGAAATCCTAACAGGCATTGGAACTACTGCCGGCCGCGAAGAGTTGCTGCCCACCCGCAGCAGCCTGCTCGGGCGTCTGCGTGACTGGGAGGACCAGACGAACTGGCGCGAGTTCTTCAACACCTACTGGAAGTTCATCTACAGCATGGCCATCCGCTCCGGCCTCAGCGACCAGGAGGCCGAGGATGTCGTTCAGGAGACCGTCCTGTCCGTGGCCAAGAAGATGCCGGAGTTCGTCTATGACCCGGCCGTCTGTTCCTTCAAGGGCTGGCTCATGCACGTCACGCGGTTGCGCATCATGGATCAACTCCGCCGCCGTCAGCCGGCTTTTCAGCAAGCGCCGGTCGCCGACTGCGACAGCCGCCAGACTCCGACAGTGGAGCGCATTGCCAATCCGGCCAGCAGCACACCATTGGACGAAACCTGGGACGACGAATGGGAGCGCTGGTGGACGCCGCGATGGAGCGCGTGAAGCTCCGGGTGAAACCCGAGCACTACCAGATTTTTTACCTCAGCGCCGTGAAGGGACTCGGCACGCGCGAGGTGGCACGGATGCTCCATGTCAATGTCGGCCAAGTTTACCTCGTGCGTCACCGCCTCGCCAAGGAGGTGAAGCGCGAAGTGGAGCGGCTCAGGGAGAAACCGCTGTGATTCGGAGACTTTTTCAGAAACCCGTAGCAGCCGAGGTAACGAGGCTCAAACATCAAATGGTTCAGAGCCTCCTCACGTCGGCTGCTACTTTTCTCCGCAGGCAATTGGAACGGTCATTCAGCCGCCCGCCGCGGTTTGCCAAGTACCGTCCGGCGCCCCGGCTCGGCACACGCCGAATCGAATCGCGCCAGCTCCGACGTCTCAAATGGAGTAGTATGGAAACCGCACGCTGAACCTCGGCCTCGCCAACCTGCACCGCGCCGGACTCATCCACCGCTTCATGCGGAGTGGCTCAGGGAGAAAGCGCCGCGACGGCGATACAATGGGCAATTGCCGTGACGCAGCCCCAGCAAAGCGCGGGATTGCCGCGCGGAGCGGATGGCGGGGCTTTGGAGATGGCCGGGTGGTGGCGATGAAATGGAACTTCAACGCACTGTTCCGCCGTGCGAGGCGATGCGCCATGAGCGGCGGAAATCCCCGCGCAACTTCCCGTTAGGTGAACTGCCAGGGTTTGCGCGCGGGACGGAACTGAAGCCGCTTGTTCGCCTCGGAATCGCGAACGAATTGTTCCTTCTTCGGATCCCACTGAAGCTTGCGGTTCATGCGCGTCGCGATGTCGCTCAGATGGCACAACGTGTCGGCCTTCACCGCTTCATCAATCGGGCAGACGGTCGCACTGCGAGTCTTCACTCCGTCCAGAAAATTGCGCACGTGGTTGCGGCTCTTCATGAGCGGGTTGGGCTTCGGTTCGATCGGGTCTTGCGCCAATGCCTCCGGTGAAGTGCGCAAGCTGCCGCGGCTGACGAGCACCCAGCCGTCGGTGCCTTCAAAGGCAGTGCCGTGGCCGTCCAGCTTTCCATAGCGTTGCTTCCACTCGGTGAAATCATTCAGCGCGTTCGTTTCGTTATAGCCATTGGGCGTGCCGCGGAAAGCCATCGTCACACCATCGGCAAATTTGAAATTCACGTCCCACGCCACGGAAGTATTGCACGCACCTTCGTTCGGAAAAATCGCCTTGCCCTCCACATCCATGTTGCCGTGGAACATCGCCGGATACCCCCAGAGCGCGATGTCGAGCGGATGCACGCCCCAGCCGGCAATGAAGCCGAGCGCGTAATCGGAATTGAACCACCACGTCTTATTGTCCGCGGCGCATTTATTTTCCGTGTAAGGCGTGAAGCGCGCCGGGCCGAGCCAGCGTTCGTAATCAAGTCCGTCCGGAATTGTTGCGGGCGTCGTGGAACCGCCGGGATGACTGGCCGGCGCCCAGACGTTGATGTGTTTCAGTTTGCCGATGCGCCCGTTGCGAACCAATTCGCAGGCCTGAAGAAATTCCCGGCTGGATCGTTGTTGAGTGCCGAACTGGAACACGCGCTTCTTCTCCTGCACCGTCTTTCGCAGCAAACGATCTTCCGCCAGGGTCAAGCCCATCGGTTTTTCGAGATAGATATCCTTGCCCGCCTTCGCAGCAGCGACGGCGATCGGGACGTGCCAATGATCCGGCGTGGCGATGAGCACGGCGTCGATATCTTTGCGCGCCAGGACTTCACGGAAATCAGCGTAGGTGACGCAGTCTTGATTCTGGTTGCGGTCGTTGACTTGTTTGCGCGCGATCTCCAGTTGATCCTTCTTCACATCGCAAATCGCCACGACTTGCGCGTCGGGTTGGCCGAGAAATCCCGCCATCACGTCGCGCCCGCGCGGACCGGTGCCAATCCAGCCGACCACGATGCGATTGCTCGGGGCATCTGCGCCGAAGAGCGGGAACTGAACGATCGTCGGAAATGCGGAAGCAGCCAGTGCGGCGGTGATATTGCTGCCGACAAAATGCCGGCGGGTGATGCTGTGTTTCATACAACGACTTTCTGCTGGTGATCTGCCACTCAGTTTCATCTCCATCCGCCCGGTTGCCTTGACGAAGGTCACGAAACCGCAAAGTGATTTGCGAGACAGGAATGTTCACGGGCCGGCCGCCGTGCTTGACCCGCATCAAGGCTGCGATCTCGCCCGCCGCGCAAGCTCGTGATGTCGGTGACAGAGGGACGGAAATGTTTTCTTTCGACCCCGTCGAAGCCGATTCATAACCAGCGATACATGACCATGGGATTTCACACCGCCACGCTTATCGCCGTACTGGCATTTCTGTTTGGCGCCGTTGGCAGAGGCGCCGAGGCACAGCGCGACGCTGGTCGCGTTCTCATCGTCACCGGCATTGATTATCCCGGCCATCATTGGCAGGAAACAACGCCGGTGTTGCAGGAGGAGTTGGCTAAGGATTCGCGCCTGAAAGTTGAAGTGCTGAACGATCCTTACAAACTCGATGTCACCGACCTCTCCCGTTACGACGCGCTGATCCTGCACTTCATGAACTGGGAAAAGCCTGATCCGAATGCCAAGGCGAAGGAGAACCTGCGCACCTTCGTCGAGCGCGGTGGCGGACTGGTGGTGATCCACTTCGCGTGCGGCGCGTTTCAGGGCTGGCCCGAATACGCCGCGCTCATCGGTCGCGTCTATGACCGGACCAACACGCACGATCCGCGCGGTCCGTTCACGGTGAATGTCGTCAACACCAACCATTCGATCACGCGCGGGATGGCGGCGACGTTAGAAACCGACGACGAACTCTACACATGCCTCGCGGGCGACAAGCCCGTCGAGTTGCTAGCAACGGCGCGGTCGAAGATCACCAAACGCGATCATCCAATGGGCTTCGTTCACCGATTTGGCGAAGGCCGCGTTTTCCTTACGCCGCTGGGCCATGACACCAAGGCGTTGCGTGTGGAAGGCGCCGCGGAACTCATTCGCCGCGCGACGGCTTGGACCTGTGGTCTCGAACCTATTGCGGCGAGGCGAAGCTCGCGTGATCCCTGATCTTTCAACCAATGGCCCAACGCTTTTTCAAAATCATCGCGTGCGAAATCGCCTTTCGCGAAATCTGTCATGTCGCGGCGCGATCGCCGAACTTGATGGACCTGGAGTTTCTCACTCAAGGATTGCATGACACACCTTGTTTGGGCGTTGCGGAAATTCAGCGGCGCATCGACGCCGTGCCTGCCGGCAAATACGACGCCATCCTGATCGGCTACGGATTGTGCGGGAACATCATCAAAGGTTTGCAGGCGCGCCACACTCCACTGGTGCTGCCCCGCGCCCATGACTGCATCACGTTTTTCCTCGGCTCGAAGACGCGCTATCAGCAGATGATCGATGAGCGCGCGGGCACTTACTATTACACTTCCGGCTGGCTCGAATGTCTGCGACGGCGAGGTGAGAAAGCACCGCCGGCCAGCTCCATGTTCCTGCCCACGCGCGCCGGAATGAATCGCGACACACACGCGCTGCACGCGGAATGGGTGGAGAAGTTCGGCGAGGAGTCCGCGCGTTATCTGCTCGAAACGATGGATGAATGGACGCAGCACTACACGCACGGCGCGCTGATTGATTTTGAATTCACGAAGCCGCTCCATCTCGACGCGCCGGTGAAGGAAATCTGCGCGCAACGCGGCTGGCAATTCGAGGAAGTGCGTGGCGATCTGAGCCTGCTGCAACGATGGGTGGACGGCGACTGGGCCACAGAAGATTTTCTCGTCGTGCAACCGAGTGAGCAAATCACACCGAGCTATAAGGACGACATCATCGACACGGAACCTGCGGCGAAGATCAGCTCGACCGAATGACAAGCGGGATGAAGTTGGCGCGTCGTCGCCGCGTCAGAAGTTCGAAATGAACCGACTTCTTTACGCGATCTTACCCGCAGCCATTTTTCTAAGCTTCTCGTTGTGGCCCGCATTCGCTGCCGAAATGGAACTCGCCCGCGCCAAGGACGGCTCCGGTGTTTATGGTTACAAGGACACGCCGAAGTTGCCGTGGTGCGGTTATCTCGTTCACGATCCCGACCGGCCAGCGCCGAAACGCATCAATCCCGGTCCCGCCTCCGCCCCATCGCCCGTTCCCGCCGATGCCGCGGTGCTTTTTGATGGAAAAGATCTTTCGCAATGGCAGCCGAGCAAATGGAAGGCGGCGGACGGTTACATGGAAGCTGCGGACGGCGCGATTGCCAGCAAGCAGAGCTTCGGCAACTGCCAGATTCACGTCGAGTGGATGGCCCCCGCGAATTTCCAAGGCCCGTGGTACAACCAGGGCAACAATGGCGTGATGCTCATGGGCCTTTACGAGATCCAGATTTTCGACTCGTTCAACGAGAAGATTTATCCCGACGGGCAGTGCGCCGCGATCTATGCCCAGACTCCGCCGCTGGTGAACGTCACGCGGCCGCCCGGCGAGTGGCAGAGCTTCGATATCGCCTTCACCGCGCCGCAGTTCGACGGTGGAAAATTGGTTCAGCCCGCCCGCGTGACCATGTTTCACAACGGCGTGCTCGTGCATCTCAATGAAGAAATCCGCGGCGAAACCGGCCACCGCGTCCTTCCAAATTACAATCAGAAGATCAGCCGTGGCCCATTGGCTTTCGGCGGGCATGGCTGCCCGGTGCGCTTCCGTAATGTTTGGGTCAGGCCGCTGTGATTTAGAACTATGGCTTAACCAAGCGATAGAAGACGCTTCCGGGCACGTCAGGCAGCGGCACAGTTTGCTGTGGAAGCGTCAGCGTGACCGAAAACATGTTCGACCAACTGCCGCTCACCGCAGTGCCTTGCTCCACTCGATAGATTTCGCCCGGATGTCCGTAAACGGTGAGAAAGCGCTGTGGCTGAGCGCCTGCAACGAGGATGGGTTCCTGGTTGACCAGGTACACCGTGCCCCCGCTGACGGCAACATTGGGAACGATTTGCCCGGAGCCGTTGCGCAAGAGCGGTTCCAGCAGGCCCAGCGGAACCTTCGCACTGCGACCATTGGTCGTGGTTTGGAAGTGGAGACTCGCCAGCCTGCGGAAAGTGTCCGGCGCGTTCCCGTTGAGTTGGAAATGAACTTCGGCCGAGGTGCCATCCACCGGCAACAGGGACGCGGAAATGACTTCCGGCCCCAGTTCGCTGAGAGTCAGGCTGGGAAACCGGTTCATCTCGGTCTGGAGAAGGAAACTAACTTCGCTCAAATCCAGCGTGGTGGCCACCGTCACTGGCACGGAATTGCTGCTCCCTCCGAATACGTTAGTCGTGCCCACCGCCAGCGACACGTCCGGCACGCTATCGCGCACAATCACAGTCAGGATCTGCGTCACGCTTATCCACGGCACGCCGTTATCCCTGACGATAATCGGAATTTGATTTGTGCTCGGTCCTTGGATGGCAGTGGGCTGCCACGAGAATACGCCGCTGATGGGGTTGATGCCGGCGTTATTCGGCGCAGTTTGTCCCAAGCTCCAAGTGAGCGTGTTCGCTGGCAAATCTGAATCGGTCGCGATATTCGTGATCACGAGCAAAACACCTTCGTTCACGCGCACCGACAATGGCTGGACGATCTGTGGCGGGATGTTTATTTCCCGCACGATGACAGTCACTTCGTTCGTCGCGTAGAGCGGCGGCAGTCCGTTGTCGCGGGCAACGACGCGGAAGTAGTTCGTGCTCGGTCCGCTGCCTTCGCCAGTGAACCACTGGATGCGGCCGGTGGCGGGATTGATCGTCGCACCGGCCGGGCCCGCGCCGAGCGTGAAGAGCAGGCTTTGCAGCGGCGCGTCAGGTTCGTTGGCGATGGAATTTATGATGAGCGTCTGGCCTTCATCAATAGTCAACGGCGCGTCGAGCGAGAGCGTTGGCGCAGTGTTCGAGAGCGCGATTACGGTCTGCGAGTCGGCGTAAATTGGCGGGGCCTCGCGGTTGCCGGAGTTGTCGGTAGCCACGGAGTAAAACTCGTAGCGATGGCCGGGCGTGCCAGTGTAAATCGCGGCGCGTTGCTGGGCATCCTGGAGCCACGGAATGAACGGGCCGTAGTTGTCGGCGACGAAGATGTCAAACAACGCGATGCTCCCGCCACCGGCGTCAGTGCCACCCCAGCTTACCGGAATCTGCACGCCGCTGTACGTCGGGAGTGCTGCGACTGCGCTGCTCGGCGCGGTGTAATCGGTGGGCGGCAACGGCGAGTAAATCAGCGTGTAACTTCCGGTGCTGTTGTAATCGAGCAAGTGCAGGATGTTCTCGCGAACCGGCCGTTCGCTGTGGCCCACGAAGGTGCGGTCCGTTACCCAAACGTTCGTGTTGACGGAGATTTCCACACCATCCGAGCGGACGACGCGGGAAAGCTGGTACGCGCCGTTGGCCGGATCGGGTGTGAGCAGATAGCCCCAGCCTGCCGGCATATTTGCCGTGAGCGTGACATTGAGATCCGCGGTTGCCGGTGCGGCATCAAAGCTCGCCTGTCGAATCACCGTTACGTCATTGGTTGTGCCATCGCTGAGATAAAGATGATCCGGCATATCCTCGGGATCGAAGTCGTCGTTGACCAGGAAGTCAGGCTTGTTGTCCTCGAATGCCCCACCCGCCTGCACGAGCCGGATCATTTCATGGATACTCACTTCGTCGATCAACGACAGGTTGGTCTTACCCAAACTATCGAGGTGCTCGAACTTCGCGCTGTAGTCGATGAACAATCCTTGCAACGTCGAGGTGAGCAACCAACGCCCGATGCCGATGTCGCCCGGTTCAATCGTTCCAAACTCCGCCGTGAGCGACGGCGAGAGGCTCTTCCCGGCGACTTCGGTAGCGATGATCTTGAAGTCGATCAGCAGGCCCTTGTCGTTCTCCACGATCTCTGGTTGCCCGGAGATGATGCGAACCTTCTTTGCCTCGCCCTTGCCGGCGTTCTGGACCATGACGGCGAGGCTGTAAGGAATGGTCGGCTCGATCACGTCGCGTGTGAACGGATCATCGCTCAACACATCGCGCTGGTGGAAATATTTCACGTGCAACCTAGGATCGGGAAAAACCGTGATCGGCGCGGCCGTCAACGGGATGGCCACTTTGCGTCCCCCCAGCGTATAACCCAGCGTCCCGCCGACAAAGTAACTCGTGGGTCCATCAGGCGCGGCTTCGGACGTGGGAACCAGAATGAACGAAGCGCGCCCCGTGGAATTCGCGCCCAGCGCGCCCGTGCCATCGACACTGCCCAGACCCGAAATGGCCGGCGGACGAAGACCAAACCGATCCGTCACATCGTGCCCATCCGCGTCGAACACGATCACCGACACACCGATATCCGTCAGCGGCGTGGCGGGGTCGCGGTTGATGAGTTCCAGCGTGGCGTCGAAGGCATTGCGCGCCATGACGAGATCCTGTTCGATGCGCAACTTCACATGCGCGCAAATGCCGTCGCTGCCGCCGCCAGTGCCACTCGGCCCCGCCACGGGAGTTGCAGGTTGAAGGTTCAAGGTAGAAGGTGCGGGCGCGGCGGCAGCCACCGCCACCGCCGGATCTTTAATTCCATGCTGTTGCCGCAACTCCGCCACCGCCCGATCCACGCTCGCGATCATTTCCTCCTGAATCGCCTGCAAGACATCCGGCTGCTCGAACAACGCCGCGAGTTGCGCGGTCGCGTTCGGATTCGAGCTCAGGCAATGCTCATCGACCAGCACCTCCGAAACGGAGCCACCTGCCTCCACTTCCACACCTTCCACCTTGCCAGCGATTCGCAACCCGGCCGAGGCCACCACCGCCGACTGGCAGAGCTGGAAGTTCGAGACACCATCGCAGAGCGTGTACTTGAGACTGATGCCGCTTTTGACGGAAAGAACACCTTGGAACGTGGCTTCACCCACGCGGGTTCCCCCGGCGAACACCTCAAACTTAGGGCCCACCTCCAGCTTGATTTCCACCGGCTGCTCGCCCTGGATCGTCAGGCATTCCTTGGGATTTTTCCCGTGACAATCCTCAGTATAGGAATATTGACCCGTGAGCTTGGGCGCGAGGTCCAGTTTCAATCCCGCCAGTTCGACATCGCCTTCAAATTGATACAGGCCGGAGAAAAATCCGGCGTGCAGCGAGTAACCGCCAATGGGAATCTCCGCCTTCAACGCCCCCTCCAGGCTGGCGTTGATTTCTTTCTTGGTGCCCTTGCCATCCTCGTCGCAACACGAGCACCATTTGCCGGAGCCGGACGCTTTCAAAGAGGCCGATCTCCCGCCGACGCTGATTTCGGGAATGCTGACCCCCCCGCCCAACTCCCAGCATTCCGGAATGAAATCCTCGCAGCCGCATTTCTCCTTCTCCCGAATGGTGCGGCCGGTGGCGAAGACGTTGCCGCCCGGACCCGATGTGGTGCCATAGGGAGACAGGGGACCGCCGTTAAGCACCGGGCCGCCATTGCCCGCGCCACTGCTGCTGCTGCCGCCCTGCGAGTCGCAGCCCGCCGCTTTCTTGTCCTGAATGGCCACGGTGGTGTAATAAATGTTTGTCTGTTTGCCGCAGATCAACTCGTGACGCTCGCGGATGTAATAGTAGCAACGGTCACGCGTGCTTCCCGCCTTCGATCCCGCCGCCTTGGCCTGACGCGCCGCCAACGTATCCACCGGCTGCCGCACGATCACGGGCACAGTAATCGAGCTGTTGGCCGGCAGAGTGCCAATTTGTGAGGCAATCGAACTGAACGTCACGCCGCCGTCCGCGGGCAGTTCCAGCGCCACCGCCTGCGCCGCAATCAAGCCGTGGTTTGAGATGCGAATGTCGATCTGTGATTCGCCGTCCGGCAACTCGCTCAAGTCAATGTAAGCCGGCTCCACCGTCACCACCGGCAACGGTACCACCGTCTCAAACGTCGTTTCGATGACGATGCGCGTGCGGTCTTCGATTTCGGTAGGCACCACGGTCCAGACGTATTCCACCAGCGTGCGGCTGATGAACGGCTCGAAGAGATTCGAGCGTCCGGCGGCCACGAAGGTGTTGCCGCGAAAACCGGTGTGCTGATCCGCGCGGACATCGACTTCGTAGTATCCCTCGGTCAGCGCCGGGAAAAACACACCGCCGTCTGCGCCCGTCACTAGGTTGGTGATCGGGTCGTGCGTGAACGGATCGCGCAAGGTGACGGTGGCATTCGTCACGCGCGGCGCGCCCTCGGCATAGTAAGTGAACTCGTCCACCACGCTCACCGTCAGGTCGCCCTTGGCCTCCGAGAGCACACGGAACTGAAACGGCAAGTTGACCGAGGCATTGCCGCCGTCGATCAGGATCGCGCCGTCGAATGGAATGAGATCCAGATTCGCGGGCGGTGACAAAAGCAGCGTGATGACGTTCGTCTCGTTCGGTCCGAGCGCGGGCATCGGACTCGGCGACGCCAGACTCAGCCACGGCAGCGCGGGCAACGAGACGTTCACCGGCCCGGAGGTCGCGCCGCCGAGGTTGGCCAGCGTGACATTCACCAGCGTTTGCTGGCCGCGCACCATGCCGACGAAGAGCGATGTTGGCTCAATGACAAAGCGCGGACGGAGCGGTTCGACCGCCACGACCAGTTGCGCGTCGGCGCTGACGCCACCCGTGGCGGTCACGCGCACGACGATGGTGCCGATGCCGGTCGAGTTCGGTGTCACGACGAAGTGTAGTGCATTGGTGCCGTCGCCGGGGAGCGCGTTGTTCGTCAGAGTCACCGCCGTGTTCCAACCCGGCGGCTGCGACACGACGCTCGCGGCGAGGCCGGATAACGCGATCGAACTCAGGTTGGACACGCTCAACACGCCGCTGACGTAGCCGCCTTCCTTGATGTGGTAATGCGACGACACCGGCGTGAGGCTGAGGCCAAGCAACGTGAACGTGTCCTGCGCGGGCAAATCATCCACGCCCGGGTACGAGGCGGCGATTTCGTAGAAGCCCGCCTCCGTCGCGAACGGCGTGAACGTCGCGGCAAAATTTCCGTTCGCATCCGTGAACGCCGCGAGGTCGCGCCGCGTGCCGTTATGTTTGACGTGAATGCTGACGAGGGCGTTGCCCACCGGCTGGCCGCCCGCGCGCGTCGCCATGCCGGTCATCGGGATTGGCGTGCCGGCGGGCGCGGACTCAACCGGGGTTTGCACCGCCACCGTCCACGGCGCGGTCACTTCGATAGGTGCGCTGACGAGGGTGTTGTTGTCCTCCAGCGTCTCCGTGAACTGCCCGTCGGAGTCCGTCTGGGCCACGAGGTAGTAGCGTCCTACCTTGCTGGGGAAGCGTCCTTGCAGGCTTTGCTCGAAGAACTGTCCCGGCGGCAGAGGCGCGGTCAGGGTGTAGCTGCCCACCACCGTTCCGCCGTATGCCAGCGGGTCGGTGCGGAGGTAAATCTTCGTGAGCAAATTCGAGCCGCTCGCGATGCGCCCCTGGTTCGCCACGCGATAGGACAACGTGAAGAAAGTATCCGCCTGCGCGCTGGCCGGACCAGTCAAGTGCGCCACGCGCAAGTCAGGCAAGTTCTGATCCGACACAGTCAACGCCGCCGCACCCGGCGTGAAGCCCGACGCGCTGGCCGTGATCGTCAGGCGTTGCGCGCCGTCGGTGACACCGTCGTCGAGGGAAGCCACGTTGAACGGCGCGCTGGCCTGGCCCGCTGCAATCGTCACCGACGGTGCCACGGTGGCTTCCGTTGTATCGGAACTGGCGAGCGTCACCACCAACGCGGCGGCGGTGCTGCCGTTGCGCGTCACGGTGCCGGCCGTCGCGGGCGCCAAGCCCTCGGCCACGAGATCACGATCTAGTTTCACGCTCAGCGCGGGCGCTTCATCATCGAGAATGAACAGCGTCACCAGCGGAGTGGAAGTGAGTGGGCGGCGGCTGCCGGTTTCGTGGAGGAAGCCTTGGAAATCCACCGGCGCATTGCTGCCCAGAACCTGGTTGTCGATCACGGCGATGGGCACCGACGCGGCGGTTTGCCCGGCGGGAATGGAAATCGACACCGGCACGCGCGCGCTGGCGGGATCGCCCGACAAGAGGTCCAGCACAACGTTTCGTGCGGCGGGCACGCTGAGGCGCGCAGTGAGGTTGGCGGCCTGCGGGCCGGCGTTCTCCAGCACGGTGGACGGCGACAGATCCAGCGTCACAGTCGGGAGGTCGTCATCGAGGACGGCCAGTTCCGCAAGCGATTCCGTGTAACCAGTGGACGCGGCGCGCACAACATTGGAGCGCGTGCCGTTGAAATAGGTGTCGTCATTTGCCAGCACCGCGAAGACATAGGTTGCCTGGTTTGCCGGGATCGTCACCGAGAACGGCACGGTCAGCGACAATGGATCGGTGCTGCCGAGAAACACGACGAGTTCTTCCGGCCCCGCCACGCCGCGCGACACGGTGGCCGGCACGGTCAAGCCTTCCCGCACCTTATTGGTCGCAAGCGTCAGCGACAGCACCGGGCTGGAGAAGTCCACCAGCGACACCAGGCCGACATCGCCGGTGTGGTCCGTCGCGTTGGCGCCAATATGCGCGATGACGGTGCCGTCGATCTGTCCGTTTTCCGGAAGGGCGAGCGTGAAGGCCGCGCTGTCCCCGCCCGCAGGAATGATCACTTCGTTCGTTATCACGAGGCGAACGGACTGGTCGTTGGTGAGGGTGATCAACAGCGGGCCGGCGGTGTCGCCATTGCGGCGGACGGTGGCTTGAAGGGCGAGGCCGCCTTCGATCAGCGTGTCGGTGGAGAAGGTCAGCCGCACGCCCGGTTGCACGGGCACCGGCGCGTCAGTCCAGACGAGGTTGTTGGCCTCGCTGAGTTCCACCACGCTGTCGAACTGGTCCACGGAGAGCAGCAGCCACCCGGGCAGCGCGGGCAATGCGTTCGGGAACACCACCACCTGCGTCCGCGCAAGGAAGCCGGCCGCGGGAAGCGAGTTCGTGAACTCGAATTCGGCCAGCGTGATGCGGCCCACCGTGGAGTTGGTGAAGCTGATGCGCTCGCGCCAGACAGCGTTGGAGAGGCCCAGCGTGCCGGCGTTGGTCACGACCCAACGCGTGTCCATGGCGGAGCCCGGAAAGAGCACGCTGGGCGGCGAGAACTCAGCCACGGC
>JBBRBM010000176.1:0-12908 GCA_038205745.1 Verrucomicrobiota bacterium | reverse complement strand
TGAAAACATCCTCGCCCTCCGCTGCATCCACAGCAGTCGACGCAATGACGAATTCTGGAAACATCGCCTAAACCAACACGTCGCTCGCAACGACTCTCTCGCTCTGGCTGCTTAGGTGAAGATTTTTGTCTTACACCCGATTCGAGGGGCCTGTTGTCATTGATCTCGATCGCTGCCAACGTACACCGCGCCATGAAACAAATATCTTGGTTTGCCTTTCACTGTTTTGTCGCGGCTCTTGCCCTCGACATTCAGGTTCATGGCGCTGAGTTGCCGGCTGTTCGATGGGAAGGGCGGACCATGGGCAGCCCCTACACCGTCCAGATCGTTGGCGCCGACCTCACTCCCGGGCAGGTGGAAACGCTCAAGGCTGAGATCGAAACGTGTTTGAAGGAAGTGAATCGCCAGATGTCGCACTACCAGACGAACAGCGAATTGTCCCAGTTCAATCGCGCACCGGCGCACAAGCCCTTCAAAGTTTCGCCCGAGTTCGCCCGGGTCGTTCGGTTCTCGCTGGAGATGCATCAACGCTCGCAAGGCGCCTTCGATCCAACCCTCGCCCCCGTCATCAACTTGTGGGGCTTCGGCGAAAAAACTGATCAGCGGGTCGTGCCACCGTATGCGGAACTGAGGGCAGCGCTGGAGAAGGTGGGCGCGCGACATCTCGCCGTGACGGCGCAGGATGAACTGTTGAAAGATATTTCCGACGTCACCATCAATCTCAGCGCCGTCGCCAAGGGCTTCGGAGTGGATGAGATGGTCCGCGTGCTGCGCGCGAAAGGCTTCACCAACGTTTACGCCTCGATTGCCGGCGAGGTCCGGGTGTTGGGGCGCAATTCACGCGGCACGCCGTGGCAAGTGGGAATCGCGGCGCCCGTTGCCAATTGGCGGGAAAACGATCCAATGGCCGCGGTCGTTTCCTTGTCCCAACGCGCGCTCTCCACTTCGGGGGATTACCAGAAATTTTTTACCAACGCTCAAGGACGCCGCCTGAGCCACATCTTCGATCCGAGGACGGGCTGGCCCGTCCAGAACAACGTGGGCGGAGTTTCGATCGTGGCATCCGACGCCATGACGGCGGATGCACTCGCGACCACATTGTTTGTGCTCGGACTGGAGGCAGGTTTGAAATTCATCGATTCGTGGACCAATGCTGCGGCGCTATTCATCGTGCGCGAAAGGGACGGGCAATATCGCGAGATTCCCAGTTCACGATTCAATCGGATGACTGGCCGGCTGGACGCCCGCAGCGGTCAACCGTGAGCGCTCCGCAAGGCGTGACACATCGCGCCTTTGGTTCTATACCGCGCGAGGGCGGCACGCCGCCCGGTCTTTCTATGCACGACAATATTCTGGTTTCATCTGCGCTGAACCGCCTCATCACAATCACAGCTTTCGTTTCAGCACTCGTCCTCTGTTCATGCCAACACCCGAAACTGGAATCGCCGCAGGCAAACACCAGGCGCCCGAACGTGTTGTTCATCTGCGTCGATGATCTCAAGCCGGTCCTCGGTTGCTACGGCGACACGAAGGTCAAATCGCCGCACCTCGATCGGCTCGCTACGCGTGGGGTTTTGTTTGAGCGCGCGTTTTGTAACCAGGCCGTGTGTGCGCCATCGCGCAACGCGCTGATGACCGGGCTCCGATCCACCACGCTCGGCATTTACGATCTCGGCACGAACTTCCGCCTCGCCGCGCCGAACACCGTCACGATGGCGCAGTATTTCAAGCAACACGGCTGGCGCACGGAAGCGATGGGAAAAATTTTTCACGTCGGTCACGGCAATCACGAAGACGCACTGTCGTGGAGCGTACCGCACTGGACGCCGAAACTGAACGGGCTCGGCGGCGGGTATGTGTTGAAGGAAAATCGTCCGCCCGGCCCGACACGTGAAGAAGCTTTTTTCAGTAATGCGCCAGCGGACGTTTCCAAGTTGCCGCGTGGCGCGGTGACGGAAGCTGCCGACGTTCCCGACAACGCGTACTCGGACGGCATGATCGCGGTCGAAGCGATTCGTCGTCTTCAAGCGGCAAAGCAAAATCCGAACACGCCATTCTTCCTCGCGGTCGGTTTTCACAAACCGCACTTGCCGTTCGTCGCGCCGAAAAAATATTGGGACTTGTATGACCGCGCATCGTTCGAGTTGCCGAAGTTGCAGAAGCCGCCGGAAGGCGCGCCAGCATTTGCGCCGACAACCTGGGGTGAACTGCGTCAATACCGGGACATGCCTGAAGTCGGACCGCTCACGACCGAGACCGCGCGCGAATTGATCCACGGCTATCATGCCGCGACGAGTTACATGGATGCGCAGCTTGGACGCGTGATCGGTGAACTCGACAAACTCGAGCTCGCGCAGGATACGATCATCGTGGTGTGGGGCGATCACGGCTGGCATCTCGGCGATCATGGGATGTGGTGCAAACATTCGAACTATGAACAAGCGACGCGCATTCCGTTGCTCGTGATCAAACCCGGCGTGGCGAAAGCCGGCGGACGCAGCAAGGCGCTCGTGGAAACAGTCGATCTGTATCCGACTTTGTGTGAACTGGCGGGGTTGCCCGTTCCCCAGGAACTGGATGGTGCGAGTTTCGTTTCCGCTCTGAGGCATCCCGCGACGGCAGCGACGAAGGATGCTGTATTCCACGTTTACCCGCGCTCACCGCGCGGCATGGGCGAATTGATCGGACGCGCGGTTCGCACCGAGCGTTATCGACTCGTCGAGTGGAAGAAGGCCGGAGCGCCGGCTGATACTGCGATCCTGGAACTCTACGACTACAAAACGGATCCGGACGAAACGAAAAATCTTGCCGCCGACAAACCGCTCATCGTCGCTCAACTGCGCGCGATGCTGGCGAAGCAACCCGAGGCCAAACCCCAGTTGAGAACAACCACTCCAGCGCAGCGACAGGACCGCGCCACGATGTTCGCGGGCCGTGACAAGAACGGCGACGGCGTCCTCACCCGCGAAGAGTTTCTCGCCGATCAACCGGATCCGGACAAAGCGCCCGCGCGATTCATCCTGTTGGACGCGAACAAGGACGGCGTGTTGAGCCGCGAGGAATTCATCTTGATGGGTGGTCAGGCGAAACCCACGGCGAAATGACGAGCTTGCCCGACCATCTGATTCGGTGTCGCACAGCGCCTCCAAACAAACGAGGTTCAAGAACTGTCCCGCTCCAACCGAGAACCGGGCATTTTCGTTCGCCCACTAGTTGCAAAGCAGTCGTTTTCCCGCCTTGGTGAAAACGCCATGGGAAAAAAAGCTTGCTTCGGCGGCTGAACTTTCTAATTTAACACCCAATCAGTCAACATGAGCAGTGTGCAGACAAAAAATCTTATGAAAAAAACGATTTTCGCAGTTTCAGCGGTGGCCTTGTGTGCGGCAATGCCAGCGCAGGCCGAATTGGCGTATGCCCTCACCTCAATTGACCAAATAATTTCATTCGACACCGCGACGCCGGGAAACTTGCTCACGGCCTTCTCGATCACGGGTTTACAACCGTCGGAGACGCTGTTGGCAATCGATGCTCGTCCGGCGAACGGAGTGTTGTACGGCCTTGGAAACTCGAGCCGGCTCTACACCATCAATCCCAACACCGGAGCCGCCACGGCAGTGGGCGGTCAGTTTAGCACCATCCTCAACGGCACGACTTTTGGATTTGATTTCAATCCCGTGGTGGATCGTGTTCGCGTCGTGAGCGATTTGGATCAAAACCTTCGGATCAATCCTATTGACGGTAGCGTAACCGCGGTTGACGGAACCTTAAACTACGCTTCGGGCGATTCTTTCTTTGGGCAAAGTCCGAACATCAATGGGGCGGCTTACGCGAACAATGTTCCCGGAGCGTTGAGTACAACCCTCTACGTGGTTGACTCACTGCAAAACTCCTTGGCCATTCAGACCGTGCCTAATAGCGGCACGCTTAACACGGTCGGACCCCTCGGGATTGATGGCTCGCGTTTCAACGGCTTTGATATTTCGGGCCTGACCGGTATCGGGTACGCCGCGACGCCCGCATCCAGCGGTGGCCTGGCAGCCGATCTTTACAGGATTAATCTGACGACCGGAGCGGCAACTCTTGTCGGGCACATCGGTCCGGCCGACGCCGACATTCTGGTGCGCGGTTTTAGTTTGGCGGCGGTTCCGGAACCTGGCACCGGAACTCTGGCCCTCGTGGGCGGTCTGGGCCTCTTGATGATGCGATGGCGCCGCCGTTCTTGATTTGCAGACCTAAACCATCAAGCCACAGGTCACCTGTGGCTTTTTTCTTTTTCTGGGCGAGAGTGCGCCTAATCATCTTATTCTTTGTGTTACCAAACGTTTTGGATAAGGTTTTATCAGCTTTTTGCCCGGCACCTGCTTTGACTCGCAAACTGCTCATCGTGTTCTTTTTATCAGGAGCACCTGTTTTGAACAGCGCGGAACAAATCGCGCTCCTCGACATTGGCGAAACTTGGAGCTACCTGCATGACACGAATGCCGTGTTCCCGAGCAATGATGCGTGGCACTACGCGGACTACGACGATAACGCATGGTCCCGAGGCCGCTCTGGTTTCAGTTCAAGCCGAGATGAGGCGACGTGGTTGACGCCTTCGAGTTTTTTCGCCAGCACCTTGTTCCGCACGTCGTTTCGGGTCGATGATACGAATGCGATTCAATCGCTCCTCCTGCGAACCGATTACAATGCGGGTTTTATTGCCTACTTGAATGGGCAGGAAGTGGCGCGAAGGGGATTGCCGGAGGGCCAGGTCGATTTCGAGACCTACGCGCCGGCGCCCCGCGTGCGAGGCGTTGCCGAAAACATCAATCTCACGGAGAGCAAACATTTATTGATCCTTGGCGAAAATCTCCTGGCCGTCGAATTGCACAGCGCGACGAACACTCCTTTTGATCGAGTGCTGGCCGCCGAACTACTGGCGAACTTTCAGCGAAGCCCGTTTGTTCAAAGTGTGACCACGACCTCTGCGCTGATTGTCTGGCAAACTCCGATGACGAGTACCGGGTTGGTCTTCGTCGGCACAGCGTCGAACTCGTTGAGTCTGAGAGCCATCAGTTGCGCGAGCAATTCCACCCATTCCGTCTCGCTTTCCGGTTTGTGGCCGGGAACCCGCTATTTTTACCAGGTGCGCAGTCGGATCGGCGATGAAGAGGCTGCTTCCCCGACCTTCAGCTTCCGCACCTTCACCGAATCGGGGGACATCACCTTTGCGTTGGTGGGGGACACCGGCGCCGGGAGCCTGGCCCAATACGACATCGCGCGGCAACTGCAACTGGCCGCGCCCGATCTCGTGCTGCACCTGGGGGACATCGTTTATAAGAGCTTTAAGACCGGCGCGGCCGACCTGCGATTTCTCAGCGTTTACCGAAACCAAATGAGCGAGGTCCCGTGGTTTGCCACCATCGGAAATCACGATCTCGACACCGCCGACCGCGATGCGCCTTACCTCGAGGCGCTGTTTCTGCCGACCAATTCCGCCTCCGGCACGGAACATTATTATTCTTTTGATCATGGAGAAGCACACTTCGTCTGTTTGTTCGTTCCAGACCTTAGGTTCCGCCCGGACTTCGCTCACCTCGCGTTGACGAATGGCTCACCGCAATATCAGTGGTTAACCAATGACCTCGCCCGGACCGGCAAGCCGTGGAAGATGCTGTTTTTTCATCTACCGCTCAGCACTTCCTCCTTTCACGCCCGGGAAGACCAGAACGCGAACAACCTTTCCGACCAACTGGAACTGCAAGACATGCTTCTGCCGATCGCCCACCAGTATGGTGTGCAAGCGATTTTCAACGGGCACGATCACAATTACGAACGTTTCGCGCCGATCCGAGGAGTGCATCGCGTCGTGTCCGGGGGAGGGGGGGGGAACCTCTATTCAATGTTTTTTCGCGACGAGACCAGCGCTCAATTTTACGCCCGGTATCATTTATTACGCGCTTCGCTCAACGCCGAACGTTTAAAGATCGAAGCCGTCGATGGGCAAGGCGAGGTCTTTGACACGATGGTGATTCACCGTGCCCAGCCTGCGCTGACCCATGCTGCGTCCTGGCACAGCCCCACGGTCGCAATGCCCGAAGCGGGTAACGACGCGGACGGAAACGTCAATGGTCAGACGTTTGATTTCATCGGAGATGGAATTCCGGCTCGGGCCGGCGAATGGTCCAACCTCGGAACCCTGCACGTCAACAACGACGGGACCAATCTGTATCTCGGCTTGCGTGACGTGATGATTGAAAACACCAGCGACATTTATGTTTTGCTCGAAATTCCGACGCTGCCAGGGGTCAGCAATCTAATTGGGCTGGGAGATGGAATTTCAGGAACGGAGGAAGGACTGGACGCGCTGGACTTCGCGGAAAACCTCGTGTTCACGAATTTTTCACCGTCCGTCGTCGCTTTGCTGGGCGATGAAACCGCGGACGGGACGTTCCCGCGATTCAGCCGGCCCGTGACAATTTTCGAGACGGGCCAAGGCGTGTTTCTTCTCGCCAACGGTTTTCCCGCCATCAGTGGAGCGCAGATTCAGCAATACAATCGTTCGCCACAAACGACGAACGGCATCGGACATCAGGGCTTTCGCGCGGAACAGAACGCTGACTTCATCGAAATCTCCATTCCATTCTCAGCCCTTGGAGATTTATGCCCCGATCACACGGTGAAAGTCGCCGTCGTCGTGGGCCGGGCCTTCATTGACACCAACGCCCAGGTGCGGGCGTTCGATACGGGCGGAGTGGGGCGAATCTCAGGTTCCGGGACAAATTGGATCTTCATCGAACCTGTAGTGGTGCAGTTGTCCAAAGGAATGGATACCGATGGCGACGGACTCCTGGACGAATGGGAATTGGCGCACAATCTTGACTCACATTCGGCTCTGGGCGATTCCGGTCCCGATGGGGATCCCGATGAGGACGGATTCACAAATGCGTCCGAACAACTCGCGGGAACGGATCCGCGCGATCCATCTTCAGCCCTTCGCGTGAGAGTTGCGCTGCCGGGTGGGAATATGGCCAGAGTTTCCTGGGATGCCGTGATCGGAAGGAAATATCAGCTCGAATTTTCTGACAATTCTCTCTCGAATTTCCTTCCTGTTTCCGGTCCTGAGTGGCCGCGCAAGGCTTTGGAATCCGAACTGGTTTTCGAGCACGCGCTCTCCACCAACGCGCCCACGTGTGGGCGGTTTTATCGAGTCCGGTTGGTGCGCTGAACGTCAGCGATCCTTTTAAATCTGTCCTTTATCTACACATGCCCAGCCTTGTTTTAGGACACTTCACATGGGAGAAAGTCCCTGCTTGACACCGGGGATGCTCCTCAAGACTATTTCCCGCCCGGCACACCCGGTGCTTTCGATCGTTGGTGAAGAGATTGTCCGGCACCTTATCCATTACCGTCAGCATGTTCGCGATCGTGATGCGAACAGTGGCTGCCTTTGCTGGCGAGGAAATCCCCGACACCGCGCCGGTGGTGATCAGCGAACTGCTCACTTCGTCCCGCGACGAGCAAGGAATTCGTGATGAAGACGGTGAGCTTCAGGAATGGATTGAAATCCACAATCGCAGCGCACAACCTATCGACCTCGCCGGTTGGACGCTGACGGATGATTCCGCGCAAACCAATAAGTGGATATTTCCGAATCGAATCCTCGGCCCGAACGAGTATCTTTTCATTTTCGCGTCCGGCAAGGATCGCACGAACGGTTCCCGTCTCCACACGAACTTCAAGCTCAGTTCCTACGGAGAATATCTGGCGTTGTTCGATCCCGCCGGCAATCCGATGACGCGATTTGCTCCGAAGTATCCGGAGCAACGTCCTGACATCTCTTTCGGTTTGATCGGAGCCAGCTACGGTTATCTGGCTGTTCCCACGCCCGGCGGTCCCAACAGTAGCGCAGTTATTTACACCGGTGTCGCGGCGCCGCCGCATTTTAGCGTGCAACGCGGATTTTTTGAAAACTCGTTTGGATTGACGTTATTTTGTGAGACGGACGCGGCCTCCATTCGTTATACACTCGATGGCCGCGAACCATCGGAAACCAGTCTGCTTTACACCGGTGCTGTCTGGGTCGCCGGCTCACCAGACAGAGCGGTGGTGACGGTGCGTGCGGCAGGTTTTCGGGTGGGTTTTCTCTCTTCGCGGGTCGTGACGCACACCTACATTTTTCCGGAGCAAGTTCTCACTCAACCTGCGAGGCCAAATGGATTTCCTTCGAGTTGGAACACGGTGGACGGCGGCGTGACTGTGCCGGCCGATTACGAAATGGATCCGCAAGTGATTACCAACGCAATCTCCAGTCCACTGGCTCGGATCGCTTTGACTAATCTGCCAACCCTGTCTGTGGTCCTGCCCGCCAACGATCTGTTCAGCCAAGAGGCGGGCCTCTATGCCAATCCTGGACCGCCGTTTGCGGAACGCGCTGCGTGGGAGCGGGCCGCCTCGGTGGAATTGCTCAATCCTGATGGACATGGCGGCTTCGCATCCCAGGCGGGATTGCGCATCCAGGGTGGCACGAGCCGGGATCCGAATCGCACTCACAAACATTCATTCCGTCTGTTCTTCCGCGGGGACTACGGAGAGGGTGCGTTAGACCACGCGCTCTTTCCCGGTTCACCGGTCAAAACGTTTAACACGTTGATACTCGATGCCGGCCTGAATTTGACGTGGACCCATCGCACAGACCTTAGCCAGCGGGGGCGCGCCCAATACGTTCGAGACCAATACTTGAGCGACTTGCAAGGCGCCATGGGTCACCCGGCAGCACACGGAAAGTTTGTTCACCTCTATCTCAACGGCCTGTACTGGGGGATTTACAATGTTCACGAACGTCCGGACGAAGACTTTGCCGCCTCCTTCTTCGGCGGTGAGCCGGAGCAATACGACGTGGTCAAAAACACCGGAACGTTCGAAGTCGTCTCCGGGGACGCCGTGGCCTGGAATGCCATGATGGCTTTGGCCAACGCCGACATCGAGCACAACGCCCAATACGAACAAATCCAGCAGTATCTCGATATCCCCGCGTTCATCGATTACATGCTGGTGAATCTTTACGCCGGGAACGATGACTGGCCGTTTCAAAATTGGTATGCCATGCGCAAGCGGGATGCGGCGGGCCGATTTAGTTTCGTCTCGTGGGATGCCGAGCACATCCTGAAGGATGTCAATTACAACGCGGTAGGAGTGAACAACGCCAATTCTCCCGGCCAGCTCTTAGCCTTCCTCCGCAATAACCTCGAGTTCCGTTTGTTGTTCGCCGACCACGTTCATCGCCACTTTTTCAACGGCGGTCTGCTCTATGTGAATCCTTCGAACTCCGCAGTCGATCCGGTCCATCCAGAGAACAATAATCCCGCCGCGCTGTATCTCCGACGGATTGCCGAGATCGATCCGGCGATCGTTCTTGAGTCGGCCCGTTGGGGCGATAATGCGCCGGGCCGCGAGGATCTGCCCTATGCGCGCAACGTGGAGTGGCTGGCCGAACTGAATTTCCTGCGCAACATCTATTTTCCTCAACGCTCCAGCAATGTGTTGAACCATTTCCGCATGGCCAGCCTTTATCCAAATGCGGTCTGGGTCACGACTCCATCTTTCAACCAACATGGCGGACCCGTGCCTGCGGGATTTGTTCTTACCATGGCGAACGTCAGGGGCACGATTTACTACACGACCAACGGAACCGATCCGCGCATTTACGGCACCGGAGCCGTTTCCCCCGAGGCGCAGATTTACAGCGGTCCCCTGACGCTGGCGCGTTCCTGTCTGATCAAGGCGCGCGCGTTAAATGGAGCCACTTGGAGCGCGGCGAATGTCGCGTCCTTCCAGGTCGCCCAAATGGCGTCGCCCGTCCGCATCACCGAAATCATGTACAATCCTTCGGGCGGCTCCGCGTATGAGTTCATCGAACTGCAAAACACAGGGGATGCCGCCGTGGATTTGAGCGGATGCACTTTCGAGGGCATTCTATTTTCCTTTCCGGCGGGATCGGTCCTTGCGCCCGGCGCGATTCTGGTTCTCGCGTCCAGTGTGAATCCCACCGCCTTCGCCGCGCGTTATCCCGGCACATCCGTGGCCGGTTATTACAATGGCGCTCTCTCGAATGGTGGCGAACGAATCACTTTGCGCGAGTCGTCCGGGAAGATCGTGACTTCCGTTGCTTACGGCAATGCGAACGGTTGGCCGAGCGCGGCCAATGGGGGCGGGGCGTCATTGGAGATGGTGAATGTGCTGGGCGATCCGGAGGATCCCGCAAACTGGCGTGCCAGTATCATCTACGGAACCCCGGGCAATCCGGCGACTCCTGGCACGGTCTCCAACCTTCTCATCAACGAACTGATGGCGGAGAACGGCGGTTCGGTGGAACACGCGGGAACTTACCCGGACTGGATTGAATTCTTTAATAGCGGCCCCGCGGCTATGGACCTTGGTGGCTGGAGTTGCACCGACGACAGCAATCCTCGAAAGTTCGTTTTTCCGGCACAGACCATGATGGACGCAGGTGGTTATCTTCTGCTGTGGTGTGACACGAATTCCGGGTCCGGACTTCACAGCGGTTTCAATCTCAACCGGGACGGTGAAACAGTTTCGCTCTACAACGCTTCGGGCACACGCGTGGACGTCGTCAGCTTCGGCTATCAGATAGCGGGACGCTCGGTGGGGCGGCTCCAAGCCGGCTGGCAACTGACTTTGCCCACCCCCGGAACAGCGAATGAAGCTGCGCCGGTGGGTCCCGCCACCGCTTGGAGTTTCAATGAATGGCTGGCCAATCCGGTCGCCGGGTCCGACGATTGGCTGGAACTTTACAATGCCTCTCTTTTTCCGGTGCCGTTGGGCGGTTTATTCCTGAGCACGAGTAATAACGTCCACTGCATCCGCCGCCTGACGTTCGTGCCGCCGCACGGGCATCTCAAGTTGGTGGCAGACGAGAACTGGGGTGCGCAGCACGTGAACTTCAAATTATCGGCCGGCGGAGAAACATTAGTGCTCTCTTCTGAAAATGCCGTGGAACTCAGTCGAGTCACGTTTGGTCTCCAGAGCGAGAGCATCAGCGAGGGACGCTGGCCGGATGGGGCCGCGGCCATACTCCGGTTTCCTGGCAGCAGCAGCCCCGGCGCGCCAAACTATCTGGCGAGCTACACCGGTCCGCGCTTGAATGAAGTGCAGGCCCGCAATGTAAATATCGTTGATGGGTCGGGACGCATTGCGGATTGGATCGAACTATACAACCCCTCGCTCGTGCCCTTTTCGTTGAACGGCATGAGTTTGAGTGTGGATCCCAAAGCGCCCCGCCAATGGATTTTTCCAGTGGGCACAGCGATTCCGTCGGGGGGGCTTCTGGTCGTGTGGTGCGACCCGCAACGCCCGCCCTCGACCAACGCCGCGTCCCAACTTGACTGTGGTTTGAACCTCGCGGACGAATCCGGCGCGGTCTGCCTGTTCAATCCCAACGGGCAATTGGTGGATTCAGTGGAGTATGGACAACAACTCACCCGTTCCATCGGCAGAAGCGGCGGTGTCTGGCAATTGCTCACGACGCCGACGCCGGGCGCTTCGAACTCCGCTCCGGCGACGTTGGCCTCACCCTCCGATCTGCGCTTCAACGAATGGCTGGCCGGGACGGTGAGCGGCAGCGATTGGTTCGAGATTTACAATGACGCGAATCTACCCGTGAACCTGACGGGCCTTTTTCTCAGTGATGATCCATCGTTACCGTGCCGAACCAAGTTTCAAATCGCGCCCCTGACCTTCGTGGACGCCAAGAGTTGGGTGGTGTGGCTGGCGGATGATAACGAAAAGAGCGGCCACAATCACGTCAACTTCAAATTGGATGTCGCAGGGGAATCTCTGCGTTTGTATAATACGAGCCTGGTGTCGCTAACCGGGGTGGATTTTGGTCCACAACAAGCCGGCATTTCCGAAGGCTCCATTCCGGATGGTGGCAGCAGGGTCGAGCGCTTTTATTCGCTGGCTACGCCTCGCGCGGCGAACCGATCCGCATCCAATATGCCTCCCGTCATTCTGGCGGACCCCAACGATACCAGCGCCATCGCTGGTTATCCCGCGACGTTTAACGTGGTCGCAGCAGGAGCGGGCATCGCCTATCAATGGCGTTTGGGGAATAACGTTATGCCAGGTGCGACCAATTCGACTCTCATTCTTCCGCGAGTGATGCCGGACCAAGCCGGGAGCTACTCGGTCCTGGTGTCCAATAGTTTCGCCGTCACTCTCAGCCAGCACGCGCTGTTGACCATTACGGACGCCGACAGCGACGGGGATGGGTTGCCTAACTCCTGGGAACTGGCCCGAGGACTCGACCCTTTCAATCCCATCGATGCGAATGAGGATTTGGATGGAGATGGCATGTCGAACGCCGCGGAGTTTTTGGCGGGCACGGACCCAGCCAGTGCGGCCAGCGTGCTGCGGCTGCAAATGGTGCACAATACACAAACGGGCGGCATATCGCTGCGCTTTACCGGCATGCCGAATCGCCATTACTTGGTTCAATACAGCGGCACCTCGCGCGACACATGGTACCCTTTGGCCACCATTTCCTCCTCGGCCTCCGAACGAACGGTTGAAGTGGACGATGTCCCGCAGGAAAGCCTGTTGAGCGCCACATCCATGCGCTTCTATCGAGTCATTTGTTTGGGCGTACAGTAAAGGGCGCATCTCGACCCTGTTCTTAAAGGCGGATCGTCTGCGGACTCATGGAAGTGCGGAGCGCGGAATGCGGAGTATTTATTCCGCGTTCCGCACTTCGCATTCCGCACTTGTCAGAGGTCGCTTTCACTTCCCAGTTGCCAATACCCTGAGCCATGCTTTCAACTGGCACGACTCCACCAATGGAAAACACGCCGCAACGCCGGTTCTTTCGCCTGGCCCTGCCGTGGCTCCTGGCCACGATGATGTTGGTTGTC
>JBBRBM010000175.1:0-12937 GCA_038205745.1 Verrucomicrobiota bacterium | reverse complement strand
AGTGCGCGCGAGGTAAAGCCGGCCTGCTTGCTTGAGCGGCACGGTTGCACCCGGCACCAGCTTCGGTCGGGACGGGTTGCTGATGTCGATAACCTTCAGTCCGTCGTCATCGCAAACGAACGCGTATCGGAACTGCACGGCAATGTGCTTCGGATTCTTCAGTCCTTCGCGCAACTCGCCGAGCAACGCGGGCGCAACGAGTTCCGTATTACTAAGGCCGAGCACGAACAAACCGTTCTTACCAACGACGAACAGATTCGTCCCCGCCATGTAGCTGTGCATCGCGCCGGAGAGCTTTCCGTCCGGGTTGAAGCGAATGATCTTCAAATCCTTCTCCAGAAAATTATTGTCGGGCTTGCCATCCACCAGCGTCGCGACCGTCGCCATGACCAATCCCTCTTCGCGATCCGTGATGAAGACCCAGGCGTAGATGAGGCTTATCTTCTGCTCCTCGTTGCCGGTGTAAACCTCGACCATCTTTCCCGGCTGATTCACTGGATCCAGTTCGACCATGCTGTTCGTCGGGTAAGGCAGGCGCGTTGGGTCAATGCCCAGCGTGCTCGGAAGCGTGACGCTCGTGGCGTATTTCGTCGGGATGCGAGTGCGCTGGCCGAGCGGCGAAACCGGCGTGCTGACGATGCGTTCGCTGAATCCTTTGTTGTCGATGTTCGCCACATCGAACACTTCGAAACCATCCTCGCCGTTCGCCGTGTAGAGGTATTCTCCGCGCAAGGTGAGATCGAGAATCTCCTTCGCATGATGATGGTGCGCTTCCTTCAGTTCACCGCTGTTCTTCTCCGTATGCGTCGCGAAGTTGTCAGGGTAAGCGAGCTTCTGCAAGTGACTGCCAAGCGCGGCCTGCGGTTCGTTTTGCTCCGTCCACACGACTGCGTCGAGTCCGCCTTTGCCCGAACCGACGTAAGCGTAACGGCCAAAGAAATTCACCGTGCCGGTGCCGAACCCAAGCAGCGACGCGAGCCACGCATTGTTATCGTTCTCCTTCGAAGCGTGGCAGTCGGTGCAATTCTTCGTGGTTCCTTTGCCACTCGTGGTGTGCGGGAAATGCGGATTGTAAGCCTGGCCGCTGTAGCCTTCGGCGCTCACGGTTTGCTGCTGCGAATAAATCCACTCACGCTGGCCGTTCTGCGAACCGACGATCACGGCGCTCGAAGAACGCAGCACCGCAAGGCGGTGATTCTTGTACGTCGCGTCGATGCCGAGTTGGAAAACATCATCGCGCACCACCTGCGGATTGTACGGCGTGTAGTTGCGCGTCGTGAGCCCCTCGAACTTGTTGCCGGCCACTTTCTGGTTCGCGCGCATCGGCAAGTGACAGCCGAAACAACTCGTGGCCCACGACGAATGGCAGACCTGACACGAGACGTTGCGATTGTCGTGCGCCAGCTCGGGGCAGGAGCCGTCGGCATTTCGTTTCCCAGGAACATCGCCCCAGGTGGCATTGTCGCGGTGCAACGTTTTCGCGTAACGACTCTTCGCATTGTACCTCGGCGATGTCGGATCGATCGTATCGCGCGTCAGCGGAATTTCCCAACGCACATCGGGGCTCATGGTCGAGCGCTGGAAGAGCCGCTTGCCTTCCCACGTAAAGCGCGGGCCCCATGGCGTGACGCTCGTGTTCAAGTTCACAGGCTTGCCATCAGGTCCGGTGGCGTTGCCACTCGTCACGAGCGTCGGACGCTGATCGACGGTGCCGTGGCAGTCGATGCACTCGATGGTGGTCGCCGCGCGCGGCTCGCCGTAAAGCTTCCCATTGCCATGCACGTCCACGTCGAAGTGACAATCCGCGCACTGCATCCCACGTTCGAGATGGATGTCCTTCAGATGAATCGCCTTGCCGAACTTCTGCGGATCGTCGTGGGGAATCACGTTGTCGTGGAGGTCTTGAAGATTTCCCTTTTTGTCCTTCTTGAACACGGCGCGGAACACCCAGCCATGCCCGTGATAATCGGCAAACTGGGTCTGCTTCAGCTTCGGATTCAGCTCCGCGACTTTTTCGAGGAAGTCATTGTCGCCCCACAGCCCACGGGACGCCGCCTCCTCGGGATTGTTGCGCAGCGATGCGAGACGTTCGGCCTCGGTCGGATTCTTCTGCTTCTCGGGATACATGAACTCGCCGTCGCTCTCCTGATCCCACCACGTGTATCCGAGGAATGGATTCACGAAGAGGTTCCCCTGATGCATGTGGCAGTTCATGCACTGGCTCGTCGGGATCGCGCGCGTGAACTGGTGTTTGATCGGATGACCCTTCTCGTTTTTCGGGATCGACTGATCGCCGCTGAAACTCAGCCCTTGATTGCCATACTTGGAATAATACGCCGAGTGCGTGGGCGAACGATCGTTCGCGTAAACAACGTGACACGCAGAGCATCCGCTCGATCGATAATCGCCTGGATGATTGTTGCTCCCCATGAAATCGAGCAACGGATCGTGCAGGCGCGTCTTCTGGAGATTCAGAAAAACTGGATCAATGCGATTCAGAGTGCCGAGGCCACGATCGCTCAGACGCCGCGCTGGTTTTCCCGGCGGCTCGTTGAGCGTGGGCACGCCGAGCTGAAGCTGCTTCTCACCGCCTTTTTCGAAGATGCGCAAAATATTGCTCGGCTGCCCGATGACGAATCGCGGCAGCGGATCAAGGAACGGCAGCACACCATTCGTGCGCGTCTCTTCGGGTGTGGGCACGTAAGGATTCAAAAGCCGCAGCGCTTCGCCGTTCGGCCCATACGCCTGGCCGTAGCGATAATTCCTCAGCGGAAACGCGCCGTTGTTGTAAAGCGCCGCGCCCCAGAGCATCGCCCCGTGACGCATCATGCTGTGACCGGTGCGCGACACTTCGCTGGCGTGACAGGCACCGCACGTCTTCTCCGCGACGCGTAAATCGCCGGGGTTCACGAACTGGATGAACTCCGCCGACTCCTGGTTCAGCAGCACGGTGGAGTCGCTCGGGTTCGCCGAACTTTCCCAGAAGATTTTATTACGCGGTTCGACGTGTGCCTTGCGCATCGTGAGTCCCGGCGTCGGATTGCCGCCGTGGCAGTCGGTGCAGCCGAGCACCACGTTCGGTGACTGATGCATCGAGTGAGTGTCCGTGCCTTTGTGACATTCGAGACAGCCCGCACTCTTGGGACGCGTGTCGTCCCAGGTTTGATCGACGAGGGAACGTTCAGGACGAGCGACGGTAGAAGGCACTTCGCGCGGAACCGAGATCGCGGGGCCATAGCCGGAATCACTCGCGGCAACACAAGTGGAAACAAGCGCGAGCAGAAGAACAATCTCGAGCAGAGCCTGATGGCTTCGGCTGCTGCGTTGAACGGAGTGTGCGCGCATTGCTATTATTTGAAGCGCGATCATGATTGCCGCAGCAAACGGCAAATGCCAACACCGTTCTGCATGGCGAAAACACGCGACACAGCATCACTCCAGCGGAGTGCGCAACGCCCGTGGAAAATTCATTGACCCGTGTTTGATGCGAAGCACTTCGATCTCTTCAACTGTGACCCGGTAAAAGATGAGATAATTCTCAAACTCGTTCACACGCCACGAGCGGATGTTCTTGAGGTCTTTGCCTCGAAACCGCCGCAAGCGACCAACCAATCGCTGGCTTGCCAGGGCTTCGACAGTTTCATCAATCGCGTCGAGAAAACGAAAGGCAGCTTCGGGATTCCGTTCGCGTATGTATTCAAAATAGCCGTGCGCGTCCAACTCGGCATCGTGGCGGACACAGATTTGCAGCCGGGTCACTTGCTCGCGCGGCGTCCGTTGCGTTGACCGAGAGAGCCGAAGTGGCCGGGGCGGTATTTCTTCAGCGGCGAGCGCAACGAATGGCGCAACGCCGATTCCAGTGCCGGGTCATTGTCCTCCTGCTCGTTCAATTCATAAACGCGGAGCGCCTCCCGCACCACTTCGCTTTCAGACAGGTATCCGCCGGACTTGAGCTTCCGGGCGATAAATTTTTCCTGATGTGGCGTGAGCGCGACTTTCATGGCGCGAGAATATCGTTCCGGTCTGCGCGTGTCAAAAGCCGGAGCCGGATGGCAGGCAAATGGTTCCGTTCTCGACTTTCACCGTGCAGATCATAGCGAATCATTCGCTGCCTTGATCGGCAGGACAAAGAGTTTCAGTTGCATGTCAGCTTCGAAGGCATGAACCGGTTTTCAAAAAAATCGACCACTGCGCAGGCTTTGTTTCTTTTCATTGCTGGACGATTTGATTTCAAACTGGCGCTCCGCTGCCTCTCCGCAGGCAGGCTCCGCTTCTGCTGCTCATAAAAGGAGCGCCGACATTCCTGTCGGCTGGCGACGCGTATTCCTTCGCGCCACGCATGGGCGGACAGGAATGTCCGTGCTCCAACATTCCGCCGCTCCGCAGGCACGGCTGCGCTCGTCCCTCGCTCCGCCTCGCCTGCTCCGGGCAGCTTCGCTCTGCTGTTCTAGCTCTTACTGACCTGGGGCCAGAACCACGCGGAACCCAACATAGTGGTCCCGGAAGTCCGGGTTGACGAAGATGTTGCGGTGCGCCGACCGGCAGACGATCGCGTAGTCGTTCCAACTGCCCCCGCGGATCACGCGGTACGAGCCTGTAGCAGGACCACGCGGATCAGTCTGCGCAGCGCCCCCGTACGACCCATACCAATCCCAGCACCATTCCCAAACATTCCCAGCCATGTCGTAAAGTCCATAGCCATTAGGTGCAAAATAACCCGCAGGACTGGTGTACGGAGTCCCGCCCCCTTGGAAACTCGGATGATAATTGCGCGTCGGGCTGATGTCGTAGGCGTAGCTGGCAAAACTGTAGTAGTTCGCCTGTCCATGCGTGATCGTCTCCACATTCGACCACGGGAACCGGTGCCCGCTGGACCCGCCCCGCGCCGCCTTCTCCCACTCCGCCTCCGTGGGAAGGCGGTAGCCCGCGTTCCACTTCACCCAGTCGTTCTGCACGCCCACCTGCCCGCTCCGGTACACCGCCGTCTGCGCTGCGCTCGTGTAATACGCCGGCACCCGCCCCTCCTTCTCGCTCCGCGCATTGCACCACTTCACCACATCATACCACGTCATCGAGTGCGCCGGATGATTCGCCGCCTTCCCCTGCCCGCTGTTGGCGTAGTCAAAGGTGTAGCCGTGCGTGATGGCCCACTGGTAAACCTCATCCCACAACGTTTTCGTCACTTCATACTTGTCCATGCAAAATCCGCTCACGGATACCGTGTGGATGGGCTGCTCACCGTACCACGTTGGGTACTCATCGCTGCCCATCGCAAACGCACCGCCCGGAATGAACGCCATGCCCGCCACGCCGCACAGGCAAAGCTCGTGGGCGATGTCCGGCGCGAGGCGGCTGGACACGCGCAGTTTCAGCGCCTCCGCCGTGGCTCCCGCCGGCAGAGTGAAGGTGTGAACCTCCTCCTCCAAGTGGGCGGTGAAAACCCGCGTGCCGCCCACCAACGGCGGCGACCACGTCACTCCACCGAGCGGTTGGCCGTTGGGCCGGATGATTTCCAGCTTGTATTGATCGGGCTGGACGAACAGCGCCGCGTTGCCGAGCGCCACCGGCGTGTTCGTGCCCAGGTGCGCCACCTGAGTGAACTGGTATTGCAGCGCGCTCAACGGCGTGAGCGTGCCCGGCTTGACCTGCGGCCCAAAGGTGAAGTGGAATTCGGCGGTAACGGGATTGTGGTCCGTGCCCGTCAGGAGGATGGCACGCGGCCCTTTGCGCTCGTCGGTGCTGTTGTAGGCCGAAGTATCCCACCGCCACCAGTAGCGGAAGTGGTTGAGGCGGTCAGGAGTCGCCGCATGAGCGCCGCTGTAGCGGGCGAAGCCCTTTTCCGCGCCGGCCGCAGACGGGAGGAGGGCGGTGATGGCGGTGTCGTCCGCAGGGCGGATTTCCACCGGCACGGCCAATCCCTCGGGCTGAAAACTCATGGCCCGCAAGCCCAGCCGGGGGGTGCCTCCCAAGTCGAGGAGCTTGGCGAACAGATAGATCGGGCCGGGAGCGTTCGCCGTGGGTGCGGCTTTCACGAATGCGTTCTGGCCAGGATGCTGGCGGGTCAAACCGAATTCCTCCAGTCGTGGAGATTGAGTGCCCGCCGCCACGGGGAAGATGCTGGGGTCTTGCAACGGGTCCTGGCCGACGCCGGGCGAACCGAAATTCCATTGCGCCTGGTTGGCGCCATGCCGAATCTCGAAATGGAGATGCTGCGGCCATGCGCCCACCGCGTAGAGCCGCGTGGCGAGGGCGGCCCCGCGCGCCACCGCCTGGCCGACGGCCACGGAGATATATGCGGGGTCCAGGTGCAAGTAGCGGGAGAACCACCCGCCGCCATGATCCACGACAAGACAATCGCCCATGCCCGCCAGCGTGCCGCGATGCGACACCACTCCGCCCCGCGCCGCAACGGCGGTGCTGGCCGCCACTGCCGCCAGGTCCACTCCACGGTGGACATCCTTGTTATTCAGGCCACGCCATTCGCCAAACGTGCCAGAGACGGGATGTCCGCTGCCCGCCAGCGGATAACTCCACGACGGGCCGGCGTCGGCGTTGCTGATGCGGAGCTGTTCAAGAGTTGGTGGGGCAACGTTGGCCGTGGGTTTGAGCGGCTGATTCAGTCCGCTCGCTGCGAGGAATAAAAGTCCTTTCGTTAACGCCGCCAGTCCACCGGGGTCCGGGCCAAGGCCAAGAACGTAGCCGTTGAGCGGCGCGATGGATTGAACGGTGACCTGCAAGCTCAAATGACCGTTGGTCAACTGGCCTGCAGATGGAGACACCGTTGCGTCCGGGTGTAGCGCACCATCGGATTCTCGGAAGATGAGTATGGCCGCTGGCCCCGACACATCGAGCATTTGTCCAGCGGGGTCGGTGATGAAGAAATCAACAGTGAAGATCTGTCCGCTCGTGAGGGGCACGGGCGCTCCGCTGGTGAACAGCACCATCTCCGGCGGCGGGATGTCCGGATAGTTCTCTGGTTCGCCAAACTCCTCCACCGCACGGCCCGGCCAATGGGCGGCGGTGAAAAACATCTGGCTGGGTAGCGCGCCGGGCATCGGGATGGAAAAGCGCAGGCCGTTGGTCAGCGGAGTGTTCGTCTGCACCGCCACGGCAGGACCGTCCCGGAGCGATTGGGGATCGTGGGCCTGATAGATGAAGAACGCACCAGAGCCGGCGCTGCCGTCCACCATCAGGTCAAGTGCGTTGGTGCGCGGTTCGAGGCGCAGGTGGACGTTGGTTGACGGTGGCAACTGGGCATGGCTGACCAACAGCGAGAAGAAGAGCAGCACGAAGCTGCGCATTACGGGGCAAATATTCGGCGCCATAGGCTTCTTTGTGAAGAACGATCAACGATCCATTTTCGTAAGTAGCCAACTGTGGGTAATATTTGTGACGGGATTGCCACAAGGAGGTTTTCGCTCCGTGTCAGGTGTGTGCGAGGAGGTCATGTGGCAAGTGCTGCCATCGCCAGGTAGACTTCGCTAGCCTCTTGCCTTCAGTACGTCAGCGTCAGCGCCATCACTGCGCTGTAAAGAAAATCATCCACTTCACCGGCACGGCTTCGCGAATTGTAACCGGGCACGGGCGAGGTGTTGCTGCGATAAATATCGCGGAAGCCGCTGCCGGGAATCAGCGCGCCGAAGCCCGCCGAAAAAATCACGTTGTCCGTGAGGAACGGACGGTATTGCATGCCGATGCTCAAGTCCCAGCCCATCTCGGGACGCACTTTGTCGGTGAGCAGCGCGGTCTTGATCGCGTCGGTTTCGGCGAGGTGAATGTAGTTGGCGTTCAAGAACGTGCGCAGCTTCGGCGTCGTGTCGATCTCGGTGCCGAGGCTGTAGATGAACACGCCGGGGTTTACGAAGTTCGCCTGCCCTTCGCCTTTGCTCGTGCGCAAGTTCGGCACGAGCGAGTTGCGTTGCTTCAGGTTCACGGCAGTGCCACCGAGGTTGAACCCTTGTCGCACCCAATAGCTGAACGGGCCGCCAGTGAAATTTGGATTGTCAAAAATCGTGTCGAAGCCAGTCGCGGTGCCGTCCTCTGCGTTGTCGTCGCCGCTGGCATAGAAGAAAGACGCCTTGTAACGAATCCAGTCGCGATCGTAGGAAACTTCCAGCGCGGCCATCTGCGCGTTGATGTCCACGGGGCGGCCGGCGAGTCCGTTGAAAGTGTCGCGACCGACCACTTCGTAAAACGCGTGGCTCAAGTTCCATCGTCCGATGTGCCCATCCCCGGCCCAGCCGAAATAATACGACTGCACTTCGTGCTGCTTCACGTCACCGAGCGGCGCGGGACGAACGAGATTGTCGTTCCGATCGTAATGCGTCCCGCCGTCATCGATGTTCGCATGGAAACTCGCCTGTGCGGTGTAGCCGTGCCAGATCGCGTCCTGCCGATAAAGGTTCACGATCGCCACGCGCTGTTCGCGCGCATCAAGACTGTTCAACTCGGAGTAAGTGTCCTTCTCGCGCATGTCGAACGAGGCCACGTTGTATTGCCAGCGATTGTTGTCGTAGTTGCCGAAGACACGCGCGCCAAGATCGGTGTCGTTGAAAATGAAACCTCGAAAATCGCTGTTGAAAGTCTGGTTGCCGAAGCGCGACGCGATGAAGTCGTAGTTCGCCGAAAGGTCGCGCAAATGAACTTCCACGAACGCCTCCTGCAGCGCGAAGAAGTCTTTCGTGCGTTGTGTGTAAGACCGTTTCACGCCACGAGGATCGGGATCCACGACGGTTTCGCTCACATCCACGTGGTTGATGTTGTAAACGGGCTGGAGCCGGATCGCCCACTCGACGGGCTTGAACACGGTTTCGCCCTGAAACAAATCCACCGTGAACGACACGTTGTTCTGCACCGACCATTGTTCGCTCTCGCCGAAAAATTCCGCGCTTCCCGGACGCGCCGAACTGACGCCGCTTGGCGTGGGGATACGGCGAAACTCAGCCTCTGTGGAAGTCGATGCAGTGAGATTTAGAAAAATATCCTGGCCGATGATTGGCGAGTCGCCTTTCAGCACGCTTTGAAAATACGGATGCCACGCGAACGCTTTCTCATGCGCGTAAGGCGTCTCGATGTCTCCGCTCGTGTAGCGACGCCACGGCACGAACGGGACCCGAAACCGGTTCGTCATCGCGAGAAAGTTCGTCGAGATCGAGTGCTGGCGTGACACGGGATAATCCTCCATGCGCCAGTGCGTCGGGATCGGCAGATTCTCGACGGAGTTGGTGCGCGGCAACGCCATTCCTTCCGGCAACGGCTCCGAACCGTAGCGCATCGACGCCACGTCAGGCTCTCGCAACAGCAGTTCACTCGCACTAACCCGATCGCGCGGCAACGAAAGTTCAGGCGGGATCGGCTCACCGCTGAACGCGGGCAGCGGCACGTTCTCATATTGAAAGAAAGGTATCTGCGGTTGGACCGGTTTCTTCAGTGTCGCGCCGGGATCGGGATTGAATGGCGGCGCCACTTGTGGAGACACACGGTTTGTCCGCCATCGGAGTTCGTAACTGATCGTGAAGTCATCGAACGGAATCCTTTCCGGTAAGCGCATGCCTGTGTCGGGATTGAAGACTGCCGGCGAGAGGGGCGGCTGCGCTGTGTTTGTCCGTTGAAATGGCTTCGGCATGAACACATTCGTCTCAGCGGCGACTCCTTGCCAGCAGATGAAAGCGCCCGCACAAAGCAGGGCGCACGTCTGCGCGGCTGAACGGATCAAGCGGAGCCAAGCCATGTGCGTGCGCCCATCATGGCGAACCACGCACGTGGTTCAAGCGCGCAACCGATTTGCCGCCGACAGCAATTCGACCATCGCCACGGATTCAGTGGCTGAAGTGAGTTTTGCCAATGGCCAAAAATTCTGTGTAACCTCGCGCCGCCGTTACCTCAGGAACCGGGCAGGATGAATACCAACGAATCGACCAGCGCTTGTCCCAAGTGTGGCGCACCTGTGCCTGCGGATGCTCCGCAAGGGCTTTGCCCGAAGTGCGTGCTCGCCCAGGCGGTGGCACCTGAGTCTGCGCCGACCGCCACGACCAATATTCCTTCGCTCGAACGCCTGGCCGTGGCGTTCCCGCAATTACAGGTGATTGAACTCATCGGTCGCGGCGGCATGGGTTTCGTCTTCAAAGCGCGGCAACCGCACCTCGACCGTTTCGTTGCGCTCAAGCTGCTGCCCGATTCGCTTGCGCACGATCCGCAATTCGCCGAGCGCTTCAATCGCGAAGGCCGCACGCTCGCGCGTCTGAACCATCCGAACATCGTCAGCATCTTTGACTTCGGCCAAGCCGGCGGCTTCTACTTTTTGCTGATGGAATACGTCGATGGCGTGAACCTGCGCCAGGCGATGCAGGCCGGGAAATTTTCGCCGAGCGAAGCTCTCTCCATCGTGCCGAAGATTTGCGAAGCGCTGCAATACGCGCACGAGGAAGGCATTCTCCACCGCGACATTAAGCCTGAGAACATCCTGCTCGACGCGAAGGGCCGCGTGAAGATCGCCGACTTCGGCATCGCGAAAATTGTCGGTGAAGAAAAACCTGAAGCCTCGCTCACCGCCACCGGCGCCGCGCTCGGCACGCCGCATTACATGGCGCCCGAGCAATTCGAGAAACCCGCCACCGTCGATCATCGCGCGGACATCTATTCGCTCGGCGTCGTCTTCTACGAAATGCTCACGGGCGAACTGCCCATCGGCCGTTTCTCCCCTCCGTCGCAACGCACACCCCTCGATCCGCGCGTCGATGACGTGGTGATGCGCACGCTGGAGAAGGAGCGTGAGAAGCGTTTCCAAAGTGCCGGCGAAATGCAGACCAGCGTCGAGCATCTCACCGAAGTCGGCGCGGGAAGTTTTCACGCCACCGCCCGTCACAGCGGCTTTGATAATTCGACCCGTGCTTGGAGCATCTTCGCTTGCTGCGCGCTGGTTCTCCTCGCGTCTTTCTTATCTTGGGCCGAGTTGCCCGCCGCCGGAGTTTCCATTGGTGGAGGTCTGCATGTTCGCCCATTTGATTCGGAGTTAATGAAAGCGCTGGCTGTGCACATGCACCGCGTGACCGCATGGAATGGCTTCGTTGAAATTGGTGGCCTAAAGTTTTTCAACTGGTTGGTCGTCGCGATGGCGGCAGCGTTCGGATTCGTCGCCTGGCTGCGGCTCGCCTGTCATCGCCGTATACCGCTCGTTTGGGAACGACTCATGTTGGGCTACGCCCTCCTTCACCTGGCCGGCTTTTTGTATCTCGTCCTGACACTCACCGGAACGGCTGGGCTTGGTGCGTGGCTCACATTCGGCGCGTTTGTGGGATTGCTGATTCTGTCTCTGAGTCGCCAGACGCAACGTCAGGAACATGACGCTGAAAACCCGGCTAACCGAACCGATCTTGCGCCGGACATCGCTTGGGGAAGGTTAGCCGCCTTCGCCTGCATCTCCGCCATGGGTGCCTTGATCTGGTGGGCTGTGAAAAGCGACGAAGTTTCGCAACGAAGCGGTTGGACGAGCTATCAAGGGCTAAATCAGAATGGGCCGCCACCGATCCAGCAGACCGCACTAACATTGACCAATCGCCCTGACCTCGCCGTAGCCGATACGAACACCACGCCGCAGTTAGACACCCGCAGCATAGCGTCCATGCTTCAGTTCCGCTTGGTGGCAGAGGACAGCGACACGAATTCGCCGGTGGATCTCCTGATGGAATCGCCGGGCAAGGGAAAGCCGCGTCCGTTCCGGGTGCTGCGGGAAGTATTGATGGACGGCACGGCCGTCGCCCGCGCGGGAATTCCTTTGGAGACGAACGGGTATTCCACCATTGGCATCGAACTCACCGCCGAAGGCGCGCGCCGGTTCGAGTCCATCACCGCGAGCAGGCAGCTTGCCATCGTGTCGGACGGAAAGGTCTTGAGCGCACCAATAATTCGCGGACGTATCGCAGGCGGTGAGTTGACGATCTCAGGTGGAATGACTGCGGTCGAAGTCCATAAACTCGTCGCCCTGTTGAACCGGACTTCTGCGGAAAGAATTTTCTTCCCGACGGTGGAGTGTTCCCTGCCTCTCCGGCTTGGATTCCCGCTTGGAACGATCTGCTTCGATCTCGATTTGGGATTGTTCGTGACCAATCGTTCTTTCCGCCCCGATCAGCGCAACACTCGGGAATGGCTGGGGTCGAGCGGTTCCGATCTCGTCGCCATCGTCGCGACGGAGCAGGCTTCAATCGTGGAAGCTTTCGATCTGGTCTCCATTGAGGCCCCCACGAACGCGTGGGAGACGATGCCACCCCAAGATGTCGCGTGGAACTGGGCGCTGATGCGGGACCGTGCGAAGCCAGAATCCATGCTGGCCACCGCACCGGACTACACAAACACGTTCCTCTTCCGCACGCGTGAGGATGGATTTGGTTTGCTTCAGATTCTTTCCAGTTCCAATCAAGAATCAGTGGTGAAGATTCGTTACAAACTGGTTGTGCCCAGCAAATCGCCCGAATACTTGCGGGCGGCAGCCCGATTAGAAATCATGCGTAAGCGAGAGCAGGAACTCCTGATCACTTACACAGACGAACACCCGCTTGTTGTGAACGTCCGCCGACAGATCGCGGAACTGGACAAGGAACTGTCGCGCCTCGAAAAAGCACCGTGAGCGACGCCTCGAACACTTCGCCGTTCGCCCCGACGCGCTGGACGCTCGTCTTGCGCGCGCGGGGCCGGAGCGTCGAGGCGCGCGGGGCGTTGAGTGAATTGTGCGCGGCGTATTACCAGCCCGTGTTCCGCTTCCTGCGCCGCGAGGGGCGCGAGGAGGACGCCGCGCGCGAACTCACGCAGGAATTTTTCACGCGCCTGCTCGCCGGCGGCGGACTCGGCGCGGCGGACCCGCGGCGCGGACGTTTCCGTTCCTACCTGCTCGGCGCGGTGAAACATTTTCTCGGCGACCAGCGCAAGCAGGAGCAACGGCTCA
>JBBRBM010000174.1:0-12998 GCA_038205745.1 Verrucomicrobiota bacterium | reverse complement strand
GGGCGTGGCTTTTTTCCTCTGGGGGTACTGTTTGGGCGGTTTGTTTTCAATTTCCATTGGCCTCCCCGCCACGCGCGCTTCTTAACCCCCCCCTAATAAATCTCCCCCTACTCCCCCCCCCCCCCGAGACTCCTCACTTTTCTTGCGCCGCGTTCTGCGAGCCGCGATAACTTCGCGCGCACATGGACATTATCGCTGAACTGCAATGGCGCGGGTTGCTCGCGGATTGCACCGACCTTGCCGAACTTTCGAAGCGGCTCGCCGCCGGGCCGACGACGCTTTATTGCGGGTTCGATCCCACGGCGGATTCGCTGCACGTCGGCAATCTCGTTCCGTTGCTGGCATTGCGCCGTTTTCAACTGGCGGGACATCACGCCATCGCATTGGCGGGCGGCGCGACCGGTTGCATCGGCGATCCGAGCGGGAAGTCCGCCGAGCGCCAGCTTCAAACGCGCGAGCAGATCGATCACAACATCGCGAGCATCAAGCATCAGCTCGCGTCGCTGCTCGACTTCGAGACGAAGACCAATCCCGCGCGCCTGATGGACAACGCAACATGGACGAATGGCGTCACGTTCGTTGATTTTCTCCGCGACATCGGGAAGCACTTTTCGGTGAACCAGATGATCCAGAAGGAATCGGTGCGCGCGCGCATGGAGGATCGCGAGGCCGGCATCAGCTACACCGAGTTCAGCTACATGCTGTTGCAGGCGTTTGACTTTTATCACCTGCGCAAGGAGGTCAACTGCGAGCTGCAAGTCGGCGCGACGGACCAATGGGGCAACATCACCGCCGGCATCGAACTCACGCGCAAGAAAATGAGCGCGACGGTTTGGGGCCTCACGTTCCCGCTCATGACGAAGGCGGATGGCACGAAGTACGGCAAGACCGCCAGCGGCGCCGTGTATCTCGATCCGAAGAAAACGACGCCATACCGATTCTATCAATTCTTCATCCAACTTGAGGACACGGACGTGATGAAGATCGCGAAGATGCTTTCGTTCGCCGATCAGGCGAAGTTGGCTGAACTCGAATCACAACACGCCGCGAATCCGGGCGCTCGCACTCCGCACAAGTTTCTCGCGCGCGAACTCACCGAACTTGTTCATGGCAAGAGCGCCGCAGAAGACGCTGTGCGCGCGAGCGATGTTCTCTTCGGCGGCGGACTGGATGGGATTTCTGAATCAACCTTCAACGACATCGTTGGTGAAGCGCCAACCAAAGACATCGAACGCGCGAAGTTGGATGGCGCCGGCGTCGCACTCATCGAATTGCTTGTGCATGGCGGCCTCTGCACGTCGAAAGGCCAGGCGCGCAAGGATCTCGAACAAGGCGGCATCTACGTGAACAACATCCGCGAAACGAACGTGCAGCGCAGCGTGACTACGAATGACTTGCTCTTCGGCAAACACGTCCTGCTGCGCAAAGGCAAACGCAACTACGTGGTGATCACGGCACGCTAATGGAAGTCTTCATCTTTGTTCTCGTCGGTTGGATTTTCTCTGTGTGCCTGCATGAGTTCGGGCACGCGATCGTCGCTTACAAATTCGGCGACTACAGCGTGAAGGACAAAGGTTACCTCACGATGAACCCGATCCATTACACCGATCCGCTCACGAGCATCATCCTGCCGATCGTGTTCATGGTGCTCGGTGGTATCGGACTGCCGGGCGGCGCGGTTTACATCAACGACAGTTTGATCCCGAAGAGGTGGCAGCGCGCTGCGGTATCGCTCGCGGGTCCGGCGATGAATATTCTCCTCATCGTGCTGCTGTGCATTCCGTTCTGGACTGGATTGATCAGCGCGGAGAACAAGACGTTGCTGCCCATCGCCCTGGCGATGCTGGTCAGCCTTCAAGTGATGGCCGTGATCTTCAACCTCATTCCTGTGCCTTCGCTCGATGGCTTCCGCGCCATTTCCGAATGGCTGCCGCTCCACGTCCGTGAGTTCGCGATGCGCCACGCCAACATGTTTCTTCTGCTTCTATTCGTCCTGATGTGGCAGGGGCGCGTGGCGCGAATCTTCTGGGGAATCGTGGGACTGATCTGCGAATTGCTGGGAATTAATTCTGATCTTGTCGTTGGCGGCTGGGTGGAATTTCGTTTCTGGGAAAATCGCGGCTGACGTTGTCATTGGCCGAGATGTCGTTTACAAGAGCCGCTCGGTAACAACATTCCGAGTTATGAATTTCGAGAACCCCGTCGTGTGGATCGTGGCAGGCGTTGCGTGCCTGCTGATTCTCTCGGTTGTGCTCAAGCATTTCTTCTCCGAGGAGGCGCGCGTCGAGCGCCGCCGCCGCAAAAGCAACACGCGCATCGTTAGCATTGCGCGCAAGCCCACGGTGAGATTCAGCGTGAAAACGCCGAAGCGTAAGGAATAGTGCTGGTTTCAACAGTGGTCTGATCTCGTCTCCCGGGCGCTTCGGATGTTCCGTTCTCCTCGAATCCGCCAGCCATCCCAACGGCTAAGCGTCGTTGCAGGCACGCTTGAATATCGCTAATCTTCTTCCATGCCTCTGCGGGACATGTGGCTGCCCAATCTTGTACGACGGTCGTGTGCCGTCGGGCTGGGCTTTTTATTTGTTCTGTGTTTGCTCGGCCTGCCAGCACGAGGGGCGATTGGCCCGAAGGCTATCATGTGTTCACCCTTGAATGCCTGGGTGCTGCGAAATGCGGGCACCACTTCGAATTTCCATGATGTCGCGTTCGTGAATGGAATGTTCGTCGCTGTCGGAACGAGCACCGATATTACGTGTTCAGCCAATGGCGTGAACTGGACGAATCGCGTTTTAAGCGGGGTTCCAGCGCTTTCAAGCCCCGGCGGGGCGTTTGGCAGTATCGCCTACGGCAATAACATCTTTTTGGTCACCGGCACTCGTAATTACAACGCTGTCTCATCGAACGGCCTGGCCTGGACGTCTGGTCCCTGGGCTGGGCTCTTGAGTTCCGTCGCCTTCGGTGATCGCTGGTTTTGTTTTCCGACCACCAACGGATCGATTTTCATGTACACGAATGGCAATCTCACCACTCCCGTCGTCACAAATATTCTGAACACATCGTGGTTCTGCGCAGCCTATGGAAACCGTCGCTTTGTTTGCGTGGGCCGGGACGGAAGCACAATGGTTTCCACGAATGCGACGAATTGGGTGCGCAGTTTTGCGGGTGTCACGAACATCAATCGGCTCACGTTCGGTCTGGGCATGTTCGTGGGCGTCGGCACAAACGGCACAATTTTCACCTCAACCGATGGCTTGGTCTGGACCCATCGCGTGTCACACAGCGCCGCGAACCTCACTGCGGTCACGTTCGGGGACGGGCGATTTGTGGCAGTCTCGGATTCTTCTCCGAATAGCCAGGATCGTCTCGTCAACTCACGCGACGGCGTCAACTGGTGCGCGTATCCAATGCCGACGAACGCGGCGTGGCGCGCCATCGCGTACGGCAGCAATAGCTTCGTAATTGTCGGGGCCGACGGCACCGTGATGCAGTCGCTCAGTCAGAGCATGATTGTCTCGCCACCGCAGAACCAAATCGTGTGCGCCGAAGAGGCGGTCACGCTCAGCGTCGATGTCGCGTCGAGCCTCCCTGTGCGCTACCAATGGCAGTTCAATGGAACCAACATCAACGGCGCGACGAATCCCGTTTTCACGCTCGCCAAGGTGTTTCCCGAAGATGCTGGTCCTTATCGTGTCACCGTCACCGATGACCGGGTGCCGATCACGAGCACCGGTTCGGTGCAGGTGAACCTGTGCCGCGGGGTGGAACGATGGACAGTCCAGAAGCCGGCTGGTTATCAGTCCAACGTCCTTACCAGCATCGCCTGCAACGGGGACACGCTTGTTGCTGTGGGCAATGTCGGAACGATCATTCGATCGACAGACGGCGTTACGTGGGCGGCAGTGAACCCAGTCACCAACGCGCCTCTCAATGCGGTGGCTTTCGGTGTTGGAAAATTCGTGGCAGTCGGCACGCGCGGAGTGATTGTTTCCTCCAGTGATGGCGCTTCCTGGGCGCTGCGCAACTCGGGCACCAACGGAAACCTGCGCGGCATCACTTTCGCCGGCGGGAAGTTTGTCGTGACGGGCGGAAACACTTACGTGCTGACGTCAACCGACGGTGTGACCTGGGTTTCGCACTCGACAGGAACCAATCGAGCCTTTGCGGCCATCGCCCATTTGAACGGTCTGTTTGTGGGTGTTGGCTCCGGCGGCATGATCCTGACGTCGCCGGACGCCATCAACTGGGCGCCTGTGGAGTCTGGAACCGCTCTCAATCTGTTCCGAATTGCGGCTGGCAACTCGGCCGTCGTTGCGGTGGGAGAACACGTCATCCTGCGATCCGTGAATGGTAGCGAATGGACGTTGCAAGCCACCCCCGTGTCGAGCATCTGGCGCTCGATTTGTTTCGCACATGGCCAGTTCGTGGTGGCGGGTGATCCCGGTTTGATTTTGGTTTCACGCGATGGAATCGCCTGGTCGGCGTACGATTCACGTATTGGGAATCTTGTGAATGCGATTGCGGGCTGCGGAGATTTTTTCTATTCGGCGTTCAACGATGGTTTGGTTTCGCAAAGCGCATTCGCGGGTTTTCCGCGGCTGAGGGCCGAAGTCAGGCCACCGCTGTTCACATTGGGAATGGTGGCTGAGATTGGAGTGCCGATGCGATTGCAGACGCGCGATGATCTGTCAGCACCGTGGACCGATGTGTTCGCGTTCACCAACGCTCGGACGACGAGCACGCTCTTGAACACCGCGATCACGAACGACACCCGACGCTTTTACCAGATCGCGTGGCCGTGAACTTCGCGGAGGGAACCGCCTGGTCAGGCGCCCGCGAAGATTCGATTCGCCTCTTCCAGCGTTTCTTTCGAGCCAATGTCGAACCACAACCCCGGCACGCGCCACGTGTAGAACGGCGTGCGCGGATACATCCATTGCACGAGACGTCCGGGCTGATCGGGATTGTTCCCTTCCGCGATGTATTGCTGAATCAGTGGCAACGAAGACTTCGGGTAATAATACAGCGCGATGCCCGTGACGGTGCTTTGCGGTTGTTTGGGCTTCTCCTCGAAAAACGTGATCTGGCCGTCCTTGTCGATCGTGATCGAGTTGTATTTCTTGATCTCCTCAAGATTGCCCACGTCGTAGACCGCGAGCACCGGCGCATTCTTCGATCGGCAAACGCGCCCAAATTCCTCCAGGCTCACGCTGAACAAGTTGTCGCCCGCCACCACCATGATGTCGTCGTCAATCTTCTCTCGCGTGAGCACCAGGTTCAGGTCGCCGATCGCGCCGAGCTTGTTGGTGTCATCAGTCGAGCCGTCGTTCACGATCGTAAAATTCAGCTTCGACTTGGTGGCGCGATAGTTGTCCGCCCATTGCTGGAAATGCGACGCGAACTTCGCGTTCGTCACGACGCAGACGCGGTCGATGCCGGGAATCGGCGCGATGTTGTCGAGCACGTGTTCGATCATCGGTTTGCCCGCCACACCGAGCAACGGCTTGGGCTGCGTGAGTGTGAGCGGGTAAAGACGCGTCGCGTATCCGGCTGCGAGAATAATTACTTTCATGCCTTGATGGTGTTTCGTCGAAAATCTGCGGGGCTTTCTATTGCTCGAAAAGGCTCGGCGCGACGGATCGAACCAGTCTCTGCGAACGGTCAAGAATTTCCGCCGCCGATTCAGCCTGCAACGCGGCGTCCGCAATCTCCTTCGCCTCGCTCATTTTGATGCGGCGAATGAGGTATTTGATCTGCGGCACGGCTTGCGGCGCCACGCTGAGTTCGTCCACGCCCAGTCCAAGCAAGAGCGGAATCATCAGCGGATCGCCGGCCATCTCACCGCACACGCCCGTCCAAATACCGTTGGCTCGTGCGGCATCGGTCGTGAGCTTGATCAGGCGCAGGATCGCCGGGTTCGTCGGCTCGTAAAGGTGCGCGATCTTTTCATTCAGTCGATCAACCGCCAGCGAGTACTGAATCAAGTCATTCGTGCCGATGGAAAAAAACTTCGCGCGCTTCGCCAAAGCTCCGGCGGTCAACGCCGCGGACGGAATCTCGACCATGACCCCGATTTCCATGTTCGGATTGAATGGTATTCCTTCGACGCGCAACTCTTCGCGATACGTGTCAACGAGCGCGTTCGCCTGCACGAGTTCGTCGAGGCAGGAAATCATCGGGTACATCATGCCGATATTTCCTTCGGCACTGGCGCGGAGTATGGCGCGAAGCTGCGCGCGAAAAATGTCCTTCTCTTGCAGGCAAAACCGGATCGCGCGCCAGCCGAGAAATGGATTCATCTCCTGCGGCACGTTGAGGTGCGACATGAATTTGTCTCCACCGAGATCGAGCGTGCGGATAATCACCGGGGCCGGATTCAGAGCGGCGGCCACCGCGCGATAGGCTTGGTATTGTTCCTCTTCAGTCGGAAGCGTCGCGCAGTTGATGAACAAATACTCGGTGCGGAACAAACCCACGCCTTCCGCGCCTGATGCTTTCACGCCCTCGGCGTCGCTTGCCTTCTCGATGTTCGCGGAGAGCGTGATGCGAACGCCATCGAGCGTGATGGCCGGCTTGTCGATGGTATCGCGAAGTTTTTCCTCGAAGCTGACGTGCTTGCGAACGAGTTGGCCGTACTCGAAGAGCGTCTGGTCCGTGGGGTTGATGACGAGTTGCCCGTGATATCCATCCAGCAGCGCGTACTGGCCGGTGTGCAACTCACGACTGGCGCTGGCCAGGCCGACCACGGCGGGGATGCGCAGCGAACGAGCCATGATCGCCGTGTGCGACGTCTTGCCACCTGCATCGGTCGCGAACCCGAGTACCAGTTCCCTGTCGAGCGTGGCAGTGCGAGACGGCGACAAATCGTGGCTCACGATGATGCACGGCTCCTTGAGTTGGTGCAGATCGAGTTCTCTATGCGTGCCGAGGAGGTTGTGAAGGACGCGCTGCGTTACATCGCGAAGATCGGCGGCGCGTTCGCGAAGATATTCGTCCTCAATTGCGGCGAGCGTGTTCGCGTATCGGTCCGACACGGTGGCGAACGCGAACTCGATGTTGACCTTCTCCTTGTCGACAAAACGGCGGACTTCATCGAGCAACGTCGGATCTTCGAGCACGAGCAGGTGAGCCTCGAAAATGCTGGCGTCCTTCGCACCGATCCCGACGCTGACTTTCTCCTGGACCTGGAGCAGTTGGTGGCGCGTCGCGAGGAGTGATTGCTCGAGGCGATTGATGTGTTCGGGAATTTCCGCGACGGTGATTTCGTAGCGGGCGATTGAGTCAAGCCGCTCTTCGTGCAGCACAACGATCTTGCCTCGGCAAACCCCCGGCGAGACAGGTATGCCGCGCAAAACTCGCTCTCCCCCACTGTCTGACACGCGGCTACTGGTACCCCGGAACGTATATCTTTGGAAAGGGTTTTGGCGAAAATCGCCATGACAAGGGCGAAATCTGCTTCTTCCGGCCCTTTCACCGAGCCATCTCACGCTTAAAAATCCGTCGCAAGCAGCCGATGAGCTTTCTACGGTGCCATCGAATCATCAGCCTGCGAGGCCGCCTCGCTCCGCAAACTCGTCAGCCGCGACGCTTATCTACGTCGTGGATGACGAACAGTTGTTGCTTGATATGGTTGAGATGGCGTTGCTCGGTGAAGGGTATCAGTTGAAGAAATTCAGCGATCCTTCAGACGCTTATTCCGCATTCACGGCAGAGCCGTCCAAGCCAGCCCTGTTGCTGACGGATTACGCCATGACACCGTGGAATGGACTCGAACTCTGCGAGAAGTGCAAAGCGGCGCATCCTCAACTGAAAATCCTGATGCTCAGCGGGACGGTTACCGAAGACGTGGCACGCGGATCGAGCGTCCGGCTCGACGCCTTCATCGCCAAACCGTACCAGCCGTCGATTCTCGTCGAAACCGTTCGCGCGCTCCTGCACGCGTGACGAAGCGCAGAACTCCAACTCGGCGCGGCCAGTCTCATTTGAAGATTTTGCCCCGAATCGAAGTTGTGCGTGCTTCGGCCTCGGTTTGACACTCTGCTCCGCACGGCCATACCGTCGCGCGCGTGGAATTGCGTGGGAAAAAACTTGGCGTGCTCATCTCCTGTCCGCCCGAGGAGCCGGGATTTCGTCATGGCGTCAAAGTGGCCGAAGCGGCGATGGCGCGCGGCGTCAGCGTTTACCTTTACTGCATCGACGACGCTGTGCGCGGTGTCGGCGATTCCACTCTTCAAAAGTTGAAAGCCGATGGACTCGCTCTTTACGCCTGTGCCTACGGCGCGCACAAACGTTCCATGCCGCTCTCGAATGACGCGACGTTTGCCGGGCTGACGGTGGTGAACGACATCATCGTCAGCACCGATCGATTCGTATCTTTCAACTGAATGAAGCCCACCGCCCTCTTCATCATCACTGGCGATCCGCGCACGAGCGCGAAGCCGGCGGAAGGCATTCGCATCGCCGCCGGCGTCGGCACATGGAAGAAGGCGGACATCACCGTTTACCTGCGCGGGCCGGCAGTGCTGGCACTCAGCGAGTTCACCGATGAACTCGTGGACGACGATAACTTCTCGCGCTACTTCCCGATCGTCGGCGAATTCGGCCGCCCGATCTATGTGCAGAAAGGCGCCGGGCTGTTGAACGACATTGGCGAGTCGCCGCTAGAATACGAAGAGATCGACGACACACAACTTGCGAAGCTTGCCGGCGCATCGCACTACGTTCTCCGCTTCTGATGCGCACGATCCTCCACATCCTCACGAAGCCGGAAGACGATCTCACGCGCGCCGTTATCGAGACGCAACGCACACTCCCGGAGACAAACGTCGAAGTCATTGCATTGGCAGGCGACGCCGATTACGGCGCGGTTGTCGAAAAAATCTTCGCCGCCGATTCGATCGAAGTCTGGTAATCGCCTCGGGGAAGTTCGTTTCATTTTCAGGTCGAAATTTTTTCGGCCAAGGGCACACTCCTCTCAACCACCAAAAGAGGACAAAAATGAAAACCAAACTTTCATCTGCGCGCAAACCCCGCGTCGCCGCAACCAGCGGCAATGGTCATGGCAACGGCCACGACGCCTCATCCAAACCACGCCGCATGTTGATCAACGGCGAATGGAACCTCGCCGCATCGGGAGGAACATTTTCCACATTCAACCCCGCCACTGGCGAAGTGATTTGCGAAGTGGCTGCCGGCGACAAAGGGGACATCGATCGCGCCGTGAAAGCCGCGCGCGCGGCGTTTGAATCCGGCCCGTGGCGCACCATGACGCCGTCGGATCGCGGTCGCCTCATCTGGAAACTCGCCGATCTTCTCGAAAAAAATCTCGAAGAATTCGCCCGGCTCGAATCGCTCGACAACGGCAAGCCGCTCGCCGTCGCGCGCGTCGCGGATGTACCGCTCGCGGTTGATCTCTTCCGTTACATGGCGGGTTGGGCGACGAAGATTCATGGCAGCACATTTCCGATCTCCGTTCCGTACGCGCCCGGCGCAAAATTTTTCGCTTACACACAACGCGAACCCATCGGTGTCGTCGGCCAGATCATCCCGTGGAATTTTCCGCTACTGATGGCCGCGTGGAAACTCGGCCCGGCGCTCGCCACCGGTTGCACCGTTGTGTTGAAGCCCGCTGAACAAACGCCGCTGACAGCGCTGCGTTTGGGTGAACTGATTCAGGAAGCAGGCTTCCCGCCCGGCGTCGTCAACATCGTGACCGGTCTCGGCGAAACTGCCGGCGCAGCGCTCGCAGGTCATCCCGGCATCGACAAGATCGCGTTCACTGGTTCGACCGAAGTCGGCAGGCTGATCGTGAAAGCGGCGGCGAATGACCTGAAGAAAGTTTCGCTCGAACTCGGCGGCAAGTCGCCGAACATCATTCTCGAAGATGCCGATCTCGATACGGCGATTCCCGGTGCGGCGAGCGCGATATTCTTCAACCACGGTCAATGCTGCTGTGCGGGCTCGCGCCTCTACGTTCACAAGAAGCACTTCGATAAAGTCGTCGACGGCGTTTCCGCCGCGGCGAAGAAAATCAAAGTCGGTCCCGGCCACGAACCCGACACCGAGATGGGACCGCTCGTTTCCGAGGAGCAACTGAATCGAGTAATGGGATTCCTCAAGAGCGGCCAGGCCGAAGGCGCCAAGTCCGTCGTCGGCGGCAAACGCGCGGGTGATCGCGGCTATTTCGTCCAGCCCACCGTGCTCGTCGATACCAAGCCCGGCATGAAAGTCTTGGAGGAAGAAATCTTCGGTCCCGTCGTCTGCGCGATTCCGTTCAGTGATCCGGACGAAGTTTTGAAGCAGGCGAACAACAACATCTACGGCCTCGCCGCCGCAGTGTGGACGCGCGATGTCGCGAAGGCGCATCGCATCGCGTCCGAGCTGCGCGCCGGCACGGTGTGGGTGAACTGCTACAACATCTTCGACGCTGCGCTGCCCTTCGGCGGCTACAAACAATCCGGCTGGGGTCGCGAAATGGGCGCTGAAGCTCTCGAGCTTTACACCGAAACCAAAGCGGTCTGCGTGCGCATCGGCTGAAACGCAAACAAGGCACGTGTAGTGTTTGGCAAAGGCCGACGTTAAACGCCGCGCGAAATCAGCGATGAATTCGGCCAGTGAAAGTGCCGAATTCGTCAGCCGTAGCGATTGCTGCGGCCATCCTCGCGCCAGTGATTGAAGGCGGCGCGGATAATAACTTTTTCAACTCGCGCCCTGCGTGGCTTACCGAGGCTTCCGTCTCCGTGAAGGAAAGCTACGACGACAATGTGTTCCTCGCCGGTGCCGCGCATACGCCTGTTTACAAACGGCCGCCAGGCAGCGTCGCCGCGTTGAAAAACCAGGAATCGTGGATCGCTTCCATCGCGCCGCGCGTGGGTGTGAATGCGGCGCCCGTGCTGCATTTTCCTGCGCTCGATGCCCTCTCCGTGGGCTACGCGCCGGAGTTCGTGACGTTCCAGGATACCGACAGCGAGAGCTACAACGCGCATCGTGTTCCCTTCGTATTGAAAGGGCACTCGGACAATTTTTCCTTCTCTGCCGAAAATACTTTTACCTTCATCGACGGTGAGACGCGTGGTCCCGTTTATCCCGGTTCGCTGCTCAGTGCGTTCGCGACGTGTGTGCCAAGAGAGCGTCGCGAACAGTGGCAGGATCGCGCGGCAGTGACGTTTCAATTCACGCGCGACAAATGGTTCATTCGCCCCACTGCCTCGCTGGTCTACTACGACCTGATGACCGAGCAGATCAATTCGAGTGGCTACCAGAATTACGCGGATCGCTACGACGTAAGCGGCGGCGCCGACATCGGCTACAAGGTGACGCCACCCGTCGCCGTCACACTCGGCTACCGCTACGGCCACCAATATCAGGAGCAATTCGCGTTCTCGCCTTACAGCACCTCGGGTGATTACCAACGCATCCTCGCGGGTCTTGAAGGCAAACCACTTTCATGGCTCGACGTGAAACTTATCGGCGGTCCCGACTTCCGCAGTTATCCCGATGATTCACCGGGCCACATTACGCCGATCGACGACAAGGAATTTGTGACCTACTACGGCGAAGCCAGCGTCGTCGCCACCATCTCCACCAACGACGCCGTCAGCTTCAAGTATAAGCAATTTCTCTGGGTCTCCAGCATCGGCAAGGTGCCGTACTTCGACAGCACGTATGAACTCAGCTACCGCCGCCGGATCACCGCCCAACTCAGCGCCGACCTCACCGGCCGACTGCTGAATGCCGACTACTCGCCCGGCAACCTGCCCGCCTGCAAGCGCGACGATTGGCAGGACACCGTGGCCATCGGCGCGAGCTACACCATCAACACGCACGCCAGCGTGAACCTCGCCTACTCACTCGACCTTGGCCGCAACACCGAAGACCGCGCGCCGCATCGCAGCTCGCGCGAATTTGAACGCAATCTTGTGTCCCTCGGCGCGACGCTGAAATTCTGAGCGAGACGATGAAGGTCGTTTCTGGGAGCACACGCGCCATCGCGTGTTCCGACCGTCGCCCTCGGCGGTCGGCAACGGGTGCGAGATCCAAATCGAATTGTAGTGTGCCCCGCGGCACTCGGTGTTCCGCGAGGGCGCGAAACACAACACGCGAGGGCGCGTGTGCTCCTCCGAAAGATCCGTCTGGGCACTGGAAAAATTTCTCAACTTCCGCACCGCTCTGCCGATTCATGAAGCATCCGCCAACCCTGACCCTTCAAACGCCGCCGGGACTCAAGAACCGGCGGCGCTTCTTCTTTTCCTTCGCTGCTGTAATGGAGCGTTCGCGGCGGGCCGTTTAAATCCGCATTGCTTTCCCCGGCGCATTTTTCTCTGAAAAAACGCGCTTGGACGATATTCGGATGTGAATCCAGGTGAATCCACGCTAAGGCTTCGCGCCTAAATCGTTCGCTCAAATCTCTGTTCGACAAAAGAACCTCTTCTCGGAAGGTCTTGACCGCAAACACAGCCGCCGAGCTCCAAGTCGTAAACCACGTCGATTATGCCCATGCCGCCGGCCAAAATCCGATGGACTTCCCAGGGGTCCTGTATTCGGCAGCAATTCTCATTCTATACGCGAAGGCGGAAGGGCTGGGGTGGATGGAAGTGGTGCATCGCAGGAAAGAATCGCGAGGGGGCCAGGGGTGTCTGCGCTGGTGGAATGAAACGGGGCAATGCGTGGCCTCACGCGCTGATGGCGTGTCTTGCTCCGGAGATGCCACTCAGCTTTTTGGAACGGCATAGGGGCCGATTTCCAAACCCTGCATCATGAAATCCATCAGCCGCTCCCAAGTCTCAAAATAGAAATACGTCGTCAGCGCTTCGAGGTGTTGAAAGAACTTGCGCCGCGCCCCCACGGCGGCGCGGACCAGCCGATAGCTGGCGTCGCTCACCTCCAGCAGCGTGTGCAGGGCGAAGGCCAGCAGATTCATCGTCAGTAACAAGCTGGCCAGATGCTTTTTGCCGTGACCGAAGTTGTGCTCCAGATGGTAGCCCTTGGTCTTGAGCACGTTG
>JBBRBM010000173.1:0-13014 GCA_038205745.1 Verrucomicrobiota bacterium | reverse complement strand
CGCTGGTTTGGCGGAACTCTTCGAGCGCGCCGAACGCATGGCCGATGATTTGATAGAGCCGCGTGCCCGCATCGGTCAGTGTCATGGGACCGCGCCCGCGTTTGATCAGCTCCACACCGAAATGCCGCTCCAACTCCTTGAATTGCCGGCTGAGCTGGCTTTGACGATTGGAGTCGCCGCCCGACGCCGCGGTAATGCCGCTGGACGCCACAATTTCCGCGAACGCCTTCATACGTTCCAACGACAGCCCTGATTGCGCGAAGAGCTTTTCGAACATGATTGTAGAGTCATGCTGCATGTGATCTGTGCCATGCACAAGCCGCCGCTGCTTCCCTAGGGTTCGCCTGTCTCGGATGTCACCGAGCGGGTAGCAAGAATGCCCGCCGACCGGCACCGAAACGGAAACGGAAAACCATGAAACTGGCAAAAGCATTAAAGGTGAAAAACAAGCTCGCGGGCGAGGTCACTCAGTTGAAGGAGCTGCTCGCGAAGCAGAACTCGCGCTCGATCAAGCGGCCGTTCGACTATAACAACACGGAAGTACTGGCGAATCTCCGCGGCAAGCTCGACGAGCTGGTCAAAGTGAAGGCATCCATCGCCGCCGCCAACGTGGAGATTTACGACAATATTTTCCGCATGGCCTAGTTGAAGGGGCTCATCATCGCGCTCAACGCGCTTGATACGAAGCAGGGCGTGGTCGTCGAGGGCGTGGAGTACGGGCGTCCGGTCGAGACTGAGTACGTTGTGCAGATCCGGAAGTCCGAGGTGGACAAGCTGGTGGCGGAACTCCAGACGGAGGTTCAGTCGATCCAGGAAACGTTGGACGAATTCAACTTCACCCGCACCGTCAGCGTATAGCTGGCGGCGCGGTCTTTTTCGGTGCGCGGTGGTGGAAGCCACAGGTCGGTCGAACGCGGTCGTCTCCTTGAGTGAGCAATCGCCAAGGGTTCCCGACTCAAGCTGACATTGATAACGAATTCATCAGTCAAAGGTCAGCCTGTTCAATCCGCAAAGGTTAGAATGCAAACGGCAAGCCTATTTGCGATCGCTGGCTGGTCTGTTGGCTGAAGCTGCCGCGCACCATTTTCAACCGTAAGAATCGGCCCAGCGCCGGCAGGCGGGCTGAGTTCCCTGATCGACGCCAAATCGGCCAAAAGTACGATCAGAAAAAAGTTCGTAACAATTTCAGACCAGTTCCATCCGCTGACGCACTGTGATAAGCTGGAGCCACTGAACGCATGAGTGCTGAAATGAAAAACCAAAAGCCCGTTGAATCCGCCGCGTCCCTCGCTACCGCGCGAGCAGTGGAGTGGGCTGGCATCCTCAAGGCTGGCGTTCAAGCCCAGCGCCTCGTGCCGGGTGCCGTTTGCGTCGGCGGCACGGCGGCGGCCCTGTATGCCGGACACCGCGTTTCGCTAGATACCGATCACCTGTTGCCCGCGTTGCGCGATCACTTTGAAGACGTCCGCGCCCGGCTGGAAACCCAGCCGGAATGGAAGACGGCCCGCGTCAACCCGCCTGTCCTCATTCTCGGCAGCATCGGCGGCGTCGAAGTCGGCTTCCGGCCACTCAAGCGCTCCCTTCCCATCGAGACCCAGACCGTGCCGACCGAAGCGGGTCCGCTCGTGGTTCCCACTTTGGACGAAATGCTCGGCATGAAGGCGTTCCTTGCTTACGACCGCAACGCCACCCGCGATTACCTCGACTTTGCCGCGCTGACCGAGTGCGCCGCCCCATCGGCCGTGCTGGATGCGCTGCTGAAACTCGACGTCCGCTACGGCTCGCTCCAAACCGCTTCCGTCGGACTGGAGGTCGCCAAGGCGCTCTGCGCCGCCGCGCCCTTCGACCTCGATGAATCCGAGCTGCCGCGCTACAAGCGACTCACCGAGAAATGGCACCGCTGGGAAACCACCCGCGCGATCTGTCAACGCTTCGGTGTTCTCCTGGGCGAGGCGCTGGTGCAAGGAGCGAAATAATGCAACACCGCCATCTCACCACTCAACACTGGTCGGCTGCCGCCGTGCATTCCGCGCTGGAACGCGGCGGCCTGGCTGACTGGCGCGAACTCTTCACCGCCGTGCGCGCCAATGCTGAATTGGCCGAACTGGTCCTGCGCGTCGCCCGCCAACACGGCCCAGACGGAGCTTCGATGCTCGCCACCGCGCTCGTGGAGCGGTTGCGCCCCGGCTTGAGTGGATTGCTTCAGAAAAAGGAGGGGACATGCTGAACGATTCATCTGTTGGTCACCGGCACGTTGCGAAGGCAACCCCGCCCCAGCCGGGCCGGGAGTTGGCGGCGGATTTGGAATTCGCATCGACTAATCAACAACTGGAAGGCTTTCCCGGAAAAATTACCGAGGAGATTGCCGCTCATCGGCCCTACATGATTGAGCACGCTGCCGCGAGTCACGTCGCGTTCCTTGCGCCACATCCGGCACGCGTTTTCGCTGCTCCAAATCGCGACCTCGCCGCCCGAGCCGATGGGCTGCGGGCCGCGCTCGGTCGGGCCGATGATCCGCCAGGTGTCGTCAGCTTCGATGCAAAGTGAGCCGGTGCTGTAGTTGTGATTTGCCCGCGTCACTTGTTGATATTCCCAACGGTCGCCCAGCCAATGCGCGACGGTCCACCAACGCGGATCGCCGGCCGGTCCCGGACGATGGTCGGCGCTGGTGACGAAAAGAATCACCGGACGCCCGTCGTGATCCAGATCGAGATCGTGAATGTAAACCAGCCTTTGCTCGGAGCGATATTCGCGCACCAACCCTGCGTGGATCGGATCGACAAGGGGCAGTGCGACCCCTTCGCCACGGACATCGCGCCAGGTTTTTCCGAAATCGTCGGTCTGGAGAAAATAGAGGTTCGTGCGCTGATCGACGTTGCCGCCCGGGTGCATGTTGAAGGCGGTAATGATACGAGCGCCGCGTTGATGACTCGTTTGATAGTGCCCGCCCATCCCGGCAAATTTGCGGTCGGGCGTCCAGTCGCGCCCGTCGGGGCTGGTGCTGAAATAGAGTTCGCGACCCTTCGTGTATTTCGTGAACAGAAACAGAAAGCCGTGGCCGTCGATCCAGCGCGACTGCGGATAAGTAAACTCGCGCTCACCAACCCGCTCGAAGGCGTCGGTGCTGAAGGGCTTCGTGCTGCGATAAATAAATCCGGGCCGAACCTTGGCGCGACCGCTGACAAATACCCACAGATGCCCCTGGCCATCGATGCACAGGCTCGGGTTGTCATGCGGATCGTTCACGGTCTGCTTGTCGTGAACGATGGTCGGCCGCGGCACCTGATGCCGGCGATGATCGTAATAGGACGCCATGGCGAGCAGGTGGCGCTCGCCATCTTTCGCGCCGCCATAAACGAAGAATGTTTTGTCCGCCTCCTTCGCGTAGATCGCCATCGGGACGTGGTTGGCCGTGTAGGTGCCCAAGCCGCCGGAGTATTTATCGCCGTGCTCGGACTTCTGGCCCAGCGTGAACCAGGTGCTGTGGTAACCCGCGTCCTTCGTCGTCGAGATGATGCCGGATGCGCCGCGCTCAGCCGTCGCAGCGAAGCAGCTCGCGCCGTTCGTCGCGGCCATCGTACCAAGACATCCGCCAAGAAATTTTCGGCGCGTGATGGTCTGGAAAGAGCCGTTCATTTGTTGTGTCGAGCCGAGTATCCGCAACGCCGGTCTGGCTGGCGATGAGACATTTTTGAAACGCGATGATGGACCGCACGCCAAGAGAAAAGCTCCGTTGCCCCAATCGCAACTCGGCATTCCACCTTGAACCACGACTTGCTGCCTACCATCCTGAGCGCGTCACCATGAAATTCCGTGTGCCGTTGGATTTGCTCCTGCTCCCGCCATGCGGCTTTGACTTCACGCCGGACGGCAAGGCGGCCGTCATGGCGACATGGAACGGTGATGTGTGGCGTGTGGAACCATGATGAAATTGAATTTGTGCTTCGCCTTGCACTTTGATGCCGTGAGGCGACCAAACGCGCCCCGGCGGAATGGAATACTGGATCTGGGACGGAGTGCATCCGCGGTATCGCGGCCATCAGCTCATGGCTGATGAATGGGAACGCGCGGTGCGAGGATTTTGGAAATGGACCCCTATGAAATCATCTCTGCTCAATCTCGCGGTCGTGCTGCTCGCCTCTCTGATCACGCTGCACGGTGCTGATGCCGGCATCAACAAGCCCCTCGGCTTGAGCACTGGACCCAACACCACTGTGCTCAAAAACGGCCAGCCGTATCGCGGCGTTGGAGTGAATTATTTCGATTGCTTCCTGCGCACTTTGTCGAGGGGCGATGACACGAGCTATGACGCCGGATTCGCCACGCTCGCACGAAAGGAAATTCCGTTCGCACGTTTTTGCGCGACCGGTTTCTGGCCCAAGGACATGCAGCCTTATCAGACGAATCGGGCTGAGTATTTCCGTCGTCTCGATGGCGTGGTGAACTCCGCGCAGAAGCATGGAGTGGGACTGGTGCCGTCGCTGTTCTGGTTTTATTCGTGCGTGCCCGATCTCGTCGGCGAACCGATGGATCAGTGGGCCAATCCCAAAAGTAAAACCCAGGCGTGGATGCGCGAGTACGTGCGCGAAACAGTGACGCGCTACCGAAACAATCCCACGATCTGGTTCTGGGAATTCGGCAACGAATACTCCCTCGGTGCCAACCTCCCGAACGCGAAGGAACATCGTCCCGCCGTGCATCCCACGCTCGGCACGCTGTGGGTCTTCGATTTGTCGAACCAGAAGGATTTTAACGTCACCGCCACCATTGCGCGTTCCTGGCAACTCGACCTGATTGCGGAGGCGAACAAGACGTTGCGGAATCGCACGTCATCTGAAGCGAAATCCAAATGAGCTTTCATGTTCTTGTGTTGTTTGGCTTGGCGTTTGTGTTTCTGTTTCGCCAGCAACCGGTCGGGCCGATTCGGCAGTCCGAGAATGGACAAACCGCCACGAGCACGGGAGGCATGTCTTCCAATGTGGCAAGTGTGGCTGCGAAACCGCGCAGTGACATCGCGCCTCTGCCGCCGCGCTACATCGTCTGGCAACTGCCCGTTTCTGAGCCGGCATTCTCGCGCTTCACTGAGTGGGCGAATCGTTACACGCAGGCATCCGCGCAACGAGGCGATCTGAAGCGCGAGGCGCAGGTCGCGCGTGAGCGTGCCGAAAAGATTTCGCCTGCGCCGTCGCTTCCCGCCCAGGACCAGAAACGCGTCGAGTCCGGAAAGTCGGTCTATGCAACGACGTGCAATGCCTGTCACCAACCAAACGGTCTGGGGCAGGAAGGTCTCGCGCCGCCGCTCGTCGGTTCGGAATGGGTGGCGGGCAACGAGCAGCGCCTTGTGCGCATCATGCTCAACGGGCTGCGCGGCCCGCTCAAAGTGAATGGCCAGAAGTACGATCTCGACATGCCCTCGCTCGGCATGCTCGAGGATCAGCAGATCGCGGATGTTCTCACTTACGTCCGCCGGGAATGGGGCCATGAGTTTCCGCCGGTGAGCATCAACACGGTGAAGAATCTCCGCGCTCAATTCAGTTCGCGTGAAGACGCGTGGACGGAGGATGAGTTGCTTCAGGTGCGGTGAAGGAGTGCCGAGCTTCCAGCTCTGGGAGGAATGCTTGGAAGGAGTCTCGCCAAGGGCGCGAAGACAGCGAAGGGAAAAGCCAATTGCCCATGTTCTTCGCGCCGAATCTTCGCGCAGAGTTGGAGATCTGCGCTCCTCGGTTACGGGAGCACGAGCACGCGATAGAAGCGGCGGTCACCAACGATTACATCGGATTTTGCGGCGGTGGCTCCGGTTGCGGAAACATCGCCTGGCAAATCGTCCCACGCTGCGCTCGCGTCCGTCTTGAATTGCACGCGATACGTTCGTCCGGCGATTGCGTTCCAACTCAGCGTCACGTTCGTTTCGTTGACCGCAATGTTCACAGTCGGCGGATCAAGCACAGTCACGTCGAATGTCTTCACATCGCTCAACACAGGCACGCCATCGTCGGTGACGCGGACGCCGATGGTGCGTGATCCGGCATCGGAATTCGTGGTGCTCCACGAGAAAACGCCGCTCGCAGAAATGGCCGCATTCGTCGGCGCGCCCGCTTGAAGTGTGAACGATAATCCGTTCCCAGGAACATCGCTGTCGGTTGCGCTCGCGTTGAAACTCACGGTCTCGCCTGCATAGACGACGCGGTTCGAAATCGCCGCCAGTACCGGCGCGATGTTCACCTCGTTTACGATCACGGCGATGAATTGGGTTGCCGACAAACCCGGCACGCCGTCTTCGGTGACGATCACAGTGATCAGGTTGGTGGTCGGTCCTTGCGCCTCCGTGGGTGTCCACGTGAGCACGCCGCTGCTGGCGCTAATGCTCATGTTCGTCGGCGCCTCGGCGCCGAGCGAATACATGAGCGCGTTGCTTTCCACATCCGTCGCGCTGTTGGTGAGTAGCAGCGTGTTTCCTTCAGCGATCGAGACCGTCGAGATCGGTGGCAGTACGGGTGCATCGTTCACGGGATTGACCAGCACTGTGAACGTGTTCGTGGCGGTGCCTGCCGCGGCGTCCGCGACGACGATGCGAATGATCGCAGTGCCAAAGCGATTGGTTGCCGGCGTGAGTGTGACGCTGCGATTCGTGCCGCTGTTGCTCAATACCATCGCGCTGGTTGGAAATAAGTTCGTGTCGGACGAAGTCGCGCTGACCATCAACGATCCCGCCGCCGTCTCAAAATCTTCCACCGTGAATGCGACCGCTTCGGTCACCGTGTCTTCATCGATCGTCTGATCCGCGATGCCGGAGATGGCCGGGAGCACATTCGCTTCGCTGATGTTCACCAGCGGATCGTCGCTCGTGACGAACTGCCCGTCGGGATTGGTCACTGTGATAAAACGGCCGCCCGTTGCAGCGCCGGGCGCGATGGTGAGATTCAGCGTGATGTTCGTCGCGTTGCTGTAACTGATCGAGTTCACCGTCACATCCGCGCCGAGTGACGCGGCGATGTGTTTTGGAAATGACGGAGCCGGATCGAAGAATCCGGTGCCGCTGCTGGCGCTGCCGACGAGCGTCACGTTCGTCGTCGTTCCAACAAAGAGTGTGCTCGGCGAGCACGCAATGGGCGCGGCAGGTGCCGGCGCTTTGAACTGAATGATTCGCACGCCCCACGCGGAGGGGCCGCTCGCGTATTCCTGCGCTGTCCAAAACGTCATGTCATCGAGTGGATCGACGAGCACGCGCGAATAGTCTCCCCAGCGATCCGGCGCGCCGCCCTGATTGTAGGTGAAAGGACTCGTCTGCACCACGGCCGGCGCGCTCATAGTTCCCGCAGGATCAGTCGCCAGCCGAGTTGCGACTGCGATCTCCGCGTGCTGGCTTGCACCGGCCACGCTGCATCCGATCAGCGCGTGACCCTGGCCGGACATCGCGATCGTCGGAATAAAATAGCTCGCTGGGTTGCTTGCGTTCGTGTTGAAGAGCGTGCCCGATTGTTTCAATGCCGCCGTGCCTGTCAGGTTCGTGATTTCGTACCACCTGACGCCGTTTCGGTTGCCCGCGGGGTCCGCGATGCCGCTCGCGTTCACTTCAATGTTGTGGGCCGTCCAGAGCCGGCCGTTCTTCAGCGTGGCGGCGAAGAGGCGATCGTCCAGATCATCCAGCGAACTGCCGCCCAGGGTCGGCACGCCTCCGAGTGGCAACACCGTCGTCGGCACCGTGATGTTGATGTTGCCCGAGATCGTGGGCGTACCGCCGGGATTGTTCACACGCCGCAACACGAGCCGGCTCTTCACCGTCGTGTCCACGCCGATGAAATAGCCTTGAGTCGCATTGGGATCGTCGTTGTCCACGCCCTGCGGCGTATAAGGCCCGGCGCTCACCGAAGTCCCAAGGCCGCGGAACGCCGTCACCGTCAGCGTGCCCGCCAGCAGATTCGACTTGTTGATCACGAACCCGGTGGTGCCGGTGAAAAAATCGCTCGTGTTGAACATGTTGCACCCGATGTAGAGCGCCAACCGATCGATCCCCAGCGTGGGATAATCCGCGAAGCGATTGGCGTCACCGGTCGGCGATGCGGCGTTCTGCTGGAACGAAAAGAACGTGAAGCTCGTCGTGTCGGTGATTTCACTGCCGTTGCTGACGGCGATGAGAATCTTGTTGTTCCTCCGTGGACTGGGGACATCGATCATGATCACGAACCACCGCCCGGTCAGCCGATCGTAGCGGACGCGTGGATCGCTGACGCCGTTGGCGGTGACGGAGCTGAAGAAGGTGGCTGTATCCACATTCAGCGCACCCACGTTTCCGTCCCGGTCGAAGACTTTGATCCGTCCATTGGCGATCGCAAGGATCTGTGTTGGCCCCACGGCGAACTGCGTGTCTGGCGGAACAAAAAATGATTCTGATATGTCGATCGCAAGAAAGCTCGTGCCGAGCGTGAACGGCGAGCCGCCGGTCAGGCTGGCGACGCCTCCGTTGTTGGGAAACGCCGAGACTGCCGGCGCGCCCCTGGCGGATCGCAGCCCGGCGCGATACTTCGCCATGTCCTCCTCTTTGACGCGTCCATGCGGTCGATGCGCGCGTGGTTTATCCGGGCGAAACGTGAGGGCAGCCCGGCCTTCCCTGACGGGTTGGGGCAATGCGCTTTGAACCTGTGTCGTGACAAACACAGCCAGAAAAAAAGCGAGAATGAATCTCGGGATTTGGAACATCGGGTGCCTGGGCGGCGCACTTTTCTTCTCATGAAACGCAGGCTCGAAGCAAACAATGTCGGCGGCAGTGTGAACAACGTTTTCGGTTAAGGGCTTCGTGACGGACGGGCACGGTTTCCCGGCACTGCCATATCCCTGCCGAACAATCTGCGGCGATGCCACATTCGATTCCGCCGTGGATGTTCAATTTGGAACCAAGAAGCTGGCGAAGATCAAAGCGGGCAAGTTCAAGAAACTCCGGCTGAAGGCGAAGACCACAGAAAGCACGGCGGGCAGGTATCTGCTCGCAGTCGATGGTGTGCCGTAGCCCACGGCTCAGAGCAACCCGCGCTCGTCGAGGTCATCTTCGTCCAGGCCGAGGTAGTGACCGAGTTCGTGCATCAAAGTGGTCCGCACCTCGAAGCAGAACTCTTCTGCGTCTCCTTCCACCATGTCCCAGATGTTTTCGAGGAAGAGCAGAATTTGCGCAGGCAGCGTCGCGTGATTCTCGTCCGCAAAATCGTGACCGACGAACAGCCCCAGAATGTCCGTCTCGAAACCGTCGTCGATGATTGCCTGGCTGGGAACGCGTTCATAGACGATCGGCAAGGCCGCAGCGCGCGCCTTCAGTTCAGCGGGCAGCCCGGCGAGAGTGTCGGCGACTTCTTTGCGCGCCATGCGCTCCAATTCCGCCCAGTGCATGTCAGCCCTTGCCGCCTTTGCGCGAGGTCGCGAAGCGTTTCAGCAGTTCGGGATGATCCTCGAAGAATTGCGCAAGGTCCGCGAGCACCTCAACCGTGGCGGGACTCAAGTGATGTTCGATGCCTTCGATGTCCTTCTGCTGCGTCTCGTCGCTGAGGCCGAACAGTGAGAAAAAGCGCGAGAGAGTTTCGTGGCGGGCCTGGATGCGGCGCGCGATTTCGCGGCCCTTGTCGGTGAGGATCAGGCCGCGATACTTCTCGTATTTCAGGAAGCCCAACTCGCCGAGCTTCTGCACCATGCTGGTCACCGAGGCTTCGCGCACGTCGAGTGAAGACGCAATGTCCACCACGCGGGCGTAGCCCTTTTCCTCGATCAACTCGTGGATGCGTTCGAGATAATCTTCTGCGCTTTGGCTCGGGTGTCGCTGCGGCACGGCGAGAAGTATTCATGGCACGACCGGGAGTGGCAAGCGTGGCGCGCTTCGAGAGCCTTGGGAGATTTCGATTACGATTAAGAGTAAGAGCAGGAGTAAGAAGGGAGAGGCATTGTTCTTAATCGTAATCTTGCTCCCTCCGTCCACTCACTTGAGATTGCGTTCCCGCGCGCGAAGTTGCATTCGTTTGCACATGCATTGGAAGTTTGTTGCCTCATTGATCGTGATCGTAGCCGCCGCCTGGCTGTGCGGCTGCAAGGATGATTCCTCATCCCACTCGTTCGCCACAGACACAAACCGCGAAGTTTACCAGGTGAAAGGCGTGCTGAAGGAAATCAAACCCAACGGCAAAACCGCCGTGATCGCGCACGAAAAAATTCCAAACTACATGGACGCGATGACCATGGACTTCGACGTGAAGAACCCGCGCGAGCTCACCGGATTGAAGTCGGGTGACGCGATCGCATTCGACATGGTCGTGACGACGAACGACGGCTGGATTGAACGCGTCCGCAAGCTCGCGCCGGAGGAGAAGGGCTCCCAGCCCAACAGCATCACGATCAATGCGACGAATGGTACCAATGTGGGGCCGATGAAATTTCGGAAGTCGCCGATTGTCGATCCGCTCGAAGTGGGCCAGCAAGTGCCGGATTACAAGTTCACGAACCAATGGGGCGAGCCGATCAGCTTCGCGCAATTCCGCGGCCGCGCGCTGGGCGTGACGTTTGTCTTCACGCGTTGCCCGTTCCCGACGTATTGCCCGCGCATGAACAGTAACTTCTCCGGGGCGCAGCAGAAGTTGCTCGAAGCGGGCTCACCGACGAACTGGACATTGCTTTCGATCTCCTTTGACCCGGAGTTCGATACGCCAAAAACGCTCACGCGCTATTCCAAAACGTACAAGCCGGACACGAACCATTGGCAATTCGCGACAGGCGACTTCTGGAACCTGGACGGGTTGACCGAACAACTCGGCCTGCAATTCTGGAAGCAGGATGGCAGCATCAATCACAACCTGCGCACGGCGGTTTTTGATGCACGCGGCAAGCTGCACAAGCTCTTCATCGGCAACGAATGGCCGGTGGAAGAATTCGTAACCGAGATGCAGAAGGCCGCGGCGGTGAAGTGATCGGCCCAAACCGCGAGCCACGCGCGCCGCATCTGCGATGAAATACCGCTATCGGGTGGTTGAAAGATCTGCACGAGTTTCAATTCAGACCAGTCTCGATGAAAAACACGCACCATGCGGCAATCACCGAGTTCCTCATTGGCCCGCATCTGTCATGGGTTGATTGCCGACTTGCTTGCCACCGTTAAAAACGCGCACTTGAAACATTCTCCTCTGTCCCCGCGTCATCACCACCGGACATGAGCGCGAATCCAAAATCAAAAGTCGGCTATCCTCATTCCTCAATTCCCCTCACCATCCCGCGCCGCCGGTTCATCAAGGGGATTGCCGCGGGCGCGGCGGGATTGGCCGTAAGTTCGCCGCTCGCATTTGCGGCTGAAACTTCTGCGAAGCGGGATTATCGCGGGCCGAACTTCGTCATCATCCGTTTCGGCGGCGGTGTGCGGCGGCGGGAGACGATTGATCCACGCGCGCAGACTTACGCGCCGTATTTCCTGCACAAGCTGACCCAGCGCGGCACGTTCTTTCCGCGCATGGAGATCAGTTGCGATTCGTGCAACACCAGTCACGGCGAGGGCACGCTCTACATCCTCACCGGCAAATACGAAAAGTTCCGCGGCGTGGGTGAAAAGATCGGCGACAAGCGCCTCCTCGACGCGCGATTCGAGGCCAGCGTGCCGACGGTGTTCGAATATCTGCGCAAACAATTCCACGTGCCCGCGCACCAGACGTTGATCGTGAACGGCGAAGATCGTGGCGACGAAGAGTTTTACAACTTCAGCAATCATCATCTGTTCGGCGCCAAGTTCCGGTCGAACACGCTTTCGTTGCGACGCTTCAAAACCTTTCTGCTGCGACGCCAGATCGCGGAAGGAAAGTTTCGCGACAAGGAGTTGCGTGAAAGGCAAAAGCAGTTCGCGAAGATGGAGTCGCTTGATTACCGCCACGTGGAGCGCGAAGGGCAGGGGCCCGAGCTCGATTCCTTCTGGCAACGCTGGCGCGAGTATTACGGCGAGAACGGCTTCGTGAATCCGCGTGGCGATCGCTTGCTCACCGAACTTACGGTGCGTGCGCTGAAGGAGCTTCACCCGCGCATGGTGATGGTGAATTACAACGATCCCGACTACGTGCATTGGGGTTATATGTCGCACTACACGCGCGGCATCTCGGTGATCGACGAAGGCATCGAGCGCCTCGTGAACGCGGTGGAAACCAATCCCGGGTATCGCGATAACACCATCTTCGTCATCGTGCCGGATTGCGGTCGCGATACGAATCCCTACGCCGCCGTCCCGTGCCAGCACCACTTCAACACAAAGAGCGCGCACGAAATCTTCGCGCTGTTCATCGGGCCGGGAATCGCGAAAGGCGTGGTGGTGGACAAGACCGTGGATCAAATCCAAATCGCTTCCACGGTCGGCAAGCTCGCCGGCATGACCACCGTGCAGTCGGAAGGCGCCGTGTTGCACGAGGTGTGGGCGTGAACATGGAAACCGAGGGGAGTCTCGCGAAGGACAAGACGAGAGCGAAGGCTGTGGAAGAAACGACAACAGCGCGTGAAGATCTTCGTCCCCTTCGCGCTCTTCGCGAGCCACATCTGCTCGTCAGGCTTGCTGCGGCGGCATGGAAATTTGCCGCCGCCGTGCTGCTCTCGCAGTCGCTGCTTCTGAGCTTCGTCGTGGTGGGCTGGATGACGCGCGCGATGCAACGCATCACATACCGTCGTTGGTGGAAATGCAGCGCGCTGCGCCAGTCTGGCGTGAGCTTCGACGATTTCGTATCGAGCATCCCTGAACTGAATCAACACGCGCATTGGCCCAATTGGTTCCTTGCCCAGAAATCTCAAGGCATCCAACTCGCGAGCGGTTGGCGGCGTTTCCTCGCCTCATTCATCACCAACGCCAAACTCGGCGTGCAGATGATTTTCAACACGTGGGTGCTCACGTTGCCCGGCTGCGTGGTGATGCTCTTCTCGTGGGGCTACGGTTGGAACAACTCGTTCAACAAAGGCTACGAGATGGCCGTGATCGGGCCTGCCACGGGCGCGCTCGGGATCGCGCTCTTCATCGCGGCC
>JBBRBM010000172.1:0-13027 GCA_038205745.1 Verrucomicrobiota bacterium | reverse complement strand
TGCTTTACGACCCGAACAAGAAGGACGAGGAAGACGACGCGCCGCAGGATCAGGAGAGCAAGGACATCGTGCTCTACATTGCCAAGCAACGTAACGGCCCCGTGGGGGACGTTCACCTGACCTTCATGAAGACTTACACGCGCTTCGAGAACAGCGCGAAAATTTCGCAGGAAGACGTGCCGGCGGAGTGAAGTGGGGATACCGCGCGGCGGCGGATTCACACTTCCAGAGTGTTGTCCCGCGAAGAGGCGAAGGGGGCGAAGGACGGTGGAAGAAAAAGCTTCGCTGCCTTCGCCCCTTCGCGGGACATTTCCCTCCTGAGGCGTGTTTCCGCCGCTGGATGCTGCCGCACCGCTGCGAGTCACAGACCCGCGCTCCGGGGGAATGCTTTTGCCAAGGCGGGCGGGGAATGTTTATCTCCCGGCATGAACGTGGCACCCACTGGCCGTCCCCGGCGCGAACCAAGCCCGGCGCTGAACCGTGAACTGCGGTCAAATACTTGTTCGGCCACCATGACACATCCCCAACCTGAATTGTTTCGCCGACCAGAAAATTGGCTCTTGCTCGCCTTTTTTGCTGCTCTAACTTTTCAGTCGCTGTGGGCAGCTTTGCACGGCGTGATGTTGTCGAAGAGAGCCGCCTTGGCAGTTCAGTTCGTTCTATCCGTGGTTGTCGCGCTCTGGGTCATGTACGACTCTGGACGTCACGGGATTCGGAGGCCGTTCATCTTCGGGTTCTTTCTTTTCGTTGCCTGGCCGCTGGTTGCCCCCTTTCATCTTTGGAGGACACGGCGTTGGCGCGGTTTGGTCACGGTGATGATCTTCGGCGGGCTGTAGTTCATTTCCGCTGTGCCCTATGTTGTTCAGGATTTCAGAGACATCGCAGATGCTGCCTGACCATGCGCCGCCGCGAACCCGGAGGCGCAGAGCATGGGAATGGAAGCGCGGCAGGGAGTGATGGGTCTGTTTGAATTTGGAACTCAGGAACTCAAGAATGGAGGACGACGATTCCTGAGTTCCTGAGTTCCAAATAGATTTCCTTCCGACATCTCCTGAAACTGACCCACTCCCCGGCAGGGAATGCTTTTGCCAAAGCGGGCGGGGAATGTTTATCTCCCGGCATGAACGCGGCATCCACTGGCCGTTCCCGGCGCCAACCAAGCCGGGCGCTGAACCGCAAACTGCGGGGGAATACCGGTTAGGCGTTCTCGCGTGTCTCTCGCGAACTAAACCAATCGCAACCAACAAAACAAACCGCGTATGAAACACTCCGAAAAGAAGAACCTCCTGAAGTGGAACACAATTCTTTGGCTCGTGGCGATGGCCTTACCGGCTGTCCTCAGCTTCGCCTTCGCCTCCACCAAGTTCCCTTGGCAGATCATCGTTCCACTCTTGCTGTTTGGATGCCTTCTCGCTTCCAATAAGATGCTTGCTCAAGCAATCGGACAAACCACGGATGACGCAAATCCCAAATCAACGAGCGCTTAATCCCCAAGCATAGCTTTGACCGGAGCACGCGCGGGGGAGCGGTGATTGGAACGCAGAGGTGACGGGCCGGATTGGGGATTTCCCGCGCCGGATGGGGCAATTCTGCGGCGGGAGGCGCTGTTTCCGCCGCCCCGGTGAATGCTTTTGCCAAAGCGAGCGCCTCCCAATCCACAATCCTCAATGCCTGTCTCCTGCGAGGCGGTGCATTGTGGATTTGGGATTGTGGATTTGGGATTGTGGATTGATCGCCGCTGAGGGTTTTCATCATTGACTCATCATGGGGGCTTCCTTCTACTGCGCGCCGTGCCGGGAAACGCTTGCGGGAAACCGCGCCGCCATGGGCGCGATTGAACGGATGTCGGACCTGATTGTCTGCTCTTCAAGCCGAAAACGCAGGTGGCAGTGTCGCTCATCGCCCATGTCATCCCGGCTGTATGCTCGATGAATAAATTCTTTCGCTACGCGATCCTGGTGCTGCTCCTCGGCACCACCCAAGGTGTTTTCGGCGCCAGCCCTTCGCAGGTGCGCAAGATCGAGATCAAACAGGTCGGCCCCCAATCCGTCAGCGAATCGCTCATCCGCGCGAACATTCGCGTGAAGGAAGGGGATAATTTCAATCGTCTCGCGGTGGATGACGACGTGCGCAATCTCTACGGCACGGGTTACTTCGATAATATTCGCATCGTGGAGGATCCTTCGACGGAGGGTGTCACTGTCACTTACGTGCTGGTGAACAAGATGCGGATCACGGAGATCAAGTTCGTCGGCAACAACAAACTTTCGACGGACAAGCTGAAGAGCACGATCAAGGCGAAGGTCGGTGAGTCGAAGGATGAGCGGAAGCTGTTCGCGGATCAGCAGGAGATCAAGAAGCTGTATCAGAACAAGGGTTATCCGCGCACGACGGTGGCTTACAAGGTGGCGCCGGACGAGAATGCGGGCCGCGCCACGGTGACGTTCGAGATCGGGGAGGCGCCGAAGGTGCGCGTGGTGGATATTCGCTTCGACGGCTCGAATGAGTTCACGCAAAAGAAGTTGCGCAAGCAACTGAAGACGAAGCGTTGGTGGATGTTCTCGTGGCTCACGCAAACCGGCCGCGTGAAGGACGAGGAGCTGGAGGACGACAAGGACAAGCTCTCGGAGTTCTACCGGAACGAGGGGTACATCGATTTCGAGTTGAAGGAAGTGAAGCAGGAAATGCTCACGCCCACGCGGATGACTTTGCACTTCGTGATCAACGAAGGACGGCAATACAAGCTCGGCGCGATCGGGTTCAAAGGGAATTCGCTCTTCAACACGAACGACATCGCGAAGGTGCTGCGCATGCGCGTCGGCGACATCTTCACGCCCAAGAAGCTCGCGACGGACAAGGAGGCGGTGGAGGATTTTTACGGGGCGAAGGGATACATCGATGCCCGTGTGATCCCGCGCAAGAACCCGAACGTCGAGACCGGCACGATGGATCTCGTGTACGAGATCGGTGAGAGCGACAAGGCGTTCATCGAGAAGATCGAGATCAAGGGCAACGTGAAGACGAAGGACAAAGTCATTCGTCGCGAGCTCGCGGTGGCACCCGGCGAAGTGTTCGACATGGTGCGCGTGAAGAAGAGCCGCACACGTCTGGAACAAATGGGCTACTTCGAGCGCGTGGATGCGCGGCCCGAGGAGACGGATGTGCCGAATCGGAAGAACCTCGTCGTGGGCGTGGACGAGAAGAACACGGGCAACTTCACGATCGGAGCGGGATTCAGCTCGGTGGATTCGCTCGTGGGATTCGTGGAATTGTCGCAGGGCAATTTTGATTTGTTCAAGCCGCCGACGTTCACGGGCGGCGGACAGAAGTTCCGTTTGCGCGCGTCGGTCGGAACGTTGCGCCAGGACTTCCAGGTTTCATTTGTGGAGCCGTGGTTCTTCGATCAGAAGCTGTCGCTCGGGGTGGATCTCTACTATCGCCAGCTCGGTTTCTTGAGCGACCTGTTTGATGAGAAGCGCGCCGGCGCGAAGTTCAGCCTGAGCCGCGCGTTGGGAAGTGATTTTCTCATCGGCAGCGTGAGCTACTCACCGGAACTGGTGGGCATCGAAAATGTGGACCCCCGCGCGCCGCAGACCATGGTCAGCTCGGAAGGAGATTTTTTCCTGAACCGCATCGGCGGCTCGATCGCCTACGACACGCGCAAAGGCGGCTTCCTTCCAAACGGCGGCCAGCGCTCGGAGTTCCTCGGCGAGTTTGTGGCGGGCGACGCAAATATTTACAAACTGGAAGCGAAGAGCTCGTGGTTCTTCCCGGGGCTCGCGGAAGGCCACGTGCTCGAGTTGAAGTTCAAAGGCGGCGCGGTGGATGCGTGGGGTGATTCGAGCGTCGATGATGTTCCATCGCGGCGCCAATACAAGTCGACTGGTCCGTATTCCGGCGGGCCGGTGAACAAGACGTCGAAGTTTCCGAATCAGCCAAACAACGATGTTCCATTTTTCGAGCGATGGTATCTCGGCGGCGCTTACTCGTTGCGCGGTTTTCGCTATCGCGACGCCACGCCGCAGGAACACGGCATCAAGGGCATCGGCAACGAACCGATCGGCGGCAATACGTATTGGATCAGCACGGCCGAGTACAGCCTGCCGATCATCGACCGCTTGCGCTTCGCGTTTTTCTACGACATGGGAAATGTGTTCTATAAGTCGTATCAGTTTAACGCCGACTACAGTTCGGACGCCGGCGTGGGCATCCGTTTGAACCTGCCGATCGGGCCGCTGCGGTTTGACTACGCGATTCCGCTGGAGGATGCGTATGGGACTGCGGGTGGCGGCCGGTTTAATTTCACTGTCGGTTACACGACCGAGTTTTAGTTTTGCACATGAAGAAATTGTTTTTGACTCTGCTATTGGCCTCGAGCGTCGCGGGTTTCTCCGCTGAATCGAAGATCGCGACGATTGATCTGCGAAAAACGTTCGACAACTATTGGCGCACCAAAGTCGCCGACGCGAATCTGAAGGATCAGGCGAGCGACCTGGAAAAGGAACGCAAGGCGATGTTCGATCAGTACGAGAAATCGAAGGAGAATTATCGCAAGCTCCTGGATGGGGCAAATGATCCCGCAGTTTCCACCGACGAACGAGACAAGCGCAAAAAGGCCGCCGAGAACGAATTGCTCAGCCTTCGCACGCAGGAAGATCGCGTTCGCCAGTTTGACAACACTTCCAAGACGACTCTCGGCGAGAAGCAGCGCCGGGTTCGCGATCAAATCCTTGGCGAGATCAAGGACAAGATCAAAGCCAAGGCTAAGGCCGGCAGCTACTCAATGGTCATCGACACCGCTGCAGAGACGGTGAACGGCACGCCGTTCGTGCTCTACACCGGAACGACGGACAACGACATCACGGAGTCGGTCTTGAGCGAGTTGAACATCAACGCGCCGAAGGATCTGCCGAAGACGACGGACGCGAAGCCAGAACTCAATAAGGCCAAGTAGAACCTGTTTTCAGATTCATTCCATTGTGCTGGTGCGCCATCGCGTACACACCATCTGGTGAACTTCAACTGCATGACTTAAGTCAGATCGAGTCGTCGACACACCCGTTAAGCTGTAATCAGAATGACTTAAGTCGACAGGTAACGCGTCCGAGAATCCATTGACACGTTGTCTCTCAATGGTAGGGTCGACGACCGAAATCGCCTCATAAAGCGGGCGATTTCTTTTTCTTTAGCGAATCGAACTTGAAATGAGCGACTCAACTTTAACGGCTGCCGGCGGTACCCCGAAGGTTTCCCGAATTTCCGAAGCCGTCATCCGCATTGCGGGCAATTCTCAGGACGGAATCCAGGCCATCGGCGGCTTCCTCGCACGGCTCGCCGGCCGCAGCGAGCAGGAAGTCATGACCTTCATGACAATTCCAGCCACGATTTCTGGCGGTCCTTCGATCTTCCAGGTGCGCATTGGCTCGGGCGAGGTTCTGAGCGCCGGCGACGAAGCGGATGTGTTGCTCTGCTTCTATCAACATTCTTACGAAGGTCATATCAGTTCGGTGAAAAAGGGCGGGATCATTCTTTACGATTCAGACCACGTCCAACCCAATCCTGAGCTTCAGGCGGATTATCATCACGTCGGCGTGCCGATTTCCGGCCTCACGGTTGAAGCCATTGGCGGAACAGCGAAGGACAAGGGGAAAAATATTTTCGCGCTCGGTCTCGTGGCCAAGATGTTCGACCTGAATCTCCCGAAACTCGAGCGGTTGATCCGCGAACGTTTCGGCGGCAAGGACGAGAGCATCGTCAACAACGCGCTCGCTGCATTCCACGCCGGATACGCGCATTCGCTCGGGGGCATCATCGAAACGTTCCAGTTTGTTGATGCGCAAAAGCGGTCCGGACATCAGGTCGTGATGAACGGCAACGAAGCGCTGGCGTACGGCCTGATTGCGGCCGGTGTTCGATTCGGCGCGGGCTATCCGATTACGCCGTGGTCCGACATCATGGAATTGCTTCGCCGCGACCTGCCGAAGTACGGCGGCATGTTCATTCAGACCGAGGACGAAATTGCCGCCATCTCAATGGCGCTTGGCGGCAGTTACGCGGGACGCGTCGCAGTGACCGGTTCCAGCGGCCCGGGGATCTCGCTCAAGACCGAAGCCTTGGGCTGGGGAGTCATGGCGGAGATGCCGCTGGTGGTGATCGACGTTCAACGTGGTGGTCCTTCCACCGGCATGCCGACGAACGTTGAGCAATCGGATCTGAACATCGCCGTCAACGGCGGACACGGTGATTCACCGCGCGTGGTTCTCGCACCGGCCAACGTCGAAGATTGCTTCTACACCGCGATCGATGCCGTGAACATCGCGCGCAATTACAGCGTGCCGGTGATTGTTCTCAGCGACCAAGCCATCGCGACGCGCATCGAAGCGTTCGAGGAACCGGACCTCCAGAAAGTTTGCCAGGATCTCACGCCTGACCTGACACCCGTGGAGGATCACAAGCCCTACGATCTCTCGGCCAAGAACAGCGTGACGCAACACGTTCCGCCAGGGCGCAAGATTTTGAGCGGCAAGTATCCCGTCGCCACAGGACTTGAACACGACGAAATGGGGCACCCGACGGGATCGCCCAAGATGCACAAGGAGATGACCGACAAGCGCCGCAAGAAACTGCAAGCGCTCGCCGCCACATTGCCGACGCCGAAGGTTTACGGGCCGAGCGAAGGCAACGTCCTGCTCGTCGGTTGGGGCTCGACCCAAGGTCCACTTCGCGAAGCAGTCGATCGCGCCCGTGCCGCTGGTGACAGCGTATCCGCCATCAATATCCGCCACATCAATCCATTGCCGCCGGGATTGGAAAATATCTTCTCCGGTTTCAACCATGTCTTCGTGGTCGAGATGAACGATGAAGGTCTTTACGGTTACGGCCAGCTCGCCAGCCTGCTGCGCGCGCGCTACTGCGATCCGAAGATTCGCGGCATCAACAAAGTCGAAGGCATCACCTTCAAAGTGCGCGAGATTCTGGATCGCGCGAAAAGCTCCGTCTCCGATGGCATGCGGAAGCTGTAAACCGATCAACGATTCAACGATTTACGAAAATGAGTTCGTCTACTGAAATTCCTGCGCGTGGAAACCTCGCGAGCGTCGCGCCGCTCGTTCTCGACACGGAGCGCAAAGGGCTCACCAAGAAAGAACTCGCTGCCGAGCACCCGACGTGGTGTCCCGGCTGCGGCGACTTCTCGGTGCTCGCGCTTTACTTCAAGCTCATCGAGAAGCGGAAGATATTGCACGAAAAGGTCACGACCATCGCCGGCATTGGTTGCTCAAGCCGCTTCCCTTACTTCGTGCAGGCGCATGGCGTGCATTTCATCCATGGACGCGCCCTGCCCTTTGCCAGCGGCATTTCGCTCAGCCGTCCTGACCTCCACGTGTTCGTGTTTGGTGGTGACGGCGATGCATTCTCCATCGGTGGCAATCACCTGAACCACACCGCGCGCAAGAACATCAAGATGACCTACGTCATCATGGACAACTGGGTTTACGGCCTGACGAAGAAACAGACCTCGCCAACATCGCCGCTTGGGTTCAAGAGCAAGACCGACGGTTGGGGAGCGGTCGACCAGCCGATCAATCCGATGAAGCAGCTCATCAGCGCTGGCGCCACATTCGTTGCGCGCACGACGCACACGAATCCGAATCACGTTCTCCAGATGATGGAAGCCGCGATGGATCATGACGGTTTCAGCGTCATCGAATGCTTGAGCGAGTGCGTAGAATTCCACGCACTCGCTCAAGCATTCGATGCGAGCAACCCGCGCAAGGGTGGCAAGTTCGAAGTCATCCCCGCCGACCACGATGTCACGGACGAAGTCGCGGCCTACAAGCTGGCGAGCGAGCCTTTCCCCGGCAAGTTTGGCATCTTCTACAAGACGAGCCGGCCGACGAAGAACGTGAAGGAAGCGGAGATCATCGCAAATCATCGCGCCAAGGTCGGCGAGCTGAAGGATTACGAGATCCTGCAAAAAACGTTTGATCGACTGAAATAACTTTCCGTTCCGTTGAACGACCAGGCCCCGGCTAACTACCGGGGCTTTTTGCTTTTGGCCGGCAGTTTTACCGGCTTCAGTGACCATCGGGTCCGAAAATTGTGACAAGCTTGTTAAAATAAGTTGCATTCATTTTCCAAACTCTGTTACCACACTCGCAACCCAGACGATTCCCATGAGCGCGTATCGCATCAAGTGTGGTTCCGCGTACCTCCCGCAAAAGAGGTGGTCTTTTCTGTTCTGGAAGAATGTTGCGCCGCCACAGGCAACCCTGACTCAGGCGCAGCAATGGATTTATTCGGCACAAAAGGGCCGTGACCACTTGGAGGTCGGCGTTGATCAAATCGGGGATAGATTGACCAGCGCCAAGACCCGCTCGGACCTTCGGCCCGGGCGGGTTTTTGCTTTTGAAACGGCGCACGATCAGGTCGCCGGTTGGAAAAGTGACCCATTCGCCACCAATTCCGAACCTGGGAGCAGGACATTCGGCGCGGGCGTAAGACAATGCTCCCAATACCGCATCATATCCCCGACCATCTGCTTGAAGTGCTGAAAATCAGTCGGCTTCACCAGGTAACCGTTCGCGCCGAGGCAATACGCCCGCTTCACATCCCGGGCGTCGGCGGAACTGCTCCACACCAGCGTTGGGATCACACTGAAATCCCGGTTCTCCTGCATCCATTGCAACACCTCGAAGCCGTTCATGCGCGGCATCTTCACATCCAGCACCAACATGTGCGGATACGGATTCGCCGTGCGATCGCTGAACGGCGCCTCGCCTTTCAGATACCGCATCACCTCCGAGCCATCGGTCACGATGTGCAGTGGATTGTTCAAACCCTGTGACCTGAATGCACGCTGCATCAGTAACGCGTCATCGGGATTATCCTCCGCCACCAATACACAGAGACTTGGGTCCATTATTCTCCTTTGTTCGCACTGACCTTCGCAGTTGCTCCTCCAGTTCGCAACCCGCTCTCGTGGGGAAATGGGGACAAGGTAATAGGGCGGCGCGCAGACACGGGAAAACCCTCCCTGATCCCTCTCCACTGCCCCAAGTGCTGGCGTGCTGACAAACCGTGTTTGCGGCAATGAGTGTGGCCCGGCTCTAATCAACCAACGTTCAGAGCCGGGCCGCCAACCTTAGACCGGCTAAGCCGTTTCCCAATTGTGCAGCCGACGAATCTCGATCATCATGCCTTAGTCGAATGACTCGCCGCCGCCTCATCACATTCCATTGCATCGCAGCGATTCTCCTCGCCTTCGCCGTCACTGGGCGCAGCGCCATCTTGCTCGATCCACCCGAGGCATTCTTTACCAACGTCGCACAACGAATCCTGCACACGATGTCCGGCGACTTCGCACCCGTGACGAACGTCAACGCGATCATGATCTGGCCGACAAATTACTACGGGAACGGCCTGCACCGCATCATGCAGCAGGCGGCGAACATTTACGAAGCGACGCGCAGCAACGACTTCCCGACAGTGTTCCGTCCACAGTTTGGCAACCTCGGCACCACGAACCTCTACATCGTCGGCTGGATCAACGACAACAATCCCGCGACGCTCGATTCCTGGCTCGCCGACAATCAATTCGGAATCCCGCTCGTGATCGCCGCCAAGAAGGGTCTTCCAAACTTCAACGAGTTCAACCTGCGCACCTACGTGCTGGTGACGCGCAAGCTCCAGTTGCGCCGCCCCGACACGAGCTCGGTGCCGACTCAGACGAACCAGATGTACATCGTTGGAATCTCCAATCGGTTTGCGGTGGAAGCCTGGAATTCTTACTACGCGAAATTCCCGCTCGCCTCGACCATCGAAGTCTCGAATACCATCACGCTGACCATCACGAACTTCGTGGGCATCTTGAGCGCGCAGACGTTTTATTTATCGAGCATCACCAACATCCCGGCGAATGCATGGACTGGATGGCCCGGGTTTTTCAGCGGCCCGAGTCAGGCAGCCAGCTTCAAACTCCCGCTCACGACAAACGTCACGCTCCTCTCGAACGCCGTTTACGTGGCGCAGAACAACCGGTTCGAGCAAGTCGGAACGAACGTCTATGAGGCCTGGCTGCTCGATTCGTTCTACCTGCCGAACTGGAAACTCGTGCTTTCCAATCACCTCGTTTACATCCATCGCGCCGGCACGAACATCATCGACTTCGTGAACTTGCGCGACGTCGCCATGATCGACTTGAGCAGCATTCTGGCGACGAAAGCTTTGAGCCCGCCGACTGCGACCGATTACATGTGGAACACCAACCGTTATTTCGGTTCCTTTGGTCCCACCGAAGGCATTCGCAACCAGATCGCATTCTCTCAAGTCCAAGGCAACAACGCCGACTGGAATGCCTTCAGCACGTTCTATGGCTCCTTCCAAGGCATCAACAACGACCGCGACCTTGCCGCAAGAAAGTTCCGTGATTTTATGGGCTCCAATTCGAACGCTATCACCAGCGCCGAGACTCCCTTCAACCCCGTCGCCCGCTTCATCTACAACAAGTCCTGGCAGGCGAATGATCCGCTTGTGCACTACCATGTCGATGATCTCACGGTCTTCTCGCCGAGCATCACCCTCGATCCAGTGAAGTGGCGCGAGTTGAATCTGGACAAATTCGGCGCCTCATCGATCACGAACGTCAATCGGGGTTACGCACCGTGGGGCAATTGGAATGACCCGAATTCATTCGATTATCGCCTCCGCGATCCTCGCGTCGATTCCTCTGAGTCCTGGAATTTCCCGAGCGCGAAGAACTTGAGCATCGACTGGCTCGGGCGCGTGCATCGCGGAACGCCCTGGCAGACGGTGTATCTCAAGGCCGCGCGCGATTTCGGAGGCTACAACACAGGTTTCCCCCTGACATCCGACGAATGGTTTTTTTACGCCAACTCCACGCAAAACCATCCCACGAACGATTGGCGCCTTGCCACCCTGCTCGCCCCGCTCTTCAACACGAACGATTCGCTCAACCTCCATTCCGTGAACCCCGCCACCAACATCGCCTGGGGTACCACCTTCACCGGCCTCACTGTCATGACGAACATTCTGGACGACAACGAGGTTGTGGACCCGATTAACGTCAGTCTCCGCTTCTCCTCCTACTCAATCCACGCCGATGCGCCGCAACTTCCCCTGCTCATCGACGCCATTGACCGCGCGCGCGCCAGCCAACCGCTTGGGTTCTTCACGGACGTCAGTGCTTTGCTCGCCATCCCTGAACTGAGCAATGAATCCCCCTGGCTCAACCGCTCCGACATCCAGCGCGCCGCGGGTATCAGCGACGAGGCTTACGAAATTCTGCCCGCGCAATTGCTCAGCCGCCTCCGAGTGGATCCTGTGTTGACGCTTTCGAGAACGAGCGACGGTATCATGATCGAGCTCACTGGCTGCGAAGGTTGCGCCTACGAACTCCAAGCTTCGCCCGATTTGGAAACCTGGACCGACGTCAGCGGTCCGCACGTGACGACCAATGGGGTTCATCAACTGCCATTGTCCTCCACGGAGTCCGTTCGCTTTTTGCGCGTGCAAGAGTTGCGTTGAAGACGCAGCGGTGGGCATCGCGGAACTGGACGCCAGGATGAGGGGCACCGATGGGCCACAGAGGCACCGAGACACTGAGTTTCCGAGAGCCAAGAGCGCTCGACAGAGCGAAGCGCATGGCTAAACTCCCGCCATGAACTGGATAGGCTGCAAAACTCGTAGCCGATTTACATGGTAGGCGCACTCACACCACCATGAACTTGGCAGACATGTCATTGGTGATCACCCCGCCATTGTGCGCTCTAGCTGCAGGCACAGGAGCAGCAGAAACAAAGATGGGGTGGGCTTCTTGGTTATTCGCGGTTGGTGGTCTCGCCATCGGAGTGGGTTTCGGTATTCTCGCCAGACGACTCGGCCTGCTGATGTTGTTCGCTGGGGTCACGCAAGCTCGACCGATAGTCAGCTTCGCACTGCTGATGGCATACATGCTTGTTCCGATGATTGTGATGATCGGTGGATTTGCTGTCTCAGCAGGACTGGCAGTCTGGATTGCGAAGCATTTTGTATGAAATGCCGTGCGCCCAATACCGAGATTGACTGCAAATCCTCGTCCCCTTGATCGATTAACATGGCTCCCTACCTCCGCGTCCAAGGCGGCGTTGTTTATCTCCACGTGAAGGTACAGCCGCGCGCCTCGCGCAACGAGATCGGCGCAGCGCTGGGCGACGAGTTGAAGATCAAGGTCACCGCGCCACCGGTGGATTCCGCAGCCAACGCGGCGCTCATCGAGTTCCTCGCCGAGACGCTTGGCTGCGACCGATCGGCCGTTCAGTTCGCCCGCGGCACCACGTCGCGCCACAAGATCATCGCCATTCACGGCATGGCTGTGGAGGCGGTCGCGGCGGCGCTGGTTGGGTAGCGCGGTTGCCGGGAGCAACATGCGTTGGTGGCAGTGTGTACCTCGTTCCCCCTCACCCCAACCCTCTCCCTTGGGGACAGGGAGCCACTGATCCAGTCTCTCGATCAAACGGAGCGCATTGGTTTGCGAGAAGACGGGGTGACGCTTCTCCCTCTCCCCAAGGGAGAGGGTTGGGGTGAGGGGGAACAACACGTTGAACTTCAAAAAAGCAGTTGGCTGAGTTGCCAAGGGAGGCAAGTGGTTGTTGGAATGGGTCATGCCAATGCAAATCGCTCCCCTGGCTGCTCACCCGCAGGGTGAGGTGCTTGATCCCCGTGCCGCCGCCGCGCGCGCGGTGCCGACCCACCGCTGGTCGTCGACACTCGTGGCCGACGTTTCCATGTCCAATGGGATCCGTACGCCGCCGTCACGCCGCTGGGTCAGCTCGTTTTCTTCAGCCAGTTCCTGGCCACCGCCGGACTCTTTGGCGACTGGGTTCAATCGTGTCCGCTCTCCTTCTCCAGCAACAACGCGCCGCTCATCCCTGATCTGCTGGGCACGATCACGCTGGCCATCCTGGCCGGGCAGAACCGTTACGCCCACGTCACCGCGCTGCGCGCCGACACGGTCAATCCCCAGGGCCTG
>JBBRBM010000171.1:0-13066 GCA_038205745.1 Verrucomicrobiota bacterium | reverse complement strand
TGTCTTCACAAAGAGCTTGGGCAAAGACCAGCCGGCGCAAGTCGGCCATGATGAAGCGGCGTGGAGCAAGAACCGCCGCGGAGAATTCGTCCTTGTTTTGCCGAAGAAGATCACTACAACCCAGAATTCGCAATGAAACTGAAAACGCTCTCTACGCTGGCTTTGGCCGTCGTTCTCGCCGCCGGTGTCGTCGGCTGCAAAAAGAAAATGGACCGTGTAACGCCGCTGCCGGGCTACGGCGCCGCGAATACTTTGAGGGATCCTGGCGCCGATTCCCTCAATACACGGCCGATCACCGACTCGATGGCTAACGCCAACCCGAATGCGAACAGCGGACGGCCAGCGGGCTTTGATCCGAATGCGCCCATTGAGCAGACCGGCGCGCGTGACATCACGGGCCGTCAACAGGATCGCGAGAAGTATCGCTCCCAGACGGTTTACTTCGACTTTGATCGCGCGACCGTGAAAGCGAGCGAAGCGCATCAGGTTCAGGAAGTGGCGAATGGTTTTAAGAATGAGAATCCCGCCACTGACTTGTTGATCGAAGGTCACTGCGACGAGCGCGGCACCGAAGGTTACAATCAAGCGCTTGGTGAACGTCGTGCGCTGGCGATCCGTGAAATGCTGGTGTCGCTCGGCGTGCCGGCGGATCGCGTCCACACCGTCAGCTTCGGCAAAGACAAGCCCGTGGAGATGGGCCACAACGAAGCCGCGTGGGGCAAGAATCGCCGCGGCGAATTCATCCTTGTGCTGGCGAAGTAATTCAAAGTTCTTCTCTTCCCACGAGCGGCGGTCAGCAATGACCGCCGCTTTTGTTTTTCGTAGTGGGGCAGACGTCTCGTCTGCCACTGTCTCGGCGGGCGCCCCCGCCTGCCGAGTTTCACAGCTCGCGGAAGTACGTGGCATCACAACGCGACGCGACCGGATGCTCCGGCGTGTAACGACGGAAGCCATTGCGTTCGTAAAGTGTGATCGCGTCCCGCAACACGCTTGCCGTCTCCAACGTCACACGCTTGAAGCCAAGTTCCCGCGCACGTTCGAGGGCGTGGTCGAGTAGCCGTCGTCCACTTCCAGCGCCGCGGACCTGTTGTGCGAGATACATTTTGCGCAATTCGCATTCAGTCGCTGTTACGCGCCACAGGCCGACCGTACCGACTACTTGGCCCGCATCGTCCACCAGCACGTCGAAGCTGGTGTAGAACCGCGTGATGTCGCGCAGGTCCGCATCCGTGGTTTCGGGATCAGGCTTCAAGCCGAACTCGACGAGCACACCGAACACCAGTTGCTCGATGGCGGCACGGTCATCATTCGTCGCGGCTCGGAGGTGCAGTTGCATGATCATTGAATGGGCTGCAAGGCGGTCTTCGGTAAAGAATATCCTCGGCTGGGAGTGCGTGGTTCCGGCTTCCCTCTCCCGTTGAGGAGAGAAGGGAACAAGATCGCTCCGGTTCTATCCCACCTCGCCCAGTTCCTTGCGCCGTTTGACACGAAACTGCCCGCCGCTATACTGGCCGGCCTTTTGAATATGAATCGGAATCCGCATGTAGCAGTCGTGGGCGCAACTGGCGCCGTGGGCATCGAAATGATCAAGACGCTGGAGAAGCGCAATTTTCCTTTGGGGAAATTGACGCTCCTCGCGTCGGCGCGTTCCGCCGGCAAGAAACTGAAATTCCGCGGCCAAGACGTTCTGGTGCAGGAGTTGAACGCCAACTCGTTTCAGGGAATCGACGTCGCACTCTTCAGCGCGGGTGGAAGCATCTCGAAAGAGTTTGCGCCGCTCGCCGCGCGTAACAACTGCGTGGTGGTCGATAACTCGAGCGCCTTCCGCATGGACGATTCGGTGCCGCTCGTGGTGCCGGAGATCAATGCGGAAGATGTGAAGCGCCACAAGGGAATCATCGCGAATCCGAACTGCACCACCGCCATCACGCTCATGGCGTTGTATCCGCTGCATCAGGCGTTCGGTGTCACGCGCATCTTTGCGTCGAGCTACCAGGCCGTATCCGGCACGGGCGCGAAAGCGATTGAAGAACTCGAGCGCCAGGTGAACGAGATCGTTGCGGGCAAGCCGGTGACGAAGGAAGTTTACCCGCACCAGATCGCGTTCAATGTGTTGCCGCACGTCGATTCATTTTTGCCCGATGGTTACACGAAGGAAGAAATGAAGATGCAGAACGAAGGCCGCAAGATCATGCATCATCCGAGTTTTCGCGCGAGCGTCACGTGCGTGCGCGTGCCGGTGTATCGCGCGCATTCGATTGCCGTCTCGGCCGAGTTCGAAAAGCCGGTCACGGTCGAAGCGGCGCGTGAAGTGTTGAGGAACGCTCCCGGACTCGATGTGATCGACAATCCGGCGAACAAGGAATACCCGCTCCCGCTCCACACCGCTGAGCGATACAACTGCGCGGTCGGCCGCATCCGCCTCGATTGCGCGATGACCAACGGCCTCTGCTTCTGGGTTTCAGGCGATCAATTGCTCAAGGGCGCGGCGCTCAACGCGGTGCAGATTGCGGAAGAGTTGATTCGCTCGAACTAAGCCCGGTTGACACTTCTCAGCGCGCGTCTGGTTCGCCGGACGCGCGTTTTAGTTTTTCAAGGTCGTGCCGATGACACCAGCGGGTCACTGCGCGCCTTTATTGCCGCGCCTCAAACGCATGAATGTCGAAAGCCAAACCGCGCCGCAAAGCTCCAAGGAGAACTCGTTTCTGCGACGACTCAATTGGGCGCTCGCGCTGCTGGTCTTCGTGATGGCGGTGTCCGTGTTCTCGGTCAGCTACACGGCCGACTTCGTACATTGGGATGACGATATCAACATCTACAGCAACCCGCACATCCACGGCGTTAATGCGCAGAGCTTGCAGTGGATGTTCACGGACGCTCGCTACATTCCTCGCTACATGCCGCTCGGGTGGCTTTCGTACGCGATCACCTATCAGTTCGGTGAGTTGAATCCAGTGGGCTATCACGCAGCGAACATCGGGCTGCATGCACTCAACAGCGTTCTCGTTTTCTTCCTGCTCCAGCGCTTGCTGCGGCTCGCGGCGGCGGCGACCGGGCGCGCATTCAGTGTGCGCGGATTACTAATCGGCTCAGCGATTGCCGCGCTCGCGTGGGCCATTCATCCGTTGCGCGCAGAGACGGTCGCCTGGGCTTCGGCACGAATTTATTGTCAGGCGACGCTCTTCGTTCTCGTTTCAACGTGGAGCTACTTGCGAGCAAATGAATCGACTGGATCGACGCGAACGAAGTGGCTGGCGGCGTCGGTCATCACGTTTCTTGCGTCGTTACTCACGTATCCCATCGCGATCGGTTTCGTGTGCGTGCTGATACTCCTCGACTACTTTCCCCTGCGCCGGTTCTCGCTCTCTCGTGAAAGTATTTTGTCTCGTGCGACGCGTCGTGTCTGGTTGGAGAAAATCCCGTTCGTCGCCGCAGTTGTCCTCGTGGCTGGCGTAACGGCGTGGGCGCGCCTGAACTCTGGCCAATATGCAGCGCCGCAATCGTTGGATGAGTTCGGGATCGGTTCACGTGTGATGCAATCGTTTTACGTTTGGGCACATTACCTGGGGAAGACGTTGCTGCCTCTCGACCTCTGCCCGACCTACACGACTCTCTACTCGTTCAATCCGTTCAACTTGATGTTCGTTGGCGCTGCTCTGTTGGTGACGGGCGTTTCGTGTGTGACGCTGTTTCGAATCCGTCGCGCTCCTGGAACGGCCGTTCTCTGGATCAGTTATCTGGCCCTGCTTGTGCCAATGCTGGGGCTGACGGAACATCCGCATTACGCCTACGATCGTTACAGTTACATCGCGTCGCTGCTCGGTTCAGTGGTGGTGGCGTGGTGGCTGGCGAAGCTCTGGGAAACGCGTGCGAGATTTGCGGCATGCAGTGTCGCCGTCGTTGCTTTGGCGATGTGTGGACAGGCGGCGTTCAATCAGGCGGCGCGATGGCGGGACACACCCACACTGTTGAACTACGTCATCAGCGAGGTTGGAAATCATCCCATTGCAGCGAAGCAAGAGCACATTCTCGGCGTCGAATATTTGGCATCCCGCAACTCGGCGAAAGCGATCGAACACCTGCAACGCGCGCTGCGCATCACACCCGAATCGCCCGACGTTCACGCGACTCTTGGAGACACTCTCGCCGATCTCGGACGCGTGGACGAAGCCTTGCCTCACTACAAGGAAGCCCTGCGCATTGATCCTGCGCACAGGACCGCCCGGCAAAACCTGGGCGTCACGCTCGGCGGCGCCGGCCGATTGGATGAAGCGTTGGAACACTTTCGCGAATTGATCCGCGTGAACACGAACGACGTGAAAGCGCATCACAATGCAGCAATCACGCTCGCCCAGTTGGGTCGCAAGGAAGAAGCCATGGCCGAGATGGCGGTCGCCAAACAGTTGAGCGGCGCACGGCAGTGATCGTGGAGGTTGCAATTTAAAACGGTCGGGCGCTTTTCTGGCTTCCCTCTCCCCGGGGGAGCAGAACCCTCGCCGTGCTCTCGTTGCTCGGCCGTTTGAATCGCACCCGGTCGCCGCCCACTTGCTAATCACTCCCTTGTTTGTTATCAGCCGCCGCATGACAAATGCGCGGGGAGCGACAGAATGATCCGATGGTAACGAACTCCAGTTCGTCGCGCGTTCGCGTGGATGGGAAATTTTTCCGGTTTGGCGAGAAGAAATTCCACGTCAAGGGTGTGACGTACGGTCCCTTCGCGCCGGGCGCGGACCAGTCTTATTTCGCCTCCCTGGAGAAGACAGCGCAGGACTTCCGCCAGATTCGAGAACTCGGTGCGAACGTGGTTCGCGTTTATCACGTGCCGCCGCACTGGTTGCTCGATCTGGCACAGGAGCATGGACTGAAGCTGCTCATCGACATCCCGTGGCCGAAGGAGTTGTGCTTCCTCGACTCCAGCAAGCTGCGAGATGAGGCCAAGGCCGCCGTGCGCGAAGCCGTCGCGATGTGTGCGCGGCACACGGCTGTTTTCGCCTACAGCGTGGTGAATGAAATCCCCGCGGACATCGTGCGCTGGAGCGGGGCACGCCGTGTTGCAGCGTTCATCGATGAACTGGTCGATGAGGCGAAGGCAGTGGATCCCGAGTGCCTCTGCACCTTCGGGAATTTTCCACCGACAGAATTCCTTCGTCCGCTGAACATCGATTTCTTTTGCTTCAACGTTTACCTGCACCACCGTCGCGCGTACGAGAATTACCTCTCGCGCCTCCAGATGATCGCCGACACGAAGCCGCTCATGATCGGCGAAACCGGCATCGACTCGCAGCGGGAGGGCGAAGACCAAAAATGCGAAATCCTCGCATGGCAGATCGAAACCGGTTTCCAGCGTGGATTGGCGGGACTTGTCATCTTCAGTTTCACCGATGATTGGTTTCGTGGCGGAGTTCAGATTGACGACTGGACGCTCGGCCTCACGACGCGGGATCGTCAGCCGAAGAAGAGCTTCTTCGCTGTGCAACGCAGCTTCGCGAAGGCGCCTGGTTTCCCGCTGCGTGCGACGCCGCGTGTCTCGGTGGTGGTCGCGAGCTACAACGGCGGCCGCACGCTCGAGACCTGTCTCGCCTCGTTGGAAAAGCTCAACTATCCCGACTACGAAGTCATTCTCGTCGACGATGGTTCGACCGACGGTTCGCGCAACATCGCCGCAGACCACCCGGCTATTCGCTACATTCATCAGGAGAACAAGGGGCTTTCCGTCGCGCGCAACACGGGCATCAGCGCGGCGACGGGGATGGTCGTCGCCTTTACTGACTCCGATTGCCGGGCGGACGAGGACTGGCTTCATTATCTGATCGGCGATTTATTGAGCGGCGATTTCGCTGCGGTCGGTGGGCACAATTTTCTGCCACCGGAAGATTCATGGATCGCCGCGGCGGTGATGGCGTCACCGGGCGGTCCCGCGCACGTGATGCTGACCGATCGCGAAGCCGAGCACATTCCCGGCTGCAACATGGCGTTCTACAAATGGGCGCTCGAAGTGATCGGGGGCTTCGATCCGATTTATCGCAAGGCGGGTGATGACGTGGACGTCTGCTGGCGTTTGCAACAGGCGGGACATCGCATCGGCTTCAGTCCCGCGGGATTCGTCTGGCATTACCGTCGCTCAACGGTAAAGGCGTATCTCAAGCAGCAAGCTGGCTATGGCGAAGCCGAAGCGCTGTTGCTGACCAAGCATCCGGAATATTTCAATTCCGCGGGCAGCAGCATTTGGCGGGGCCGCATCTACAGCGCGTCATCCCTCGGTCTGGTGCTGCGTCCGCCGGTGATTTATCACGGCCCGTTCAGCGGCGCATGGTTTCAAACGCTCTACGCCGCGGCGCCCGCGTTGTGGCTGATGCTGGTGACGACGTTCGAGTTTCATTTGTTCGTGACGATTCCGCTTCTCGTGCTCGCAGTGCCGTTTCACTTCATCTGGCCGCTGGGCGTGGCGACGTTCTGGTTGTCCGTCGCGGTCTGTGTCGCCTCCGCATCGCAAGCCGAGATTCCGAAAAACAAACAACGCGTCTGGTCGCGGCCACTCGTGGCGCTGCTCTTCTTTCTTCAGCCGATCTGGCGCGGGCGCGCGCGGTATGAAGGCCGGTTGCGCATCAACACGACGCCAGCAGATGCGTTTCGCCGCATCGCTTCGGTGGCGCAGTTCGATCACGGCGAACCGCTCCACGAAGTTCGTTATTGGGTTCACAACCGGCTCGACCGCCTGAGTTTTGTTTATGCGATCGTTCAACAACTCGAGGAAGAGAAGTGGCAGCACAAGCCTGACACGGGTTGGAACGAATTCGACGTGGAGATCTACGGAACGCGCTGGAGCCGGTTGCAACTCACCACCGTTGCCGAGGCGATGGAGCACGGCCATCAGGTGTTCCACTGCCGTCTGAACGCGGGCTGGTCCTTGCTCGCCAAGGTGGTTTTCTGGAGCGCGTGCGCCATGGAATTGCTGCTCGTGGGTTTGATGGCGGAAGCGGTGCCTTGGCTCTGGATGTTGCTGCTGACGATTCCGTTGCTCGGACTCTATTTCGAAAGCGAGAAGCGCACCTTGCAGCAAATGATCATCGCGTTCCTCGACGAAGTCGCGGCGAAGCGCGAGTTGACGAAGGTGCCGTTTGGCAAGGCAGTAAACAGTGAGTCAGTGAGTCAGTGAGTCAGTGAGTCAGTCGGCGGGGCAAGCGTAGTCACATCCAATCGCGGAACTCGTCACTGATTCACTGATTACTGACTTACTGATTACTTTCCCCGGCGCCCGGCAATTTCCGCGAAGCAAACGGCAGAACAAAACTTTGTTTCCGCGGCTCGCTCCAGTAGAACATCCGCGTGTCTGAATCGGTCGCCAAACTTTGGAAGCAGCTTGCCTCCGGCAAGTCGTTCATCGTTCTCGCCGGACCATGCGTCGCCGAGAGCGAGGCGCTTTGCTTTGAAGTCGCGGCGGCGATGACGAAGCTCTCGCGCAAGCTCGGCTTCACTTACGTTTTCAAGGCCAGTTACGACAAGGCGAACCGCACCTCCGGCAAATCTTTCCGCGGCCCGGGTGTCGAGGCCGGGCTCGCCTTGCTCGCCAGTGTGCGCCGCCATTTCGGCGTGCCGGTGCTCACGGATGTTCATACGGAAGAACACGCGCGTGCCGCCGCAGACGCAGGTGTCGATGTGCTCCAGATCCCGGCGTTTCTTTGCCGCCAGACCGATCTCATTCGCGCCGCCGTCGAGACGGGCAAGATCGTGAACATCAAGAAGGGCCAGTTTCTCTCGCCCGCCGAGATGGGGCAGGTGGTGAAGAAAGCGAAAGAGTTCGGCGGTGAAAAATTTCTGGTCACCGAGCGCGGCACCACGTTCGGCTACAACAATCTCGTCGCTGACATGCGTTCGATTCCGATCATGCGCGCGTTTGGTTCGCCCGTGATTTTTGATGCGACTCATTCTGTGCAATTGCCCGGCGGTGGCGGAGACAAGTCCGCCGGCCAGCGTGAATTCGCCCCCGTCCTCGCGCGCAGCGCCGTGGCGGCGGGCGCCGATGGCGTGTTCATCGAAACCCATCCGAATCCTGACAAGGCCCTGAGCGATGGGCCGAACATGATCCCTCTCGCTGACATGCCCGGCGTGTTGCGTTCGCTGTTGCGCGTCCGAGAGGCAGTCCGCGCTTGAATCTGTGAAAACCGAAACTTCTTCCTCATCTGGCGTTCAGCCATCGACCCTCGACGCGCGTCTTCAAAAGGTCCGCATGCTTCTCACGGATGTGGACGGCGTGATGACCGACGGCAGCGTCTTCATCACGAGCGACGGCGAGATCAAGCAGTTCGACATTCAGGACGGGCTGGGGCTGATGTTGATGCGGCGCCTCGGATTCAAGGTGGGTTGGATTTCCGCTCGCGCATCGATCATCACGCAGCGGCGCTTCGATGAACTGAAACTCGATTACCTCATCCAGCGCAAAGGCAGCAAGATCAGCGCGGCCGAGGAAATCATGGCGCAGGCGGGATTGAACTGGGACGACGTGTGCTTTGTCGGAGATGACGTGGTCGATCTCTGTCTGCTGAAGCGCGTGGGTCTCGCTGTGGCCGTCGCCAATGCAATTCCAGAAGTGAAGTCGATGGCGCATTACGTGACCGAACGCCGAGGGGGACATGGAGCGGTGCGAGAGATCGCGACAATGATCATGAAAGCACAGGGCAAATGGGAACCGTTGTTGCGCGAACTCACCGAATGAAGTGGTGGCGCGGCATCGTGCTGGTCGCGATTTTGACGCCCGCCTTTGGCGTGGTGGCTCAATTCACAGGGGTGGAGCGCGCGAAGGGTTTCAAGCTTCCGGTTTACTATTCGACCCCGAGCGGCACGCAAAAACTGAAATCACTGCTGACTGGGATGGAAGGGCGCATCGTGACCAACGACATCATTTACCTCGTCAACCCTCGCATCGAACACTATCGCGAAGAAGACGGGACATTGGACGGCGTCGCCACGGCGGCGGATGCGCTGGTGAATATCCAAACTTACACGACATGGGGCACGAACTGGATTTCATTCAGGGATGCCCAAACCAACTTCTTCGTGTGTGGGCAAGGTTTCCTGTGGCAACAGAGCAACAGCGTCCTTATCATCTCGAACCAGTCGTATACGTCGATCGCCAAGACCATGTTCACCAATTCACCATCAAGGAAATGAGAGCACTTGGCATATTAGTACTGATGTCGGTTCTGCTCGGTCGCGCGCAGGAAATCCCGAAGGCGCCGGTCTTGCCAAAGCCGCTGGAGCAACCTCCGGCGCGTCCGGGGTTGGAGATTCATGCCGAGTTCACCACCTTTTCGTTGGCGTCGAACCTCGTTGTCTACACGAGCACTGGCACGAATCGGGTTGTGGCCATTTTTCCCCCGGCGAAATCCAATGAGCCACCGGCGATCCTCTCGTGCCGGACACTGACGGGCAAACAACTCGGCACTCGGCAAATGGATTTCATCGAAGCGGTGGGAGATGTCCAAATCGTCCAGGGCGAGGATTGGGCCGTGGGACAGAAGGCGATTTATATCGGGACGAATGATCAAGTCGTTCTCACGGGCCCTTGGAACTACCAGCCGTACGTGTCGCCAAGGCCGTTGCTCTACAAGTCGCGAATAACGAATACGGCAGACGTCGTCATCTATGATCGTTCCGTGAACCAGATATTTTTCCGGGGCAATCATGCGACGTATGTGCCCGACGAAGTGCTGCACTCTCAGATGTCAACTAACGCCCCCCGCCGCGGCACGAATGCGCCGCCTGCACCGTCGAAGCTGAAGCCCTCACCGTAGTTCTCCATGCCGCTCATCAGCACGCAGCAACTCGTCAAAGAATATCGCCGCCGGCGCGTCGTTGATGGCGTTTCGATCAACGTGGAAGCGGGCGAGATCGTCGGCCTGCTCGGCCCCAATGGCGCGGGCAAGACAACGACGTTCAACATGGTCGTGGGCGTTGTGGAGCCCGACCTCGGCACGGTCACCTTCGAAGACCAGAATGTGACGGGCAAACCGATGCACCTGCGCGCGCGCCTCGGCATGGGTTATCTCACGCAAGAGCCGTCCGTGTTTCGCAAGCTCACCGTCGAGCAGAACATCATGGCGATTCTTGAGACGTGTAAGATGCGGCGCGACGAGCGTCGTATTCGCCTGAAATATTTGCTCGAGGAACTGGATCTGACCGCACTCGCGAAGAGCCGCGCCTACACCCTCAGCGGCGGCGAGAAGCGCCGGCTGGAAATCACCCGTGCCCTGGTGACGAGCCCGAAGTTGTTGATGCTGGATGAACCATTCGCCGGCATCGATCCCATCGCGGTCTACGAGGTGCAGAAGATAATTCGCAAGCTGAAGGAGCGCGGCCTCGGCATCCTGATCACTGATCACAATGTGCGGGAGACGTTGAAACTCGTCGATCGCGCCTACCTGATTCACAAAGGCCAGGTCGTCTACGAAGGAACCGGCGAAGCGATGCTCAACGATCCGAAGGCGCGTGAGATTTACCTCGGGCCGGATTTCAACATGTGAGAGCGCGGTCGGGCGTGGAAAATTTGTCTTAACCGCCCACTTCCCGCTGCCGATGGACTTTATAGAGCGTGGAGCGCCAGTGATGAAAAAGATTCTGGTAATCGAAGATGATCCTGTTTCTGGAACCGTTTACCAACGGTTCCTGCAGGCGCACGGATTTATCACCGAAGTTGCCAAGGACGGTCTCGCCGGGCTGGAACGGCTCACGATCTTCCAACCGGATGCCGTGCTGCTGGACATGATGATGCCCAAACTGGGTGGCGTGGACGTGTTGAAACGGATCCGGTCTCAGGAAGCAACGCGCGATCTGCCCGTGATCGTGCTCACCAATGCAGCGGTGCCGGCGTTTGTCGATCAGGCAATGCAGGCGGGTGCAAATCACGTTTTCGACAAGTCGAAAGCAACGCCCTCCGGAATGCTTGGCCTGCTTCAGCGGATGCTTCACATCGACCCGACCGTGCCGGTTTGATTGCCGGTTCGTTCAGCCGATGAACGAGCAAACATACTCGCAGATACCGCTCTTCACCTCGATATCGAATCCGCTTTTCGCCGGCACTTCGAACGCCGTCCCTGCGCCGTAATCTTTCGTCATGCTCTGTCCGTCGATCTTCACCGAGCAGTCCCCGGCAATGATCTCCATGCGCTCGGCCTTCTCGGTGCCGAAGTGAAATTTTCCAGGATAAATCAGGCCGAGCGTTTTCTTCGAGCCGTCGGGAAAGAGGACGGAATGGCTGACGACTTTGCCGTCGAAGTAAACGTTCGCCTTGGCGACTGCCGTGACGTTCTGAAGTTGAACTGACATGCGCGGGAGTTTCCTTGCGGAGCGAGCCAAGTCAATCACGCACTCGGCAGACACTTTGGTGAGTGGGCCAAGAACGAATATTGTCAGGCCGATGAACTCACGGCACATTCGCCCCATGCGAACAATCCACGCGGTCTTCCAAAACGATGGCGAATGGTTCATCGCTCGATGTCTTGATTTTCCAGTGACCACGCAGGGCAAGACCCTTGTCGCGGCAAAAAAAAATCTGCAGGAGGCTGTCGAATTGTATCTCGAAACCTGGGGCGATAAAAACGGCAGCCCCGCCAAAGAAGTCTATCTCACCAGCATCGAAGTCGCGGCATGAGCCGGCATCTTCCCGCCATCTCCGGTCGTCAGTTGGTCCGTGCGATTGAGCGCGCTGGTTTTGTCGTATTGCGAAAAAAAGGCAGCCATGTTTCGCTCGAAAAGCGCACCACTGACGAATACCGAAGAACCATCGTTCCGATGCACCGCGAAATCCGTCCCGGCACCCTGAGCGACATTCTCAATCAGAGCGGGATCACTAAAGACCAACTCCGCGAGTTGCTGTGACGCATTCTGCCCAAGCCGCGTCGAATACGCGCCGAAAGCCGACAGCCAGCAGATTCTTTCCTTCTACATGGGGAAACACCCCGGAATGCAAAGACTACATCATGGAGAATCTGGTCGTGCCGGTCTAAGAATAGACGCGAGAGAAAGCAGCGGGCGCATAGTTTTGGAGAGACGAGCGACGCAAGTCCTCTCCATCCCGCTTAGCAGCCGAGGTAACGAGGCTCATTTCAAACTTTCCGCTTCGCGCACCGCTGTCTTGCAACCAGTGCCGCCGCAGATACATTTTCTGCCATGAGCTTGGAACAACTTGAAGCTTCCATCCTTTCCCTCACTGCCGAGGAACGGAAGCGGTTCGCCCATTGGTTTGAGGAACATCGCCGCGCCTGGTTCAGCGAGAACGAAGATGACGGCGAACTGACCCCCGGGCAGCAGGCCGAAATTCTCCGCCGCCGCGAACAGGCTCTGGCCCACCCCGAACTGCTCGAACCCTGGGACGGCACCATCGACCGCGTGCGCGAGCGCCTGCATGAAGTTCGTCGTCAAAAAGCTGCGGCCCGCTGAAGAGGACGCGCTGGAGGCGGCGCTCTGGTACGACGAACAAGAGTCCGGGTTGGGCGACGATTTTCTCGATGAAGTGGACCTTGCCGTCGAGGCGCTCTCCCGCGACGCCTTGATTCACCGCGTTCGCTTTGCCGGTGTTCGCCGCGCTCCGATTCGCCGCTTCAAGTTTTACGGCCTCTACTATCTCGTCCGCGAGCCGGAGGTCTGGATCATCGCCATCGAGCATGGCCGCCGTCATCCGCGCCACCTGCAACAACGACGGGGGAAGACAGGTGACTGAGAGTTCCGGTTCGCTGAGCCGCGTCGAATACGCGCCGAAAGCCGACAGCCAGCAGATTCTTTCCTTCTACATGGGGAAGAACACCCCGGAACGCAAAGACTACATCATGGCGAATCTGGTCGTGCCGGTGGAGGAGTGACCGTGCGCAAAGCACCAAATCCCAAACTCCAAACGGAGTTCAACCACTGATGCCTGTGAATGACTGCATCTCTTTCGAGTCCTTTTCATTTTGCGGCAGGAGACTGTGAAGGCGTGAACTTCAAAAAAGCAGTTGGCTGAGTTGCCAAGGGAGGCAAGTGGTTGTTGGAATGGGTCATGCCACTGCAAATCGCTCCCCTGGCTGCTCACCCG
>JBBRBM010000170.1:0-13143 GCA_038205745.1 Verrucomicrobiota bacterium | reverse complement strand
CTTCCTGGTGCTGGTGCAGGATGTGGCCGAGCGCGCTTTATTGGAGCGTCAATTGCAACAGGCACAAAAGATGGAAGCGATTGGACAATTGGCCGCCGGGATCGCGCACGATTTCAATAACATCCTCACCGTCATTCAGGGGCACGCGGGCCTGATGCAGCACAAACTTGAACCGCATGACCCTCAAAGAAAATCCCTGGCGCAAATCTGCGGCGCGGCAGGTCGCGCCTCCACGCTGATCCGGCAGTTGCTGATGTTCAGCCGAAAGCAGGTGATGCAATTCCGCCACCTGGACCTCAACGACACTTTACGCGGCGCGACAAAGATGGTCGAGCGGTTGGTCGGTGAGCATGTGCAGATTGATCTGCGTCCGAGCGATTCGCTCCCCGCCATCCACGCCGACCCCAGCATGATGGAACAGATCGTAATGAACCTCGCTGTGAACGCGCGGGACGCGATGCCCAATGGGGGACGCATCACGATCACTACGTCGGTGAACATGGTTAAACGTGCGCCGACTCCAATGGATACTGAACCGCGAGATGGTCAGTATGTCCTGTTCGCTTTCACCGATACGGGCATTGGAATGGATACGCGCATTCTCAGTCGCATTTTCGAACCATTCTTCACGACAAAACCCGTCGGCAAAGGCACCGGGTTGGGTCTTTCCACCGTTTTCGGGATCGTCCGCCAGCATGGCGGGTGGATCGAGGTGGACAGCCTCGTAGATCAAGGCACCACGTTTCGAATTTACTTTCCGAGAAGTGAGCAGGCTCCCGAAACAGTCGAGCCCGTCGAGGGTAATACGCTCCGGACGGGAAGGGAAACGGTCCTCGTGGCTGAAGACGAGGAACCGTTGCGAGAGATGGTGGCTCAGGTTCTCAGGATTCAGGGCTACACCGTACTGGAGGCCGCATCGGGTCGCCATGCACTGCAGGTGTGGGAAGAAGCCAATCAGTCGGTGGACCTTCTCGTGACTGATATGGTCATGCCTGGCGGCATCATGGGCGGTGAACTCGCGGAAAGGCTCCTTACCAAATGTCCAAACCTGCGTGTGATTTACACAAGCGGCTACAGCCCTGGGATGGCCGGGAAGGATGCCTCCTTGCTGGAGAGACGCAACTTCCTTCCCAAGCCGTACTCGATCGGCAAACTGGCCCAAGTCGTGCGCGAGTGCCTCGACGCCCCCGTGAATCAAAACTGAACTGCCTTATCGTCGGCGCAGCACGTTACCGCCGTCTGTCCCCCCTCTTGCCCGGTGCAAGACGCCAAGGCGGCAACTGCTTTGCGCCTTGGCGGTTTGGTGCCGGCACTTCCGTCGTCTGTCGCTCAGCGAGCCGGAGTCTTTGGAGTGCGGGCGCTGCGGCAAGGCTTCGTGGTTGCTCCGCTCGCTATGCCGAGGGACGTCTTCCATTCCTCCGAGTATCGCTTCGTCGCGCGGGGCATCAGCAGCTTCGCGATCAATCCGGTCCAGCCAGTTTGGTGCGAGGCGCCGACACCGCAGCCAGTGTCGCCGTGAAAGTATTCGTGGAAGAGCACGTAGTCGCGGAAGTGCGGATCGCGCGCCAGTTTGTCGAGGTAGCGCAGCACGGGGCGCGTGCCGCTCTCGTCCTTCACAAATATGCGCGCGAGGCGACGGCTCACTTCGTTGGCAGCGTCATTGATGGTTACGAAATGTCCTGAGCCGCTCGGACATTCGATTTTGAAATCCTCGCCGTAGTAGTGATGGAACTTTTGCAGCGACTCGATGAGGAGATAATTCACCGGCATCCAGATTGGCCCGCGCCAGTTTGAGTTTCCGCCGAAGAGGCCGTTCAACGATTCGCCTGGCCAGTAGCGCACTTCGAGATCGGTGCCATGGCAGGCCAAACGATATGGCTCGTGCTCGTGAACTTTCGAGAGCGCACGAATGCCGAAGTCGCTGAGAAATTCAGTCTGGCTGAGCGCGCGGCGCAAGAGGCATTTCATCCGATGGTCGCGCAGCAGCGAGAGAAGTGTGCGTTCGCCTGCGCCTTCTTCCTCCCGGCGCGAGACGAGTTTCGCGAGTTCGGGACGATACTTCAGGAACCACTTCATTCGTCCGTGAAAATCCGGCAGGCGCGCGAGCAGTTCGGGTTCGAGCACCTCGACGACGAAGAGCGGGATCTCCAGTGATTAGAGCACGGTCATGTTCACCAGCCGTTCCTCGAGTTGCTCGCGCAGCAGCATGTAGAGCTGGGGATTGCGAAGCGCGAGGATTTCGATGGCGGCCATGGCTGCATTGGAAGGCTCCAGTACTGTGGTGACCGGCACGTTTGACGGTGTGCGCAGGGACGACCAGACATCTTCCGGAAAATCCTTAAAGCTGGCCGGCACGGTGATCACTGGAACCGTGGTACAGGCCGACAGGGTCGGGCCCGCTCCGTTGGATCTGCCGATGAAGGCGATGACAACGGTGTCGGGCACTTGCTGCACCAGACGGTGAAGCTCGTTCAATCCGCGAACCGGCTCCTTGTGAATCGAGCAGGTAGCCGTGTGGATGGTCAGGGCCGATTTGTTGCCGCCCGAGGCGTTTCCGGACCATTGATTGAGGGCGGTCACCAGGGATGTGACGTCGTCCTTCTCGGATCCGCGCCATAGGATGACCTGCTGAACCGGCAGCCGGAAGCGATCCGTGATCCCGGCCACGTGACGGTATTTCGCTGCCACGTCATCGAGTTTGCCTCCATCGCGATAGGCTTGCTTGTCGATATAGGCACCATTTTCCAGCACCCGCCAGGAGTCATTGTCGATGACATCAGCCAGCAGCAGCGCGCCATTTTTTGTGAGGCCAAACTCGACCTTGAAGTCCACCAGGGTGCGGCCCTCAAGCTGCCAGGCTTTCTCGAGAATCAGGAAGGTGCGCCGGGCGATCTTGCGGATTTCCTCAAACCGCTTTGATTCATCGGCAGCCGCGAAGACTTCATTTTCCTTGAGCACGAGAAAGGGTTGCTGACCGTAAAACGGCTTGGATGGCTCGAAGAGTGAGATCGTGCCCGCGGCCTCCGAGTGTTCCATGAACGGGTCATCGCAGAGGAGCTTGTGTTCCTTCCACATTTTGCCGTTGGTCTTGAGGAAGAACTCGATGAGAAGCTTGGGAAACAAATGGCCCTTGGTGAGGCCGGGCATGCGCTTGAGATACGATCCGTGGGCTTCCCGCCGGATCACCACTTCATAGGGCAGCATCTTGCAAAGCGGGGCAAGGAACGTCTTCTCATCGATCTGCTCATCGAAGGCCACGGGAATTCCGCTGGCCTTGAGAAGGCGAAACACATTGCATGTCGTCCGGGTCGCCAGCGTGGCTTTTCCCTCGATGAGGTCGTGCTTCGCTCCGTCGCCTGCCGTGATGTCGTCCTTCGAGAGGATATGCACCTTGTCCGGATCTTTCTTCGTTGCGAAAATGATTTTGGTTTTGCCCTCGGCGATCAAGTCACCTTCAAAAGACAGGTTTGTTTTCTGTGTCACGCTGGTTCTTTTAATTTCTGGTTGAAACATCAATCCCGGCAGTCCCGTGTCGCCGGTTTGCGGGAGTATTTCCAGTTCCGCCGGGAGCAGGCAAGAGCCGGGTTGGGGGCTACAGCAAATTACAGCGCGACCGTCGGCGTTTGGTGGGCCGCGCGGCTGCCAGTTCCATCGGGATGTCTTTCAGTTTGCCCGAACCGTGACGACTCGAACTCTTGCGGATTCACGGTGTCTCGATTAGAAGCGCGGGACGCATCGGCTTGTTTTGCCAAATCATGATTCCCGATTGCATTCACACGGAAGACGAGCTTGATGAGATTTTGACGCGGCCCACGCCGGCTCTGATCGAATTCATCCGCGGCGTCTCCAGCCCTCTCGTGATCCTTGGCGCTGGCGGCAAGATGGGATTCACGCTCGCTGTTCTGGCCCAACGAGCGACGGAGGCGGCGCATTCGCGAATGGAGATTGTGGCCGTGAGTCGGTTCTCGGATTCCTCCACGCGCCGGAAAATCGAAGAGCATGGTGTGCGGACGCAAAGCCTCGATTTGCTGGAACGCGACAACCTTTGCAGGCTTCCCGACTCGGAGAATGTCATTTACCTGGCCGGGCTAAAATTCGGCACGGCGGACAATCCAGCGATGACGTGGGCGGTGAACACGATCGTGCCGGCGCATGTCGCGGAGCGCTATCCTTTGGCCCGCATCGTCGCGCTTTCCACCGGCAATGTGTATCCGCACATGCCGATCCATTCCGGTGGCGCCACGGAAGTCCAGCCGCTGAGTCCGTTGGGTGACTACGCGTGTGCAGCGGTGGCTCGCGAAGGTGTTTTCACGGACGCATCGCAAAAAAATGGAACGCCCATCGCGATCATCCGGTTGAACTACGCCGTCGAACTTCGCTACGGCGTGCTGGTGGACATCGCGCAAAAGATTTGGGCGGGCGAGCCAATCCATGTCTCGAACGGTTGGTTCAACTGCATCTGGCAGGGTGACGCTTGCGACATGATTCTGCGCGCGCTCCCGCTGGCGGCCAGTCCGCCGACGGTTTGGAATCTGACGAGTTCCGCGATGTCGTCCGTGCGGGAGGTGGCCAATCAATTTTCCGAACTCCTTGGACGTCCGGCGAAATTTGTCGGGAACGAGTCTGACACGGCGCTGCTCAGTAATCCGGCGAAACTTTTTGCTGAACTCGGTTCTCCGCCGACTCCACTGGATACGGTGATCCGCTGGACTGCGGAGTGGGTGAAGAGCGGCGGCCGTTCGCTGAACAAGCCGACGTGCTTTGAAGTGCGTGATGGCCGTTACTGAGCATGGCGGACTTTCCTCAAGCGCCCGACTGGGTCCGAGCGAAACTTCGCGAAGGCATTGTCATCCCCGCTCATCCGCTCGCTCTGACTTCCGCGCGCAAACTGGACGAACGCCGTCAGCGTGCGCTGACTCGCTATTACCATGCCGCCGGCGCAGGCGGGATCGCCGTCGGCGTCCATACCACGCAGTTTGCCATTCGAGAGCCGCAGCACGGTTTGCTCGAACCCGTGCTGCGGATCGCTGCGGAAACAATTTCAGCATGTGACTTTCGCGAGAGCACCCAGACCGTGCGCGTGGCGGGAATTTGCGGGCGCACAGAACAGGCGGTCGCCGAAGCGACACTCGCGCGCGAATGCGGATTTCACGTCGGACTGCTTTCGCTGGCCGCACTCAAGAGCGAACCGGACGATCAACTCATCTCACACTGCGAAATGGTGGCGCGTGAGATTCCACTCTTTGGATTCTACCTTCAGCCGGCTGTCGGCGGACGCGTCTTGTCGCGCTCCTTCTGGCGTCGCTTTGCGGAAATTCCCAATGTCGTGGCGATCAAAATCGCGCCGTTCATTCGCTACCAGACACTTGACGTCGTTCGCGCCATCGCCGAGGCGGGCCGAACCGAGGACATCGCGCTCTACACTGGAAACGACGACAACATCGTGGTCGATCTGCTAACGGAGTTTCGCGTGCCCGAGGCGGGCACAGAAACAGTGGTGCCTCCGTTTTCCGGCATGTTAAGCAAACAGGAACCCCACCTCGAAATCCGCGAAGCTCCCGCCACGTCCGTGCGAATCGTCGGCGGCCTGCTCGGCCATTGGGCGTGCTGGACGAAGCGGGCTGTAGAGTTGCTCGATGACATCAAACGGCTGCGTCCCAGAGATCGCATTCCCGCTGAAATGCTAACGCTGGCGGCGCAGGTCACTGACGGCAACGCGGCGTTGTTTGACGCGGCGAACCATTTTGCCGGCTGCGTTCCGGGAATTCACGAAGTGCTGCGGCGACAGGGATTGCTCAAAGGCCTCTGGTGCCTCGACCCAAACGAAACACTTTCGCCCGGCCAGGCCGAAGAAATCGATCGCGTTTGTCGCGATTACCCGCACCTCACCGACGACGAGTTCATCCGCGAACACCTCGACGAGTGGTTGAATGGATGAATTTTGATGGGAAGTGTGAAGCGTGCCGCTGATGCCTGAACAAATATAACTTCACCATGAAGGACATCACCATTCGCCCCTGCCGGCCTGACGATTTGGAAGTATCAGGCACCATCCGGCCTGCCCGTGATGGTATCGGAGACAGGTCACAGCAGTAGTGAAGCCCCCGCGTCGCTTTCAGCGGTGCGCCAGGCAAAAGCCATTCCGAGCCAGATGTGGGAAGCACTGACCTCCGGCGCAATCGGGATGCATGTGTTCACCTGGAACGATCGCGATGCGTTCACGGGATTCTTTCTCCGCGAAAAAGGCTTCGGCATTGTCAATCAAACCCGTCTCGTCAAAGACCCGGTGTATTGGAACACGTTGCAGGCTTTCAGGCGCATGGAGAACATTCGCGCCAATCAACTCTTCGGCGGTTCATCCAACGCGCCAAAAGATATCCAGTTGTTCTGGAGCATCGCCTCCGACATGGGTTGGAACCGTGACAATGTCGACAACGGCCATATATGGGGAACGCTCAAACGGCTGGGTTACCAGTCAGGAATTATTTATGACGATGATTTCGAAAACGGAGCGTTCACCAATGCGCCGGCGCTGCTGCTGTCACGTTGCTATCAATTGAGTCAGGCTCACCTGGATCGCCTCGTCACGAATGTCGTCACCCCGGCCATTGGCGCAACGGCACGACGCATCTGCACCAACTCCTCGCGCAGGACCGTCGCTTCGCCGCAGGAAGATGAATTCGCGCTCTGCGCCTCCTGCCTGAAATCTCCCGCCACAGGCTGGGCCTTCCCCGCTCGACGCGATCATTACGCGCGTCACCTCACGTTCCGAAACGCCACGGCGCAGGACATCGCCGAGTGGCGCGCCGCATTCGAGATATTCCTGAAGAAGCTCACGTGGAAATATCGGCGGCCACTCATCCTCAAATCTCCGCAGCACACGGCGCGCATCCGTCTGTTACTGGAACTCTTTCCGGCGCGAAATTCGTCCACATCCATCGCGAGCCGTATGCCGTGTTTCAATCCACCCGCAACATGGTGCGCAAGATGTTGCGCTGGCACGCCCTGCAACGGTGCGACCTGGAAAAGCTCGACACGCAAATCCTGGAACAAGGCCGCGAAATGTATGAGTCATTTTTTGAAGAACGCTCGCTGATTCCCGCTGGCGCGTATCACGGGATCGCATTCGAAGCGCTGGAGCAGAACCCGCTTGCTGAACTGCGCGAACTCTACGACGCCATCCACCTGCCCGATTTTCGCGCCGTCGAAGCAGATCTGGAGCGATACCTCACCTCACTGCGCGGCTACCAAAAGAACCGCTTCACAGCCCTCCCGCCCGAAACCAAAGCGCGCGTCAGTTCCATGTGGCGCCGGAACTTCGAAGAATGGGGCTATGCTTGCTGAACCGCGTCGGGGAGATGCGGGAAAATCACTCTATTCCTCGCCATCGTAATACTTCAACGGCGCGGAGCGGATCAGCCCCTTCTCGGGTGAACGCACCAGCCACTTCCCGCTGTCTGGGAAATAACACGATTCACCCACCGGATTGTCCGCCACGACGTACACGACGAGATCCTCGCTTCCATCGTTGATCAGTTGATGCGCTTCGCCGGGACGGAACAAAAACGCGTCGCCCGCCGCGACCGGCGCGGTTCCCTTCTCATGCCGCACCGTTCCGCGCCCCGAGAGCACGTGATAAAACTCCCATTGCGCACTGTGCGAATGGAACGGATACGGCGTCTTGCCGGGGGCCACGCGCAAAATCTCCATATCGAACGGATGCCATTCGGTGATGTCCGTCGAATCCGGCTTGCGCCCGAGCGCTTCCGAGACCTGCTTGCCTGCGCCCGCGAACTTCTCCCTCGGCGAAGCCCACGTGAGTTCCTCCATGCTGTTTGTGTTCACAATCCGCATGGCCGGATTCAATTCCGCGCCCGCCGGGAAGGGAAGAAGCTTTCGCCGGACACAACGCGAGGAGTCTCTGACATCTTTCGTGCCGTGTGCCGTCCGGGTTCAGTTTGAGTCTCGTCACCTCGACTCCTACGAAGAAAGATTCGCGCGCCACTGCTGCTTCCGGTGCATCATGTCCAGCACCCTCTCCGCAAGTGACTCTTCTTGGTGGCCGGTCGTATCGCGCCGGAACCGACTATTGCGTTCAGTAAATTTTCTCCTTTAAACTCGAGGTTAATGGCAACCCCAAGCGTTCTTGCCCAACTGCCGAAGTACACCCGTGAAGCGGTTCGCTTCTATTGGGAAACGCGCTCCAAGCAGTCGAAGAAGCAGCTTGATGCCGGCGGTTCCGACCAGGGTTCTCGCAGCGCCGTCACCGGTGGTGCACAGATGAACGGCTTCATCGAAGTGCTGACGAAGTTGGTCATCGAGGCCGGCATTGATCGCGCGCACATCTACTAAGACCAGTCCTTGGAACTGCCCGGTTATTTTCGCCCGAACAAGAAGTGGGACTTCATCGTCGTCGTGAATTGCCAGCTTGTCGCGGCGTTGGAAGCCAAGTCGCAAGTCGGCCCTTCATTCGGCAACAACTTCAACAACCGCACTGAGGAAGCGATGGGAACAGCGCTCGATCTTTGGACGGCTTTTCGCGAGAACGCTTTTGGTTCTGCAACTCGTCCGTGGATTGGCTACATGTTTCTCCTCGAAGATTGTCCTCGCTCCACTGCGGCAGTCGCCGTGAAGGAACCACACTTCAAAGTGTTTCCCGAGTTTCGAAATTCGTCTTACGCGAAGCGCTACGAGTTGTTCTGCCGCCGCCTGGTTCTCGAAAAGCATTACGACAAATCGGCGTTCCTGATGTCGAATCCAGAAAAGGGATTGAAAGGCCACTTCTCAGAACCCGCCGCTGACCTTACGTTCTACGACTTCGCGAACTCGCTTGTCGGACACGTGGAGACATTCTTGCGGTCCATGAAAAAGCCATGAAATTTGCCGGCGCAGAACAGCATTTAATCGACGCCCTTCCGACCGTGCATCGGCTCGTCCAAGGTGACGCGCGCGATTTGTCCTTCATTGCGGACGAATCAATTCATCTCGTCGTCACCTCGCCACCCTACTGGACGCTCAAGCGCTACAACGATTCCGAAGGACAGATGGGGCACATCGCGGAATACGAGCAGTTCCTCACCGAATTGAATCGTGTCTGGCGTGAAGTGTTCCGCGTGCTCGTTCCCGGCGGGCGTCTCGTCTGCGTCGTGGGCGACGTTTGCCTCTCGCGCCGCGAGAACAACGGGCGACACACCGTCGTTCCGCTGCACGCGGACATCTGCGTGCAATGCCGCAAGCTCGGCTTTGACAATCTCAACCCGATCATCTGGCACAAGATTTCCAACGCCAGCTACGAAGTGAGCAATGGTTCGAAGTTCCTTGGCAAACCCTACGAGCCAAATGCCATCATCAAGAACGACATCGAATTCCTGCTCATGCAGCGCAAGCCGGGCGGCTACCGCAAGCCCACTGAGGAGCAGCGCCGCCTGAGCATGATCGGCAAGGAAAAGTTTGATAAATGGTTCCAGCAATTTTGGACCCTCACCGGCGCTTCCACCAAGGAACACCCCGCGCCCTATCCGCTCGAACTCGCCTCGCGCCTCGTCCAGATGTTCTCGTTCACCGGCGACACCGTTCTCGATCCCTTCTCCGGCACCGCGACGACAATGGTAGCGGCGCTCAAGCACGGGCGAAACAGCATCGGCGTGGAACTCGACACGGATTACTGCAAAATGGCAGCCTCGCGGCTAATGAACGAGAACTCCTCGCTCTTCGGCAATGCGCAGTTTCAAATCGAGTTGAAGCCGCACGCGGCGGTTGAAGCGGTGACCACATTGCAGGAAAGCTCACCGCCGTACAAAACTCGGGCGGGCAAAAAAGGCCGGCTTAAAGCTTCAAAACTATCGTAGCCTGATGAAACAGCCTCTTCCTCTGCCTGAGATTGATTTTGGCCAACCAGAAGCCGAGCACGATGCATTGGCGATTCAACAATCGTTTTATGAGGCTGAAGGCTGTAAAATCGTAGCAGCTGGCCGTGGAATGCCGTTTGTTGTTGGCCGCAAAGGGTCCGGCAAATCAGCCATCGCAGCGCGGCTCGAATTCATCGCCAAACAACGCGGAAGCTGCTGTTTTCTCAGGATCGTGCCAGCGAACTTCAGGCACGTTGAAATCCGCGATTTGCTTGCGTGCCTCGTGAACAAGAACACGTCTTGGCAGTATATTTATCGGAAAGTTTGGGAGGGAATAATCCTTGGACAGATTGTCCGACACGTGTCGAAGTGTAGTGATACCCACGATTCTCGTGACTTCGGACCAGACGTACTTCGGGAGATGGAGCGTTTTCAGCGCGAATGCTCATTCTATGTTACGGCCCTTGGCGATGCCTTGTCGGAGGTGATTACGAAGTACGTCCGTAACGCGTCCAAAAAGACTGATGCGTTGTCGCAAGTGGAACTTCGAAAGATGCTGGAACCCTATTCATGGGATCCGCTTATCCATACTCTGCAACGTGAGTTCGCGGCAAAAGACTCACTAACAACGGGGATGTTTATCGCAATTGATGGCTTGGATGAATATTGGGATACCTCGCCTGCTTCCCTTTATTTTCTCGCAGAATTGCTGGCGGTTGCGAAGAATTTCACTGCAACGTTCGGAACGCCGCTGCGCTTTTTGGTCTGCCTTCGTGACAACATGTTCCGCGCGCTGGTGGACACCAAGAGTATTGAATACGACAAGATCGAATCGCTTGTCATCAACTTGGAGTGGAACAGTCGCTCCCTCTTTGAATTGATTGCGCGACGGGTCGCCCCCTTCAAAAAATTGGAGAGCGCTGTTAGCGACCTTCGTGATTTACTGCCTGAATCAGTTGATGAAACGTCAATCGAAGAGTACTTGGCTCGCCATGTTCTTCAGCGCCCGAGAGATTACATAAATTTTTCCCGAATGCTCCAAAAGGAATGTGGACGTGAGCCGCGTGCTGGCGAAGGGCACGTACAAGACACCCTGGGGAAATATTCTGCCAATCGCTTGATTGATTTGGAGAACGAGTTCGGGTTCACGTATCCCAGCATCTCCAAACTGATCACTGCCCTACATTCACTACCAGAAACTTTTAGCAAGCCAGAGCTTTTGGACCAACTGGCCACACTGTGTGCAACCCCTTCTTTCAGAAGTGAAGCGGCGGGGTTGGTATTGAATTTTGGTCAGCCGATTGTGCTCGGCAGGATTCTCATTTCGATCGGCGCCATTGGTGTGTACGATGCAACCCTCCATGCTCTGAGGTTTGTTCATGAGTTCAGCGAAAATCGAGTTAGCGCGCTCTGGGAGTCCGCTACGATTCTCGGAATTCATCCGGTCTATTGTTACAGGAAACCCAAGCCGAAAACGTCGCCGCCACAGCAAACCCCTCCAGCAATCCTTACCCACCCAGCCGATTACCTGGCAGAAAAGGACGCACCGCGGTTGGACTTGGAAAGTTTTGCCGACCGAATGGCACGAAAACGTGAGGATCTTATTGCCGCATTGTCAGCCATCGACAAAGGACAACCTCACTACCGGCGTTTTGAACAATGGGTGATTGAGACGATGGCCTTCTGTTTTGTGGGCGACCTACTTAACGCAGAAGAGCAGATTAGTACGGCAAACAAGGGTAAGAGGTTTGAAGTCATCTTCGACATAATTGGACAGAGGCCCCCTTGGCCCGAAATTCAAGAGAAATATCGTACACACAGGTTACTCGTAGAGTGCAAGAACACGGACGAGCCTTCTGATGCCGATTTCAGTAAGCTCGACCGAGATATGCAGGCCTTGGATGTTGGGGTTGCATTCATGGCGTATCGTGGAAATTTCCGGGAGCCTCGAGGCAAAGTTCTCGAATATCAACGGGCGGCGTTCATTAACAGTAAAAAGGAGAGAATCATCGTTACTCTGAGCGATGCGTTTTTCATTCAGTGTCTACAGAAGAACACTGGCGAAAAAACGCGAAACAATCTCAACGCCTTATGGCGAGATCATGTGCAGCGATGGTTAGCGACGTAATTCCAGTAAAGATTGCATTGAGCGCACGAATTTAATTCAGTGCGTTCTACTTGGCGATCCCATTGACTGCGCCAGCCTACAATTTGTCGTTGAACTGTGAACTCGTGCCCGCATCTTCATCGATGAACTTCAACAGAAGTTCGCCCTCGATGGTGGACACGAAGCGCACATGGCCATTCGGTTTGAAGCCGAATTGTTCCGGGCTCAGAACCTCGTGAGCTTTTCCAATTCCTTCACGCGCTTCTCGATGTGCGTTTCACTCCTTTCCCCCACAAATGCTCCGCCTTGTAGTTCTCCATCCGCTCCCGTTTTGAGCCGGTCACGCTGGGGAGAAAATGGATGCCGGTCAGCTTTTCGATGTTCCCGATGGTGGTGATGTGGCTCGTGATGTAGGGCGCCCACTCTGCGCTGCTGTGTTTGCTTGCTTCAATTCTTCACCGACGCGTGGCTTTGCAGTTCCCTCAAATTCCTTTCAATCAAACCCAATGATCGGCGCGCGTAAGCGTAGCTGCGCTGGTCCAGATACGTTTGCAGATCGGTGAACAGCGCGAAGGTGCTGGCTACTTCCGGGCGGACGAACTTGTGTGGCGTAGATGCGAGGATCGAGTGCAGCGCTGTGTAAGCTTTTTCGGTGCGAGATTTCAGTCCGCGTTTCCCAAGTAGGTCGAGCCATTGAATCAGTTTTCCGGTCCAGAAGGCGACCAGCACAAATCCAATGGTGCCGAGCACGAGCCATAGAATCGAGCGAAAAGCGGTACGCGCCAGCGGTGAAATCGAGCAAGCCTGGAACGGGCACGACGAAGAACCAAAGTATCCGTCCGGCCAAACCAGCTAGGCGGAAGGTGGGGATTGCGGCAGCGTTGGAGGCGTGAAATGTAAGCGCTCGCGCCTGGCTGAAGTTCAAATCCAATCCGCGTCCTATGCTCCCGCGTCAGGGCGGGCTGGCGGCGCTGCCGCGCATGCCTTCACCGTCGGCCTGCCTCAGGGCGCATCGGTTCTGGTCCCAACGGGCTTCGATCCGGATGAGTTGATGTCGCTCTTGATCGTGGTTCAGGAGGCGCTGTCATGATCGTGCCCGGTCCGGCCACGCGCATCTTTCTGGCTCCCGGCGGGACGGACTTGCGCCGGAGTTTCGATGGGCTTTACGGCCTGGTGCGCTCGCAACTG
>JBBRBM010000169.1:0-13230 GCA_038205745.1 Verrucomicrobiota bacterium | reverse complement strand
TGGGATTGTCCTCTGACTATAGTCCGAAGCACGATTCGTCGGCTGTGTCCAAAAAATCAGAGCTGCGAGCCACGAGCTACCCTGGGTCATCGTCCGCAAAACATTCCCAACCGCAACGCGGTTGCGTTGACCGAGTTCATGTTGCATATGCAACAAAAGATTGTCATGGGTCAGGCGCGGTTGAATGTGCGCAGTTGCCGTCTGGCGTCCCGGAGCACTTCCACCCGCCGCCGGTCCTTGCGGACGGCCACCAACGCCTGTTGTCCCAAATAATCGGACAGCAGAATCCGGCCCGGCAGCAGCGGGTCGTTCGTCACCGCGTCCAGCCACGTCTCGCGCTCCGCCGCCGCCCAGCGCAGCAACGCCTTCGCCGCTGCGTCGTTCCGCAGCGCGCCGCCGGGGCGCTCCGCCAGCACTTTCAGATGCCGGGCATAGCGGCGGTTGATGCGCTCGAAATCCCACGCGCCCGCGACGATTTTCGCGTCCGATTCCCCCGCGCACGGTCGCGCCTCCAGCAGGATGAGCGATTCCACATTAATCTTGCCGCCGCCGAGAATCTGCCGTTCCTCCGCTGAAGCCTTTGTCGCGCAGGTAGCGTCGCAGCCGTTCGCGCTGGGCGTTTTGTCCCGTGGGCACGTCGAAGAGCACCAGCCGCCACAGCCCACAGGGCGAAAGACAATAGCCCAGCGATTTATCGCTGGGTTCCCGGGCGAGAGAGGAACAAGTCCCGTTAGGGACGAAAGAGAAGATCCGATTCACCGTGATGTTGATTACGGGAGAACGAAACGCCATCTCCCACGCCTCTTTCGTCCCTCCGGGGCTTGCGGACATTGTCGGACATTGCTTCCCACCGTTGAAACGGTGGGCTATTTTCGATTCGTCCCTCACGGGACTCAAGACATACTCAAGCAAAACCTATGCACTCTTTCGTCAGTTGCCTGATGCATTGCGTCTGGGCCACCAAAGAACGCCGTCCGCTCATCAAGCCGGATTTGCAGCAACGCCTTTGGCCTTATCTCGGCGGCATCGCGCGCGAGAACAAGGTGAAGGCGCTGGTCGTGGGCGGCGTGGCAGACCACGTTCACGTCCTCCTCTCGATTTCGTCCACGCTCTCCGTGGCGAAAGCCGTCCAGCTTCTCAAAGGGAATTCGTCGAAGTGGATTCATGACACTTTCAAGGAGCATTGGGACTTCGAGTGGCAGGAGGGTTACGGCGCGTTCAGCATCGGCATCTCCGGCGTGGAGGACACGACGAAATACATTCAAGGGCAGGCGGAACACCACCGAAAGATGACGTTCCGGGAAGAGGTGGAGGTCTTCCTCAAGAAGCACGGCATGGAATACGTGGAGCAGGACTTGGAGTGATTTCTTTCGCCCCTCCGGGGCTTTGAATGGTTTTGTTGCCCGTTCATCCCAGCGATAAATCGCTGGGCTATTGTCGGGCATCCCTGCGGGACTATGTCAGCAGCGCGCCCGGAGATTCGGCAGCGGGTGCGCGACATGCAGGAGGAGTCCGCCATCGAGCTGAGCAACCAGAGCAAGGAACGCGCGCTGGTGGGCGAGGTCATCTCCACCGTGGCGCTCGCGGACCAGATCAGCCGGGAGTTCAAGGTGAGCGACCAGGGCATTGACTTGGAGATGGAGTTCAATGAAGGCGCGCACGAGGCCACGGGCGCGAAGCTCTACCTGCAACTCAAGTCGGGCAATTTCTACACGCGCAAGCGCCGGGGCGACGGCGCGGAAATCTTCACGCTCAAGAAGCCGCGCCACGCCGACTACTGGATGGCGCAGGCGTTCCCCGTGCTGCTGGTGATCCGCAATTCCGAGGGCGAAGTCCGCTGGATGGAAGTGCGCGACTGGCTGTGCTACCTGGTGGCTGTTCTGTCCAATCCTCTTGGGTCAACTGTCCAAATCCAGAACATCGAAACAGGGGATTGAGGCGACGATAAACTACAAACTGGATCGTGTTCAGCGTAAGAGTATTCGTTCCAACCCGGCAGGGGTCACGAGGGATTGGGCGTTGGTTTGTGTCGGCTCTCCGGTTTATTTGTCAAACCGGCGGTTGAACCTTTCAACCGGCATTCCCTAAACATCCGTACGCGACCGGATGAGAATCATGCCTGGTCTGAGTTTGATGGATTCTCCGGGGATGATTTCAGACGAGCCTTGCCGTGATTGGTTGGCATTTGTGTTGCTATTTTTCCACCTGAAAACTTGGCGCATGATGCGCCCGGCAAATAAAAAGGATACCATACCTATGGCAACGAAAGTATCAGCCGAAGTGGTTCTCGGGGACTCCACTGGCATCGAAAAAGTCTGGAAAGCCAACGCGACCTTGAGGCTGGGCAAAGACCCGGAGACGGTCACGCTGAAGAACTATCAGGACAGCATCAAAGCCGTGACGGACCTGAACGCGGAGATTGGCGATCTGCGGCATCAGCTCGATGGTTTGCTGGATGACCGCGACGATGCGGCCGTAGTCTTGAACGGCTACAACACGCGGGCCTTGAGCGCGATTCGCGGCATCTTCGGGCCGGATTCGTCGGAATACGATCAGGCCGGCGGCACGCGCACGAGCGAGCGCAAGAAACCCGTCCGCAAGGCGAAGGAGCTGGTCAAGTAACCGGCGGCTGTTTCGAGGCGGCCTGGTGGGACTTGTCATTACTCACATCCTTTTCGAGCGACGCCCGATCCTGTGCTCGAATCCCTTCGACGGCGAGGGCCATTATGCCTCTCCACCTTATCAACCGCCGGATTGTGCCGTCCTGGCAGAGCCTGATAGATTTGTTGGACGATTTACCCAGAGCGGCGCTCGGTGCTTGCGCACGGCCACCTCTTCGCTTGCCCTGGGCTATTGTCTGTCGGGCCTTCAGCCCTTGGGAGTCATCACGCCCGCCAGCCGTGGTTCTCGCGGACCTGAATCATCAAGGCGAGGATGTTGTTCCACGTTTCCTGCCGGGTCACTCACGGATGCGAATCCGGTGAGGCTTCACGATGAAAAGTTTCCCGCGACAAAACACGCGCTCGGGATTCGACGAGATGAAATCCACCAATCCCTTCATCAGCAGCGGAATCACTTCCGGGTGATTGTGCAATTGAATGGCCAGGATGCCGCCGAAGGCTGACGGCGGATACGCGACGATATCCGAGAAATCGCCGTTCAACGAAAGCAGAATGGCATCCATCTCCTGCGCCTGGCCGATGACCACGGAATCAGGTGATCGAACCGGCAGAACTTTCCGAAGCAGAGTGACGCGGTGCCCGTGCCGTTCCAGGATGCCGTTGATTTCCGACGGGACGCACTGGTCGCTGAAGAAATGCAGGCTCATGCCGCCGCAGCGGTGAATTCAGCCAGGTCGCGGGCATAATCGAGGCAGGCGTACACGTCTTCGGTCTTGAGATCGGGAAACTCGCGCAAGATGGCGCCGGCATCGCGACCGGCGGCGAGATAGCCAAGTACCAGCGCGGCGGGGATGCGCGTGCCATTGATGCAGGGTTTGCCCCGCAAAATTTGCGGGTCGCTTGTGATGCGTTCGCGCCAGTTCATGCGAGAGGACACTCGACTGTCACGTTTGCTTCATCAATTCACGAAGGACCGCTCCACATACGGCGAGCGGCTACGCCCGCCAGCCGTGGTTCTCGCGCACCTGAACCATGGAGGCGAGAATGTTATTCCACGTTTCCTGCTGCGTCATCACGGCGTTCGGGAACATGCAGCCGTCCCAGCAGATATGCTGAAACTTCTTCGTCACCTTGCCTTTGTCATCGCGCATCCAATAGCCCGAGTCGCGCGGGATGTTGAGCTTGCCGTTAGGATCATTCACGCGGCAGTGACGACCAGTCTTGTCGTGCGTGCCGGAGCCGTGGACGGTGGCGTCGTTCTGAGCGACGTGAAAATCTAGCGTCCACGGGCGCAGCGCCTGGGTCATCTTCTTCATCGCATTGTGGAAAACCTCGGGCTCCCAATTGAACTTCTCCGGAACGATGCGGTGCTTCGGCTCGTTGTAGCCGAGGATGTAAAGGAGCGTGTGCGCCATGTCGGCCTGGAAGCCGACCACTTTGGGCTGACCGACTTCTTCGAGCAGATCGAGCATCGCTTTCCAACTGTGCATGCCGCCCCAGCAAATCTCACCTTCGGCTGCGAGTTTCTCGCCGTGGTCCTTGGCGACCTTGCCGGCTTCCCGGAAAGTCTGGGCGATCTTCTTCGTGTTGCCCTTTGGATCCTTTTCCCAATCGCTCACGCCGCTCGCGGAATCGATGCGTACCACGCCGTAAGGACGCACGCCGAGCTCGCGCAGCTTCTTCGCGATGCGGCAGCCCTTCTTCACCTGTCCCACGAACTTCGCGCGATCTTCATCGCCGCCCATGGCCGAGCCGCCACCGGTTGGCGGCCAGATCGGTGCGACGACGGAACCCACCACGAGGTGCTTCTTGCGAATTTTGTCGGCAAGCCGCTTCAGATCATCGTCGCTCGAATCAATGTTCACGTGCGGCTCAAACAGGAAGATATCCACGCCATCGAACTTCACGCCGTTCACTTCGGCCTTCGCGGTCATGTCCAGCATCGTGTCGAGTTCGATGCACGGCTCGGCGCCGGGCGAACCTTTGCCCACGAGGCCGGGCCACATGGCGTTGTGAAGTTTCGGGAAGTTGTTGGTGGGTTTTGTTGCTTCAGTTGCTTTGGCCATACGCGTTTCCTTCGGGATTTCTGTGGGCGCAAGCTAACTCCCGTGATTTTCGCCACGCAAGGAAAAGTGCGCTCGGCGCGTTGCTGCACGGGGAAATCGGTGTAGTGTCCGCGCTCGCGATGCCAAATGTGGCGCAACAACTCTGTCTCGAATGCGGCTTGTGCTGCAACGGAGTGATCTTTGCCAACGGCCAGCTTCAGCCGGAGGACGACACTGAAAAATTGCGCGCGCTGGGACTTAAGCTCATTAAACGACGCCGAACTGGATCATCGAAAAGTGCCCCCGGCGTCTCGCCGGGGTCCGCGCACGACCGATCCAGAGTCGCTCGAATTGATGATACCGCGGCCCGGCAAGATGCCGGGGGCACGTTTGCCGCCTCGCCGCAAAAGTTTTCCCAGCCGTGCGCCGCGTTCCAAGGATGCCAATGCACGATCTACTCGGAGCGCCCGGCGTACTGTCGCGCGTTTGAGTGCGCCTTGCTGCAACAAGTCCAGCGCGGCGAGAAGAGTGGCGTGCTTGCGCTCAGGACGATTCACATCGCCAGGAAGCGCGCTGAAAAGGTTCGCGGGTTGCTGCGCAAGCTCGGATCCATTGACGAAGGGTCCGCTTTGAGCATCCGCTTTCGCCGCACGAGCCGGCGCCTGCAAGATCATCCGGCTGACGCAGAAACTGCCGAAGTCTTTGGCGACCTCACCGTTGCCATGCATCAGTTGAATGTGGTGCTCAGCCGGGAGTTCTATCCGGACGATACCGGGTCCTCGCGCTGAACATTCGGTATCGCAGCCGAACTCCTCTTTTGCTCGCACGCTTTCATTCGTCTTTGGAATCAAGTCCGGCGGGCGCATGACGTGAGACTTCAAACAATGGGAAAAGCGCTCTTCTTGTCGATAAAGTATCTATGTAGCTGGATGCTGTGCCGCACGAGCCTGACGACAACGCCCGGTTGGAATGCGCGCTGGAAGTTGGCGCAACTCACTTCGTCACCGGCGATGACGATTTGCTCGTGCTGAAGGAGTTTCGCGGGATTCAGATCGTGCGCGCGAGTGAGTTTCTGCAAATCGTCGCGAGCCAGCCAGAAGCAAAGTGAGTCTCGGCCTCGTCTGCTACTTCCCCGGCTCCACCACTGAGATCACGAACTTGTCTTCCGCGAGAATTTTCGCGGCGACGCGTTTCACGTCTTCGAGCGTCACGGCTTCGAATTTGGCGTCGTCCTTGTCGCTAAAGTCGAAGCCGAGGCCGTAGATCTCGTCGAGGGCGGCGGTCATGGCGTAGCTGCCAAGATCCTGGCGGGAGATTTTCTTTTGGCCCACCACTTTGGCTTTGGAGCGCTTGAGTTCTTCGGCGGTGAGGCCGTCAGTGCGGAGAGCGGCGGCTTCCTTGAGCATCTCGGTTTCGACGAGTTGCACTTTCTCCGGCTCGGTGCCGGTGTAGAAAGCGAAGTAGCCGGGGCTCAGCCCCAGAAAATTCTGCGCACCCACGTAGTAGGCGAGGCCGAGCTTTTCGCGGATGCGTGTGAAAAGGCGTGAGCCGAGATCGCTGAGCGCTTCCTGCAACAGCTCCAATGCGTAACGGTCTTCGCTGTAAATCGTCGTGCCCGGATAACCAATCAGCAGCACGGCCTGCTTCTTGTCGCGCGTATCGCTGACGCGCTGGATGCCTTCGAGTGCGGGAACGCGGCCAAGCGCGGGGATGATTGCTTTGTTTTTCCAAGCGCTGAACTTTCCTTCGATAGCCATGCGCACTTCATCCGTTTTTACATCGCCAAAGATGCTGATGACGCAATTCGATGGGGCAAGGAGACCATTGTAGTAATTCTTTACGTCGCTGATCTGAAGCTTCGTCACGCTTTCCTCGGTCCCGTTCACGTCGAGGCCGTAGCCGACGTCGCCAAAGAGTGCGCGACGCATCTGGCGTCCACCGCTCTGGAGCAACTGGTCCCGCTGCGCGTGGATGGCCGAGAGCTGCATCTCGCGTTCGCGATCGAAAGCCGCGCCGGGAAAGACGGAATTGAGCAACACATCGGCAACAATATCGAGGCCGGCGCTGAAATCATCGGTTAACACCTCGGCGTTCACGCCAAAACTGTTGTTGCCGCTGTAGCTGTCGATGGAGCCGCCCATCGATTCCATCTCGCTCGCAATTTGCTCTGCGGTGCGCGACTGAGTCCCCTGCATCAGCATCTTCGCCATCAGCAACGTCACACCGTTGTTCGTCGGATTCTCCGCCAGCACGCCGCCGCGAAGCACGGTGCGGCTTTCCACGAACGGCAACCGATGATCTTCCTTCACGAGCAGGCGCAGTCCATTCGGCAGCTCAAATTTCTGAATCGGATGCGGTTGAACTGTCTTGGGGGCAACAGTTCCAGTCTGAGTTGTTTCGGCAAATTCCATGCGCGGCGAAGTTACATGGGAATGGCGTGAGGGGAAGGAGGAACGAGTGGATGCCTGGTTGCTGCCGAGGTTGACGGTTCTTCCTGTACTGTCGCGCAAGTTTGCGCTGTCACCGCCGCTCTGTGTGCGGCACATTGCAGCCAAGCTCGGACATTTCTTGAAGACCTCTTGGAATGTCCGCGTCAAGACATCGGATCGAGGTATGAACAAAGCTTGGCAAATTCCGCGCCGCACCTTTTTGAAGGGACTCGGCACCACCGTCGCACTGCCCGTGCTCGATGCGATGCTCCCCGTCAAATCCATCGCTGCGATCGGGGAAGCCGCAAAGAAGGCGCACCCGACGCGCCTCGCCTTCATGTACGTGCCGAACGGCATGAACATGTCCCTATGGACGCCGTCGGAGGTTGGTGAAGAGTTTGAACTGCCGTTTGTCCTCGAGCCGCTCAAAGCGCTTCAGAAGGACATCTCCGTTCTCACCGGGCTCACTTGTGACAAGGCGCGTCCGCACGGCGATGGCGGCGGCGATCACGCACGCGCACAATCGGCTTTTCTCACCGGCAGCCAGCCCCGCAAGACGGATGGCGCCAACATCAAGGTCGGCATCTCCGCTGATCAGGTCGCGGCGCAACAGATTGGCCGTTACACGAAATTGCCTTCGCTGGAACTGGGCATCGAGCGGGGCATGAACGCCGGCAACTGCGACTCGGGGTACAGTTGCGCCTATTCCGCGAACATGTCGTGGCGCAGCGACGCCACACCGATGGCGAAGGAGATCGACCCGCGAGCCGTGTTCGAACGTTTATTCGGCAACGGAAATCAATCCGTGCGCGCTGAAGGCCGGGCGAAGCGCGAACTTTACCAGAAGAGCATTCTCGATTTCGTCCAGGAAGACGCCCGTTCGCTGAAATCCAAACTCGGCGTCACCGACCAGCGCAAGGTCGAAGAATATCTCACTGCCGTGCGCGAACTGGAAATGCGCCTCCAGCGCGTGGAAGCCGCCGCCGCGCAAATGCCCGACGCCAGCAAGCCCACTGGAATTCCGAAGGACGATTTTCGCGCGCACAGCCGGCTGATGCTCGACATGCTCGTGCTGGCGTTTCAAACCGACTCCACGCGGGTCGCGACCCTCATGCTCGCCAACGACGGGAGCAATCGCAGCTACAAGGAAATCGGCGTCAACGACGGCCATCACGAGACATCGCACCACGGCCGCAACAAGGAAAAGCTCGAAAAGATCGCCAAGATCAATCGCTACCACGTGGAGCAGTACGCGTATTTCCTCCAGCGTCTGAAATCGATCAAGGAAGGTGACGGTACGTTGCTTGATCATTGTCTCATCGCTTACGGCAGCGGCATCAGCGATGGCGACCGCCACAATCACGACGACCTTCCAATCGTTCTCGCTGGTCGTGGAAACGGAACCGCGAACCCGGGTCGTCACGTGAAGTATGAAAAGGAAACTCCCGTGACCAATCTCTGGCTCTCGATGATCGATCGCGCTGGTGCCACGGGCGTGGAGAAACTCGGCGACAGCACGGGACGCTTGGAAAATATCTGAGCCCATGTGCCCCCCGGCATCCTGCCGGGTTCGGGTTGGACGTGGTTTGGAGATTGAGGATTTTGCACTTTGTCAGACACACACTGCTGGGTTGTTGAGCGGGCAGGTCGTCCTCCGGCCCGGACCCGGCAGGATGCCGGGGACACGTTTTAGGGAAACAACCCGCGCAATCGTTTCGCCTCCTGCACACGACTCACTCCGAGACTCAACGCGGCCATGCGCATGGAAATTTGGTTCTTCCGATGCGACGCGAGAATCTGGCTGAACGCCGTTTCCAGAATGCGGAACAACTTGTCCATCACCTCCGTCTCCGACCAGAAGAAGCTCTGCAAATCCTGGACCCACTCGAAGTAACTCACCACCACACCACCGGCGTTGGCGAGAATGTCGGGCAGGATAAAAATCTCCGGGCGTTGCGCGAGAATCGCATCGGCTTCTGGCGTCGTCGGCCCATTTGCCGCTTCTGCAAGAATGCGACACTGAATCTTGGCTGCATTCTCCGCCGTGATTTGTCGCTCCAACGCCGCAGGCACAAGAATGTCGCACGGCATGACGAGCAACTGTGCGTTTGTGATCGGCTCGGCTTCGGGAAAGTCCAGGACGGTTTTCTTCTCCGCGACATGCTTTTCCAACTTCCAGAGATCGAGCCCGTTCTTGTTGTAAATGCCGCCGAAAGCATCACTGACCGCCACAACTTTCACGCCGTACTTCGCCAGCGAATACGCCGCGACGGAACCGACATTTCCAAAACCTTGCACCACAGCAGTGCTCTGATCAGCATCCATGCCGATCACGTCCATCGCGCGGTTGATGAGATAACCAACACCCCGCCCCGTCGCTTCACGCCGCCCCAGCGAACCGCCGAGCGCTACAGGTTTTCCCGTCACGATGCTTGGCACCGTGCTGCCCATGTGGACTGAATATGTGTCCATCATCCACGCCATCACCTGTTCATTCGTGCCCACGTCGGGCGCCATAACATCGACCTGCGGACCGATGAACGGAATCATCTCTTGCGTGTAACGGCGCGTGAGCCGTTCAAGTTCCGTCGTGGAAAGTTTTCGTGGATCACATGCGATGCCACCCTTCGCGCCGCCATACGGCAATCCCGTGAGCGCGCATTTCCAACTCATCCACATCGCCAGCGCCGCAACTTCACCGAGCGTCACGTCGGGGTGATAACGCAATCCCCCCTTCGTCGGCCCGAGTGTCAAATGATGCTGCACACGATAGCCGGCAAAAACTCGTGTCGAGCCGTCATCGCAATGAATTGGCAGCGCCACCGTCAGGGAACGTTTCGGATATTTCATCCGGTCACGTTCTGCGTCGGGAATATCAAGATAGTTGGCGACCGCATCAAACTGCTGACACGCCATGTGAAACGTCGGATGGTCGTAAACGTTCATGCCGGCGAGCTTATTGACCGGCACGCAAGACGTGAAGACGGAATCACGTCTTGCGACACTTTCCAATAGCCTCCACCAACACTTCCGCAACTTAACGGCCAACGCGTTTAAACGCGCAGGCGCCAAACGGCATTGGCATTGCATGGCGAATGCTGCTCTGCTCCACTTTCACCACCTTCAGCAACAATCTGTATCTATGAAAACATTCTCGCTCGCCTCGCGACTATTTCTTCTCTTCGCGTTTCCGGAGCGCGGGCGTCCCGCCCGCCGGGCGGCCAGGATGGCCGCGCTCCTTCTGCTGGCCGCGTGATCCGTTTTGGAAATGGCCGCCGCGCCGCCCGTGGTCAGCAACATTCGCGCGGGGCAGCGGCCCGGTTCGCAGCTCGTGGACATTTACTACAACGTCACCTCGCCCAACGCCACGCTGCTCAAGGTGAGCTTTGCCGTCTCGGCCAACGCGGGCACGAACTACGGCGTGCCGGTGTTCACCTACATCGGCGCGGTGGGTTCGGGCGTGGCGGCGGGCAACGACCGGCTCATCACCTGGAACGCGGGCGCGGATTGGGGCGGGCAGTTCAACACCCAATGCCGCGTGCGCGTGGTGGCCGACGACGGCACCGCCCCGCCCGCCCCCACCGGCATTGGCCTACATCCCCGGCGGCGCGCAGATGGGGGACAGTTTTCTTGAAGCCGTCAACGCCATGCCCGTGCATGGCGTGTACCTCAGCCCGTTCTTCATGGATAAATTCGAGGTCAGTCGCGAGCTGTGGCTGGATGTCTATTCGTGGTCGCAAGGCAATGCCTACGGCATGAGCGGCGGCTCCTACCGCTCCAACAGCCACCCGGTTCAGACCATCACTTGATATGACGCCGTGAAGTGGTGCAACGCGCGCTCGGAGAAGGAAGGACTGACACCGTGCTACCACACATCTGCGACACAGACCGCAGTGTATCGCAGCGGAAACTTGGATTTAACCAATGCCTGTGTGAAATGGACGGCCAACGGCTACCGGTTGCCCACGGAGGCGGAGTGGGAAAAAGCCGCGCGCGGCGGACTGTCCGGCCAGCGATTTCCGTGGGGCAACACCATCACGCACAGCCAGGCCAATTACTACAGCCACGCTTACTACGCCTACGACGTTAGCCCAACGCGAAATTATCATCCGATTTACGGCGATGCCACCAGCCCGGTGGGTGTGTTCGCGGCCAATGCCTATGGCCTCTACGACATGGCGGGCAATGTGTGGGAGTGGTGTTGGGATTGGTATGACCACACTTGGTATGGAAAAGTCGGTGCCTCGGTGGACGATTCACGCGGGCCGAGCGGAGCATTAAGCAGCCGGCTGCTGCGCGGCGGTGGCTCCGACGCGAGCAATGCGCAGTCGTCGGCGCGCAACAACTTCACTCCGGGCTACGCCAACGGCAGCTTTGGGTTTCGGTGTGTGAGGGGGTTTTAGTTTTTTTCTCTTACCCTCTTAATAACCGGGGCGAAGCCCAAAATTTTTTCTAAACCAATCATGGCCGAGACGGACAACATTTTGACCAAGCTGCATGAACTGCTGCTCTACGTGATTCCGGCGGGCGGGGCGCGGGCGTCCCGCCCGCCCGAACGTGTGAAACCTTCCGCCCTTGCATGAACCGCCAGTCCGCATCGAAACGTCTCTCGCCTCCGGGCGGGCAGGATGCCCGCGCTCCAATTTCTTCGCGACCGCCGAAGAATCCGGGCTTGCGCGAACTCATCGCGGGCAAGCGGGCTTGGGCGGAACCGCTTGGTGCCGCCGCCAAAGAGCGCGGCCTTCGCCGGTGGCACGCGCGCGGTTATCTGCCGCACTTCGATGCGCCGGGCAAATCTCAATTCGTCACCTTCCGCCTGCACGACGCCATGCCGGCCAACCGCCGCTTGGAGTGGGAAGCCTTTCTCGCCCTCGAAGACGACAAGGAGCGGCGCACGCAGATCGAAGCGTATCTCGACCGGGGCGTGGGCGAGTGTCATCTGCGCCGGCCCGACGTGGCGAAGATGGTGGAGGAAGCGCTGCTCTTTTTCGACGGCGAGCGTTACGAGATGCTGGCTTGGGTGGTGATGCCGAATCACGTCCACACCCTGTTCGAGACGACGACCACGCCGCTAGACGAGGTGATGCACAGTTGGAAATCCTTCACGTCGAAGGAGGCGAACAAGCTGCTGGGTCGCACGGGAGATTTTTTGGAGCTGGAATATTTCGATCGTTACATGCGGGACGAGGAGCACTTCCGCAAGACGGTGCGGTACATCGAGAATAATCCGGTGAAGGCGCATCTCGTGCGCGAACCGGCGCAATGGCCGTGGGGCAGCGCGCGGCGGCGGGTGGAAATGGAGGGAGCGAAATGAGTAAGTGGATGGAGCGCGGGCATCCTGCCCGCCCAAATGTGAAGGGGATGATCGCACGTCTCGCGATTCACCGGGCGGGCGGGACGCCCGCGCTCCTGCTTTGGGGGGCTGTCGCGTTGGTGTTTTCCATGACGCTCAGGGCGGAGACGGGGACGGATGTCTCGGCGGACTTCACGGTGGATACGCGGGTCACGCCGCCCTCTGGCGTGGGCTACTCCAGCTTGTTCACCGTGGACACGCGGTATGGATTGGGCAACGGGGCGAATGCCTCGCGGTTGTTCACCATCGACACGCGCTTTTCGGGGAGCAGCGGCAGCGGCGAGTCCGGGTTGTTCACGGTGGACACGCTCAACGCCATCACGCCGAGCGTGGCGGTGACGGGGCGCGTCACGACGATGAACGGAGTCGGCCTGCTCGCGGCGACGGTGCAGGCGGTGATCAACAATCGCGTACTGGCGGTGGCGGGTTGCGACTTCGATGGAAATTACGCGCTGCCCGTGCTGCCGCCTGGCACGTATGAGTTGCGGGCCACGCGCCAGAATTTTCTATCCAACATCAAGCGCGGGGTGGTTTTGAATGCGGGACAAACGAAAGGCGTGAACTTCGCCCTCGCGCCGCCGCCTTTCCCCCCGAACACCCAAGTGACTTCGCGTCAGGTTGAAGCGACGCAACTGCCGGTAGTCACGTCGTCACAGTTGCGCATTTGGAACGGCAGCGCCTTCGTCACGGGCCTTTCTCTCGATCCGAACAAGATGACCATCGTGCTGACGCACGGTTACATCAGCAGTTCGGACGACTGGCCGACGACAATGGCGCAACAC
>JBBRBM010000168.1:0-13318 GCA_038205745.1 Verrucomicrobiota bacterium | reverse complement strand
ACTGTCGTCGGTACGAGGATGGCGACTTGTTTGCCGCCCATCACGGCTTTGAACGCGGTGCGGATCGCGACTTCGGTTTTGCCGTAGCCGACGTCACCGCAAATGAGGCGATCCATCGGCTTGGGAGTTTCCATGTCGCGCTTCGCCTCGATGATCGCGCGCATCTGGTCTGGCGTTTCCTCGTAAACGAACGAGCCCTCAAACTCGCGCTGCCACGTGTTGTCCTGTGCAAAAGAAAATCCCGCCTGCGACTCACGCGCGGCCTGGATGCGCAACATCTCCGCCGCCAGATCGCGCACTGCGTGCTCGGCCTGCGCCTTCGTCTTCGCCCAACGCGCGCCGCCGAGCGTGTTCAACTGCGGCCGCGCCTTCCCGGCGCCGACGTATTTGCTGACGAGATGCGCCTCGCTCACCGGCACGTAAAGCTTTGGCGCAGGCTGCTCCGGATCGCTCGCCGCGTATTCGATGGCGAGACATTCCTGGCCCGTAGTGCGCTTCGATCGTTCCGTCGGCTTCCGTCCCGCGCCCTGGTCGAAGATTTGCAGACCCAGGAAGCGACCGATGCCGTACTGCACGTGAACGACGTAGTCGCCTTCCTCGAATTCCGTGAAATCAATGTCGAGCGCCGAGCGTGAAGCGGCAGCGTGCGGCGATTTGAGCCGGCGCGGTCGTTGAACTTTGTAGCGACCGAAAATCTCCGCGTCCGTGACGACGACGAGCTTGGATTGTTCGTCGATGAACCCGCGTGAGAGCGTGCCGAGATGAGTAGTGGGACAGCCGCCCTCGGCTGTCGCCGTCCGGCGGGCGCCACCGCCTGCCGAGGCAAGCGCAGGCGAAGGCGCCTGTCCCACTATTTCTGCCCAGACTTCGAGAAAGCGCTGCCGTTCACCATCGGTGTTACAAAAGACATGCACCGCATAACCTTGTCGCAGCCAGCGATGCAGTTGCGCGAAGAACTCGCGCCGTTGCGCTTCGGCGATCTGCAATTCCGCAGCGCGGTCGCTGATCGGACGGAAAGCGTCGAGGCTCGTTAACTCGAGGACGCTTTCTGAAATTGGAAGTGGCGTTTCATCATCCGGTGAGAGCGATGGCAGTTCAGTGCCGGTGGAATTTGTCGCGCTGTCATTCAACGTGATGACCGTGAGGTTGCGTTTTCTGAACTCATCACGCAGTTGATCCCACGCCATGAAGAACGCATCGCCAGCGGTGACTTGCGCGGTGTAGTCGGCCGCGCTTTGGTCGATCGCGTCAGGCTCGCTCAACACAATCAGCGCGTCGGAAGGCAGATGATCGAGAAGAGTCGCGAGCCGCGTGCTTGGATCGCTCGCGACAAGTTTCTTCAGAATGCCAAGCTCGCCGGCCGGCGGGATGGTTATCGAGTCAGTCGGCTCCTTGGAGATTTGCGTGTTGGGATCGAACTCGCGGATCGAATCGATTTCGTCGCCGAAGAATTCGACACGCACGGGCCACGGAGAGGTCGGAGGAAAAATGTCGAGGATGCCGCCGCGCAGTGCGATCTCGCCTTTGTGATTCACCTGCGCCTCGGGCTCGTAGCCCTGGTCTTCGAGCCACTCGACGAGGTCGAGCGGATTGATTTGTTCGCCGCGTTTGATCGTGCGCGTCCGTTCCGCGATCGCGCCGCGCGGAAACGTTTTCTGCATCAGCGCGACGATGTTGCTGACAATCACTTCAGCGCGTTCGCCCTCTGTTCGATTCGAAAGCGCGACGAGTGTTTCAAGCCGCTCACTGATGACATCAGCGTGCGGGAGCTTGGTCTCGTGTGGGAGAATGTCCCACGAAGGAAAATAGAGTGGGCGATGTTCGCCGCTGAGCACTGCCATCCATGTCGCCAGATCCTGATGAAAATTCTCCTGCGTCTTCACACCGGCAGTGACGATGGCGATTGGTCGCCGGGGAAATTGATGATGCAAGAACGCGACGACGAACGGATGCGCGGCAGGATGAATCGCGTCGAGCGACAAAGCTTCGCCACGCTCCACGCGCCGAAGGAGGTCTTGCGCGGCGGGAGATTTCCCTACGAGAGAAAAGATGTCGTGTTCCTGTTTCGCCAGTGGCCGAGAACGTCGCAACGCGCGGCGGAAGCGTCAAGGGGAGCAGTAATCAGTAAATCAGTGATCAGTGAATCAGTAACCGCCAAGTTCTGATCACTGATTACTGATTACTGATTACTTCGCTCTACAGTTTCCAGCCGGCGCGGTAATGGTGCTGGAGCAACTCTTCCGCTTTCGGACAATTCGTCGCGCGCAGATTTTTCGCGTCCCATTCGAGCTTCTGCTGGACGCGAAACGCAACGTTACCGAGCAGCGCAGTTTCCGTGAGCGGCCCGGAGTAGCCGAAGTGACACGTGGTTTGGCCGCGCTCCTTGATCGCTTTCACCCACTCGTTGTGGTGACCGATGGAGTTCGGGATGAATTCCTTCGGTTTGGAGAAATCCTTGAACTTCTCCTCCGGCAGCAACAGGTGATGGCCGTAGTCGGAGAGCAACATTCCCTTATCGCCGATGAACAGCACGCCGCTCTTCCAATGCTCCTTCAAATCTCCGGTGAGCAGATTCTCGGGACGTTTCCCGCCGTGATACCAGGTGAGTTTCACCGGGGGCGCGGCGTCACGCGCAGGAAATGCGAATCGTACGATCAGCCATTTTGGTGTTGAGTCGCGATGCACGGGTGGGCCGTCGAGCGGTTCGATGCTGGTCGGATATTTCAACCCGAGCGCCCAGAACGGCAGGTCCATGTAGTGACATCCGAAATCCGCGAGCGAGCCGCCGCCGAAATGCCACCAGTTCCGCCACGCGAACGGCGCGAAGTCGGGATGATACGGCATCGGCGTGATTGGCCCGAGCCACAAATCCCAATTCAAATCCTTCGGCACCGGAGGATGTTCTTGCGGAAGGTCTCTGCCGCCATAGCTCGAATTGACCCATACGTGAACTTCACGTACTGGCCCGATGGCGCCGCTCTGCACCAACTCGACCACGCGACGGTAATTTCGATCGGCATGGATTTGCGTGCCGATTTGCGTGACGGCTTTCTGCTTCCGCGCCAGCTCCGTAATGAAGCGCGCTTCCGAAACCGTATGCGTGAGCGGCTTCTCGCAATACACGTCTCGTCCGCTGCGCAACACGGCGGCCGTCGCGACGGCGTGCGTGTGGTCCGGTGTGGCGACGACGATCGCGTCAATGCCCTTTTGATCGATCAACCGGCGGAAATCGCTGTAGGTCTTTGCGCCGGGAAATTTTTGCGAGGCTGCTGCGAGCTTCGTTGAATCGACGTCGCACAGCGCAACGATGTTCTGGTCTTTCAAGTTGGCAATGCTGAATCCCGCCTGGCCTGCGGTGCCGATGAAACCGATGTTCAGCTTGTCATTCGCGGAAAGCCGCCGGTGGGGAGTGCGGCAGCCGACGAGGGCAGTTCCTGCCGCGGCGATGGTGAATTGTTGGAGGAAACGACGACGATTCAGCGCCGACGCAGCCAGGCGTGCAGTGTTTGGGGCTTTCATGCACCTGACTTACCAGAGGGCGGACTCGTGGCGCAAAAACAAAACAGCGGCGAACGCCGAAACGTCCGCCGCTGCTCGCAGAAGGGAAATGTTACTGGCGCAACTGGAAGAACTTCTTCGCCGCGTCCGCCGGGAGCGTGATGCTGAAGTTGCCGTTCGCGTTGACCGCAACGTTCGTGACCGGCGCCCAACTGATCGGCGGCGTAACGTCATCGGTCTGCTTGAGCGAGAGTCCCACGGTGGTGTTGGTCCAATAGATCAGCACGTTGGTGTCGCTGCGCGTGATGTAAAGGAGCGCGTTGGTCGTGACGCCGCCAATGACCGTCAACTGCGCGCTCGCGCTCACGGTACCGCCGGCAACGTTCGTGATCGCGACTGTGTAAGCCCCGGCGTTGCCTGGCTGGGCGTTCGGAATGACGAGCGTCGCGTCGGTGCCGCCTGCGACCGCCACGCCGTCGCGATACCACTGGAAGGTCAATGTCTCCGTCGCGCGATACGTGACGCTGAAGGTGGCCTGCTCTCCTGCGTTCACGGTGACGGGCAGGGGATTGCGCGTGACCACCGGCGCGACAGGCGTGATCGGCGGCGTGATGTCGATGAAGTTGATCTTGTTGTTGTTCGCGACGGTTTGCGAGGCCGGGCCGCTGCGCACGGTGAGCCGGCCATCCGTCACAGTGGTCGAGACGGTCAAGTCTGCCCACCACGCGCCGGCGACTGGAATGTAAGTGCCGGTAATCGCGCCCTCAATGTCGTATTGGAACACGCTGTCCAATGCGGTCGGATCTCCGCCCACCACACGCACATCGTAGGTGCCGTTTGGAACGACGATTTCCCAGAAAGCGGCCGGCACCGCCTTGAGCATGTGAATGAATGTGTCGTAGCGAACATCCGGCGAATTGATGTTTTTGCGGAAACGACCATCGGCACGGACGTCCCTGTCCCAACCATACGAGAACCCGTTGGTGCGGGCGGCGAACGTTTCGCCCACATCGAGTCGATAACCGAAAACATCCAGTGGGACGGGTGAGTTTGTGACGCCGAAATTGACCTTGATCGGGAATCCAATCAGCCCGGATGCCACGGTGAAGCCCCATTGATTGCTGATGGTGGTTGCGGGGCCGCCGTTGTCCTGGAACACGAGTTGCACGGTGTGCGTCACGCCCGTCGACCAAATTGTGGATGGAGTGTAAGTGATCAAAGCGCCGAACGCGTCGCTCGTTATCGAGGCGTCGGCTGTGATGTTGGTGCCATCAACGCTCAGCGCGATCGTGCCCGTGTTCACCGCTGTGCCACCGTTGACGATGCTGATGCTGATGCTGGCACCGGGTTGCACTCTTGTGGCGCCGGGTGCGGGTGAAGCGGAGGCAATCCATGGACGGCTCGTCGTGCCGGTGGGCACGAGGATGAAGAAGTTCACAGCGACGTCGTTGTTGGCATCGACGGATGAGAGTCGGAGTGTATCGAACTCAGCCACTGAGAACGCCACAGGATTTCCGAACGTATCGACAAGCGGTACGTATTGATAACTTGCCGCGCTCCCAGTGTTTGGCACGACGAACTTGCCGAGAACGACAGCAGTCTGGCTCGGGGCGCTCGCGTCACTCGTGACTTTCGAGAGCGAGAGTTGCCTGGCCGCTGTGCTCGCGACGCGCACGTAAGCCTTGTACGCCGCGGTTGGAAATAGACGCGTGTAGTTCAACCATTCGCCCGGCTGCATGCGCCACACCTGGTAATCGTTCGTGCTGGCGTAGGCAGGTCGCGCCGCATCGAGCGAAACCTGCACTCCAGCGAAGTCGCAACCGCGATAAGAGTTGGCGCCCAGGTTGGTGCTCGTGTCCGCGTAATCAATCCCTTTGATGCCGACATAGCCAAAATAGGAATCTGTCGGAACTGGATCGAAGAACGCGCCGCCGACCGTGACGGTCGTGGGACAAGCGGTATCGCCGAAGTTGTAGTCTTCCGCTTCGAGGATGACTGTTTGTGAACTGTCGAAGGTGTCGAAGTTGATGGTGCGCGTGCTGGTGCGAGCCGCGGAGTCCGTGACGCTGATCACGGCTCGATAAGGTGTGTTCGGTTGCAGGCCGGTATAGGAGGCGGTGCGATCGGAACTTGTTCCGCCGATCACGAGACTGCCGCTCACGTCGGTGCCGTTCAGCGAAAGATGCACGTCTGCCGGTGCGATCGTGCTGCTTTCGCCAGCGAGTGCTTCAAATGTCACCGGGCTTGCCGGTGACACGAAGAACGTGTTGTTCGCCGGGCTCACGTTGACGATCTGCGGTGGCGTCGCAGCAGGCAGGCCGGTGCGCGTGCGGTAGGCCGGGACAAAACCGGACGTAACGGAGTCGTTGATCAGCGTCGGCACTCCATTCGTTCGGTTGATCGAGTAGAACTCCAGGCTCGAGCCGCCTTGTGCTTCAAAGTAAAGCAGGCGGAATGCGTAGACGCCGTTGCTCACGACGAGAAACTCGAAGTCACTCGGAGCGTCGCCGCGTCCGGCATCCAACTGTGCGAGCACGAGGTTTGTGTCACCAAACGTCGGGCCCACCGTCACCCGGAAGCCATCATCGCTTCGCACCGAAAATTTTTGCACACCTGCGGAGAGTTGAAGATACGCGGTCACTTCCATCACCATATTGTTCGGATCGTTCGTCCATCGCGGATCACCAAACGGGACAAATGGGTACGTCGAATCCGGGTAACCATTTGTTCCATTGAAACGGCCAACATTGTTCGTTCCAGTTTGCTCGAAGTTGATCAGGGAAGCCGTCGTGACACCCGGTGCGGCATCGTTTGGATACGGCAAGCCCGTGTTCGGATCAAAAATCAGGTTCGCCAGGTGTTGCTCGGCGCGGAGGATCGATGCCGGGAAAATCGCCGCCGGAGCGGTGTTCGGCGCCTTGCGAATGCGAATGTCAAATCCGGCATCCGCGGCTGACCCGGTGGCCGTCGCATACGTCGCAGGAATCACCGGCAACACCGGCACCGTCGTGAAGCGCCAGGTATTCGTAAAGGAATTTGGAACGCCCGCGTTGTCCACGAACTCAAGTGACACGAGGTTGGTCGAGTTCACTGCGAGAAAGCCGGGCGGGTCGTAAGAAATCGTGGCGCCGTTTGCCGTGGGTGTGATGGTCGCGCCAGCGGTCACGTCGACGCCGTTGAACCAGAGAACAATCGAGCCTGCGTTCACCGCCGAGTCACCGTTTGCGATCGTTGCTGTGATCACGGCGTCCGGATAAATGCCGGCCGCATTGGCCCCAGGCGAAACTGCGGCAACGACCGGCGGAGCTGAAATGCCGGTGGGCACCAGCAGGATGAAGTTGGCTTGCGCATTGTTCGCAGCCGTGACGGCGGTGAGACGCACGGTGCTGGCAGGGCCGGAGAAGTTGATCACCGCATTGCTGCCCAGTCCATTCAGGAGCGGTACGAGTTGATAGCGCCCGGAAGTGTTCGGCACCGTGAAAGCGCCGAGCGGCGAAGTAGTCTGGCTCGTCGTGCTCGCGTCGCCACTGACCTTGTCCAGATTGAACGTGTTGTTCACGCTGCTGATCGCCCGCAAATAGATGTTGTAGTTACCTGCCGGGATGTTGCGCGTGTAATTCAGCCATTCGTTGGGCTGCATCTGCCAGACATCGTCATCCGGGAAGCTGCTGCCGATGAACGGCGCGCGCGCGTTATCGGTGCTTACCTTTGTCCCGACGAAATCGCAGAGACGAAATGCGTTGGCGATGAGGTCACCCCGGTTCGTCGCGGTATCGTGGTAGTCGATGTCGATCGCGCCGATGGCATTCTGATATTGGCCTGGCGTTGGATTGTTGAAGTAGAAACCGCCGGCGATCGACTCGATTGGATTCGTCGGTGTGGCCGGCTGGCAATCCCCGTCCCCGTAATTGTAATCTTCTGCTTCAATCACCACGGCCGAGCCGACCGTGAATGTATCCAAGGTGAAATTGAACGTGGTCGTGCCCGCCGTGTTGGATGCCGTCAAAGTGCCGGAGTAGATGGTGTTCGCCGCCAGGCTGCTGAAGATCGCGGTGGCATTCACCGAAGTTCCAGTAATCACCAGGGAACTGCTCACATCCGTTCCATTGAGAATCATTTTGATCTGGTTCGTAATGATCGGGGACGTGGCGGTCAAGTTGATGACCAGGTTGCTGGACGTAGGATGGAACGTCGCTTCGTTGGTCGCAGGAGAAACAAGCTTCACGACCGGAACAACGGGAGGAGCGATGGCCACAACAGCGCCATACATGTTGTTGCCGGGTATTCCTTGCTGGAGCAGCGTGAAAGTGCCCGCGGGGAAACGGTTTGAATAGACGGAGAACCAGTTGTTGATGGAACCGTCTGCATTTTCATCAATGCCCACTTCGTCAGGCACAGCCGTGTTGGCGGTGCGATTTCTCCCGGTTAATACGGGCTGGAATCCGTTGGTGTTGATCCATTGCATCCCCGTCCATGCGGTGATCGCAGTGCCATTGAATGGAGGATTTCCAGAGTTCGCATTAGTATCGCCGATACGATTATCGATCAGCATGTAAACAATCACATCCTGTGACACGTTCACCGTCAGGCGAAACCCCGCGTTATCACGGTTTTCATTGCGCGTCATGATGTAGTCGTTTCCATTCAGATAGGATGGAATCGGGACTGTGCCTGAATTGTTCGCGTACGCATGGCTGCGATCGACGAAAATCTTGGCCAGGTTGGTGAACGACGGCACCGTGTAGGCACCGAGGGGAGCAATGCCCGTGAACGAATTCCCCGTCCACTGTGCCAGCACCGTCCCATCGCCCCCGGTCTCCGTGACCGATGTGATCACTTGGGCTGCGTGAGCGCGGTAGACGATGAACAACACTGGGCAAAGGACAACGAGTCGACACCACAACGATATTTTTCTCATAAACTTACAGACCTCCTATTGTGACAATGAGTCCGCGCATGTTGCGACTTTGGATTTGGGTTAACCGAGCGAATAAACACCCCGTCCGCGATTCGGACAAGACCGCATGCAAGGTAATGGTAACGTATCGGCATCTCATTTGTGAAATGCGAGGCGCAAGTGAGCCTGCGGATTTGTCATTTGATGCGGGAGAACGATTCGCGCGCGCGGGTCGAAGTCACATAAATGACGAGGCCCGTCCGTGCCGGAACACGATGGCAATCGCATGGGAGCTTCCTCGCAGCAGGCGGATTGGACGTGATCGGGAGTTTCAATTTCGAGCCAGTTCGAACTTTTTGTGCCCGTTGACTTGGGCAAAGTCGCTTTCCATACTCACTGTCCATGAATTTCGACATCACGCATCTTCTCGATCACTGGGACTATCAGCCCGGGCAGATCGTCGTGCGGCGATTCAAGGGGAAGGACGGGACAGACAAAATTCAACTGCGCGTCGATCTTGGCCTCCTGCAGATGAATGCGGTAGGCCGGCCGGACGGGAAGCGTCCGCTCGGCCACGAATCGCTCCTCGAATATCAGCAGGCGCGCCTGCGCAAGCACGTTGAAGCCCGTGGCAACGAAGAAGGATTTGTCCTCAAGGTTGAAGATGTTTCCAAGCTTCAGCTCGAAGCATTGCAATATCATCACCGCTACATCTGCCTGTTGGAACTGGAGGATTTTCCCGCCGTTGTTCGCGACACGCAGCGGAATGTTTCTGTGTTCGACTTCGTGGCCAAGCACGCTGAAAGCGAAGAACTCGCGTGGTCTCTGCAACAGTTTCGTCCGCAACTGCTGCTGATCCAGACGCGCGCACGCGCGAGCGAGAAACTCGCCGCGCGACGCTATGCGGATGCCGCCCGCATGATCGACGCCGGCATCAATGCGTTGCGGCAGTTTTACACCGACCACGGGCGTCATGACGCCAGCGATCAATCGCAGGAAGTCGCCTACCTGGAAAACTGGAAAGGTGAGATCAACGCGAAGCGGCCACTCACGCGCCGCGAAAAACTGGAACTCGCTCTGCACGAAGCGGTGCGCCAGGAAGACTACGAGAAAGCCGCCGAAGTCCGCGACGCCTTGCGGAAGCTAGAGAGCGAGTAAGCGTGCGAAGGATCAAGCGGAGGAAAACTTGCGGACGAGTGGTGTGACTGTTAAAAACTTGCCGGAAGCGGGTGTGGTTCAATGGTAGAATGTGGCCTTCCCAAGGCTGAGACGAGGGTTCGATTCCCTTCACCCGCTCCAATTTTTCCTTGGATTTCTTGCAATTTCTCTTTCTGGTGCTATTTTTGTAACAGATTTGTAACAGCAACCATGAAGGAACCCGCCGCATTCCCATTCGAGTACCAAGCCAATGGCTTGATCTTCCGTGTTTACTCGGCGGCAGTTGTTCGAACTGCGCCGGACGGCACCAAAACAAGTTATCCCTCGTTTTTGGTAAAGTACTACGAAGGCGGGCGGCTCATCCCGAAGCGCCAAAAGTCTTGGGAGGACGTGGAGGCGTTCATTGAAGATGTCGTATCGGCGATGCGGAAGAACGACCCGGAGCGGCTCGAACTCAGCGGGCGTGACCGCCGCATTTATCTTGCCGCGCTGGAGGCGGCCAAGCCGTTGAACCGTGACGTTGATGACTTGGTGAGGGAACAAGTCTCTGCTTCCAAGCTGCTTTCCGTTCACGGGCTGGATTTGCCAAAGGCCTCCCAAATTCTGGATGAAGCCTTAAGGCAATTAAAAGAGGTTCCGCTCTCGACGGCAGTCGCTTTCTACAAGCGACATGGCGCGACGATGACGGGGACCAGGACAGTGCGGGAAGTTGTGGGGGAATTGCTGCAAGAGCTGGAGAAGAACAAACGTGGCAAATACCACATTCGAGACATGAAACTGAGGCTCAACCGGTTTGCGGCCGCGTTTCCCGGCCCCATTCATCATTTGCAAGAGCGGGACGTCACGGGATGGCTTCAAAATCTGAAAAAGTTCATCTGGGAAAAAGGGGAGGAAAAGTCCGACACGCCTGGGAAAAGTAAAACGATCAAAGCTGTGAGAATAGAAAATCCCGAAGGCAAATCGGTCGGTGCCCGCACGCGCAATAATATTCGGGACTCGATAAACGAGCTGTTCAGATTTGCGAAGAAACGCGGCTACGTTCCACGGGATCTCCCGACGGCGGCAGAAGTCACCGAGCGCATGCCGGTGGTTTCTGGAAAAAACCACATTATCGCACCTGAGGAAGCCAAGCGAACGCTCCAGAATCTGTCTCCTCACCTGATTCCTTTCACCGTGTTAAAGCTTTTTTCCGGCTTACGTACCGAGGAAGCGTACGGTCTCCAGTGGGATGAACTCCGGTTCAAGGCGAACGCCGTAATCATCGAGGCGAAATTGGCAAAACTGCGTCAGCGCCGGGTTCCTCCCATCCTGCCCAACTTGGCCAAGTGGCTCCAGCCCTTCCAAAAACTCACAGGCCCAATCAATCCAGGCTACTCCAGCGCTCAGGCGGTAATGAAGGCAGTGGCGAAAGAGAGCGCGAAGGTGAAAGTAGCACTGGGTCGTAACACATTTCGGAATTGCTACATTTCGTATCGCGTTGCCCAACCGCAGCCTTCGACGACGGTTGCAGGCGAGACCGGCACTTCGGTGCGCATGATCGAATCCAACTACAAAGCTTTGACAACATCCGACGTGGCAAAACGGTGGTTCGCAATCAATCCGACGAAGAGGCAGTTGGCGAAGCTCAAGGAGTACGTGAAAACGCTTGCCGGGGTCACTTCGGCGGCGAACCAATAGTTTGGTAGCCGGGTCCAATCAAACTCTGTCGCGACGGTCGCCTCTCAAAAGGCCATTTGGACGCGATAAGTGCCGATTCGCCTGAAATTTGGGTTTTCTGATATATACTGTTGGATATGAGTGTCACAGAATCTGAGATTCAGGCTTTGGAAAAATGGATGACTCCGCGGTTGGGTGCTTTGATTTCTCACGGCGAGAAAGTGCGGCGTTTGTTGCGAGCGGGTAAGGACCCTCACGGAATTCTGGAATCCGCGATTCAAGTCGTTGCTGCGGAAGAAAGCTCGGGCGAGGAACTTTCTGTTGAACAAATGGCGACATGGAAAGCCTTGCTTCCAATCTTGGCCGAACACGGTTTGATGGCGGTTCGGACCAGCGGAGCGCCACGCGAAGATGAAAAGCCACTGACAAAGGAGGAAGCGGCCGAGTTCCTCGGCTTTAGCGTACGCAAGCTGGAGCGTTATATGAAGAATCGCCAAATTCCGTATGAAAAGTATGGCGTTGGTCAGAACGCGACCGTGCGATTCCGCCCTTCTCAATTAGAGGCTTTCCGCGATGCCCGCAATCTTCCAGCGAGGCATTCTCGCTCATGAAATACGACCCCGACAGAAGTCAGGACTAACCTTCTGATCCGTAGTTAGAATACCGCCGAAATCTCCGAGCAATTATGCGTGTTTGCTCAGCAAAATGTATAGTGCGGCATCAGGCGGTCGCCTGCTCCAATGAAGTCACTGTGTAAAAACCGTGTATCCTGTTTGCCATGACTTTTTCATATTTCGCACGGAGAACATTGAATGCCGCCCCTGGAAGGTCTCGGAAACGCCAATTCAGGACTTTGAATCATGGTAAAAGTGTGTGTATTTTGAGCGTGTGGAAGCATCACTGACACAACTGCATCGCGACACCAAACGAGTCGTCCGCCCGGCGCTGAACGGTAAGAAGGTCACTCTCACCGAGCACGGCAAGGCCGTGGCGCAGATCGTTCCGCTCAAGCCACTTGATCGAAAAGGTCTCTGCGACGCACTGCGGGCGATCGGTCCGGTCGATCTTCCTCCGCGCAAGTGAAACCCTTTCTCCTGGACGCCAACGTTCTTTCCGAAGTGTGGAAGCCCGCACCTGATGGCCGCGTCCTCTCCTGGTTCTACGCTGCCGAATGGTATTTGCCGTCCGTGGTGATTGCCGAGATTCAAGGGCGCGGAAGCCACGCCCAGCGTCGCCCGCCGCAGCCAGATCACGGATCGGCTGGATAAGGTTCTCGGAGAATATGGCGGCGCAGTGATCGCGTGGGATGCTGACGTGGCCCGCACCTGGGGAAAGCTCACCCGCACTCCTGAAGTGCGCCGCAAGCCGCAGGCGCTATGGGACAGCCTGATTGATGCCAAGGCCGTGACGCATGATTTGAGAGTCGCCACGCGCAACGGAGACGACTTCCGCCACGCCGACACGTTCAATCCCTGGACGGACTCGGAATAACTCCCCTCACTGCGCACACCGGATCTTCATCCGGAACATCGGCACCCTTTGCCCCGTCAGCGGGCCAAGCTGCCGGCGTATCACGATTTGATGAGGGGCGGAGCAGGCCGGTCATTGGCCTTTGCGCTTCTCAACCCGCCTGCTCCGCCTACTCTACTATTCGGAGCGAAGGGCAAAGAGCGTGGGGCGGTAATCAGTGATCAGTAATCCGTAAGAGTGAGAGAGAGTGAGCAACGCTCGCGAACGCGCCGCCCGCGCTCAGGGCTAGAGGTCCGAACGCCACACCGGAGGAGCTTCGCGAAGCGATTCAGAGAAAGCGCGCACACTCTCAACAGCAAAGTGATGAGGGGCATCGGTGGCGTGTTTGCCAAGATCAAGAACTTGCGTTCGTCCGAGGGGCTTGGTGGCGGGGGCGGCTTGTGTCAAAGGTGAGGACCGACCCCGTGATGTGTCAAAGGTGAGGACCGACCCCGTGACGGGCACGTCCTGCCGCAGTCCCCTGGGCTTGATCCGTTTGAGCGCGCTCATGTCGTGCTCGTGCAGGCCCTGGCCCGCGGCCAGGTGCCGGAGCGTGTGCGTGCGCAGGTTCAAGCCGTAGAAGTGGCCCACGGCCATCCT
>JBBRBM010000167.1:0-13380 GCA_038205745.1 Verrucomicrobiota bacterium | reverse complement strand
CTCGGGCCGGTGACATGGCTGGACCACGTCCCGTTGGGTCCGGTGAAATCATCCGCGCGGCAAAGACCGGTCAGGAGCAGCGCGCTGCCGAGTGCCAGCAGCGTGGTGAGAGTGGAAGCGGAATGAAGTTTCATAATCGGTTTCCTTCGTTTGAGTGAGGCCAAACTGTGGATGCCATGGAATCGGCGCGTAAATGGAAAAAACGACACGATTCCGGCTGGGCGCATCGCAATTTTGGTAATGCCCGTTCGGGTTCGCGATGGGCCGAAGGTTCCGCAGTATCGGTGGTGCCTCGAGAACTGACGTTGGCGATCCGAACAGGATGCCGCACCGCCCTGATTCGTTTCAGTCTGGAGAACACAGGCGGCGCAATGGCCGTGCTCGGGCCGTTGTTGCACACGCTTGAGTCTCAGGGCGTTCTTGCGACACCCGAGGAAAAGCCGGAACTGCGCCAGAACCCCGAGGCGCTCGAATCCGAATTGCTCGCCGCGATTTTCGACCCAGCGCGTTCGGGCAGTCTCCGCGCGATCGGCGAGAAGCTGCAACGGCTCGCCACGCTCGCTCGCGAACGAACGTCGGGTGACTTGTGGCGCGTGCTGACCCAGCTTGACGATTCACTTCTAAAACCAATCGGCGCGCCGGTCATGTTGTCTGGCGACGCACTGGAAGTTCTTAACCGTGTGCTGATTAACATCGCCGCGCTGCACGGACTCGCGCGCGAAAACATGACGCGCGCGCAGGGCTGGCGCTTCCTCGACATCGGCTGCCGGATTGAAAGAGCGTTCCAAACTTGTTCGTTGCTCGATGCCGCGCTGCAAACAGTCGAGGCTGAAAATCCGAGCGTGCTCGAAGCGGTGATCGAGGTGTGCGACAGCACGATCACGTATCGCTCGCGCTACAATCTGCTGCCGCATATCGCCGCTGTGCTTGATCTCGTTTTGCTCGACGACACGAATCCGCGCTCGTTGCTGTTCCAATTGAACCAACTCGTGAAGCACTTCGATCGCTTGCCGCGGGAACAGAACAGCGCCTTGCCCACGCCAGCGCAACGAACGCTTCTGAAATGTCTCACGCGCGTGCGGCTCCTCGATCCGCGGGAGATCACGGTAAAGAATGGCAGCGCGGAAAACACCCCGGTGCATCAAGTCATTCAGCAAACGTTGCAGGACCTGCCCCAAATCTCAGAAGCCATCGCGGTCAGTTACTTCGCGCACTCATCCATTTCGCGCGCGGGAGCAGGAGCGACGTGAGGCTCAACCTGCCAAACATTTGCCGAATGTTCAGAGACATGCAAAACAGCGCCGCGTTCTTCTCCCTCTCCCCTCAACGGGGAGAGGGCAGGGGTGAGGGGTGGGAACAACAAAAGACTCAAGGAAAGTTTCAGCGACACTTGAAACCAACCACCCCTCACCCTCAATCCCTACCCATGAACCGGAACGCCGATCTCCTGATCGGCACGAGGTGGCGGCGCATTGGAAACACGCCGATCGGGAGATCGGCGCTCCGCTACGGTTCAGGGGCACAAATCGCGGCTTTTTTCCAGCCATGGAATCTCTCCCGGTTGAGCGGCGAGGGAAGCGTGCGTTCAACTCGTCTCGATCATCGCTTGGTCCTATGAAGTACGATCTGGTTCATCGCACCACCTACGAGTACAGCGAGCCGGTCACGATCTCGCATCACGCCGCGCGCATGAAGCCGAAACCGCTGGCGAATCAGCAGCGCGAACATTTCACGCTCGAGATCGAACCCGAGCCGACGTTGCGCAAGGTGCGGACGGATTACTTCGGGAATCGCATTTTCTTCTTCAGCATTCAGGAGGTTCATCAACGTCTCGACATTGTCGCGCGCAGCCGGGTGACCGTCTCCGCAACCACGCCGCCTGTGCCGTCGCTCTCGCCAACGTGGGAAAAGGTCGTCGAGATGTTCAGCGATCCGGTTTCGCCCGAGGTGGTTGTTCCGTATCAATTCGCTTTCAAATCGCCGTTGCTCCAAGCGTCGCCGCAGCTTGCGGATTACGCGCGGACCAGTTTCGCGAACGGCGTTCCCTTGCTCGTGGGAGCCCTCGATTTGAATCGCCGCATCTTCCGCGATTTCAAATACGATCCTGTTGCGACCACGGTCGCCACGCCGTTGGAGGAAGTGCTCGAAAAGCGTTGCGGCGTTTGCCAGGACTTCGCGCATCTGGGGATTGCGAGCCTTCGCTCACTTGGCTTGCCGGCTCGTTACGTGAGCGGTTATTTGCGGACGCACGCTCCGCCCGGCAAACAAAAGCTCACCGGCGCGGACGCTTCACACGCATGGTTCTCACTTTATTGTCCGGGCGTCGGCTGGGTGGATTTCGATCCCACCAACAATCTGATTCCCGGCGAGGACCACATCACAGTGGCATACGGCCGCGACTTCGGAGATGTCAGCCCGTTGAGCGGCATTCTAACGGGTGGCGGGAAACACGAGGTCAAGGTGGCCGTGGATGTGGCCCCGATGCCTTCGTGAACTTCTTCTCGCTCCGGGCACATACCTGCTTTTGAGTCTCGCGATGCGTTGGCAGATACAACACACGACCCGCTACACTTACGCTGCGCCCGTGCGCGACAGCTACAACGAGGTGCGCCTGCAGCCGTGTACCAACGATCACCAGACGGTCGATGCTTTCGCCCTCCAGGTTTCACCGCCGACAAAGCTGCGGCATTACAACGACCTTTACTCGAACGTCATTCACCACTTCGAAATCACTGAGCCACACACGGAATTACTCGTGCAGAGCCAATGCCAGATCACGACGCATCCGCAGCAAAGGCTTCCGCTCGACGCAAGGCCGATTCCGCTATCGCAAATGAAGGAAGCTTTGCGAGCGGAACGCTGTTACGAGTTTCTGCTCGGGAGCCGCTACGTCGATTTGTCACCCGAGACCTGGCGGCTCGCAGTCGATGCGATCGCGGGCGAAGACGACGCGTGGCAATGCGCGGTGCGCCTGATGCACTTCGTCCACGAACATCTCACGTACGAGACGAAATCCACGACGGTCAACACGCACATGCGCGAGGTGCTGGCGCAACGTCGCGGCGTTTGCCAGGACTTCGCGCACGTGATGCTGGGCTTCTGCCGCACGCTTAAAATTCCCGCGCTCTACGTGAGCGGTTATCTCGCCACCGAGAATGCGTGCGCGACCCACGCCTGGACGGAAGTGCTGATTCCCGGCTTCCGCTGGATCGCGCTCGATCCGACGCACGACCGGCTCGCGGATGAGAACTACGTGAAGATCGCCGTGGGACGCGACTACGCCGACGTCTCCCCCGTCACCGGCACTTACAAGGGCACGCAGCAACGCACCATGTCGGTGCAAGTGAACATCAACGCGATTTGAAGCAAATCACTGCGCGCCTTTAACGCGCGTCTTCAGTCCGTAAACGCTTTTGCTGGCGGTGATGAAAAGCATGTCCCGATTTTTCCCGCCGAAAGTGACATTGGCCGTCCATCCTTCCTGCACCAGAATGTTCTCGATCTGTGCGCCGTCCTTCGTGAACACCGTCACGCCTTTGCCCGTGAGATAAACGTTCCCTTCGTTGTCGATCGTCATGCCGTCGGAGCCGAGTTCGCAGAACAGGCGCTTGTTCGTGAGCTTGCCGTCGGCGCTCGTATCGTAGGCGTAAGTGCGACGCGCGCCGATGTCCGCGACGTAAAGTGTTTTGCCGTCCGGCGTGCCGATGATGCCGTTCGGTTGCTTCAAGTCAGTCGCAACACGCGTGACGTCCTTGCGGTCGGCAGTCACGAAGTAAACGTGCTGGCCGTCCTGCTGCATCGCGGGATCGCGCTTCCAGTAATTGCGCTTGTAGAGCGGGTCAGTGAAGTAGATGCCGCCATCCGCTCGAATCCAAAGATCGTTCGGGCCGTTCAGAAGTTTACCGCCGAAATCTTTCACCAGCACGGTAACTTTTTTGTCGGGCGAGATGGACCAGAACTCGTTCTTTTCGTCGGCACACGTGATGAGGTTGCCGTCTTTGTCGAAGTAAGTTCCGTTCGATCGACCAGCAGGTTTCAACCAGTCAGAGCACTGGCGCGTCTCGGCATCCCATTTCACGATGCGATCGTTGGGCTGGTCGGTGAAGAAGACGTTGCCGCTTTTGTCGACGGCCGGTCCTTCGGTGAATGAAAAATCTCCAGCAAGTTTCTCCAGCTTCGCGCCCGGGGCGATGATGGATTCCGCGGATTGGGTGGTAAAAGTGAAGATCAATAGCGAAATGAAACTTCGAAACAATGGCGCGTTCATGCGGCGGGTATAACCACATGAACGCTTAGTGTCGAATGTTGCGTTGGGTAGGGCCCGGTGTTCTCACCGCGCCGGGTCGAGATCGTGCGCTTCGATTTTCGCGGCGCGCCTAGGACAGCGCGCCCTACCTGCGATTACAACCGATTCAGCGCGCTGAGCACAGCACGGATGGATGCGAAGGCGATGTTCGTGTCCACACCGGCACCCCAACGAACCTTTCCGTCGGACGTCTTGATCTGGATGTAGGCAATCGCCGCCGCTCCTTCGCCGGAGCCGAGGGCGTGTTCGCTGTAGTTGGCGATTTCAAAGCGCGGCACGCCCGCCTTCGTGAGGCCGTGAACGAGCGCGGCCAACGGCCCGTTGCCTTCGCCGGACACTTCCAGCGTTTGTCCGTCGCGCAATAACTTCGCGCGGCACTTCACGACATCATCCGTGCTCTCGGTTTCAAAGCCGGACAAGGCCCACGGCGACTGACGTTCCACGTATTCCTTCCAAAACATCGCCTTGAGTTCTGCGCCGCTGACTTCGCGGCCGAGCGTGTCCACAGCGTCGTTCGCAATGGGGCCGAATTCGCGTTGCATGTCTTTGGGCAGTGCGATGCCGAATTCGCTTTCGAGCAGATACGCCACGCCGCCTTTGCCGGACTGTGAATTCACGCGGATGACCTCGCGGTATTCTCGGCCGATGTCCGCCGGGTCAATCGCGAGATACGGCACGTCCCAGTGTTCACGACCTTTGCCCTCCCATTCCGCCAAACCTTTCTTAATCGCATCCTGGTGTGAACCGCTGAATGCGGTGAAGACGAGTTCACCCGCATACGGCTGACGCGCAGGCACGGTCATACCTGTGCAACGCTCGTACACCTCGATGAGGGAATTGAGGTTCGAGAAGTCCAGCTTCGGATCAATGCCGTGCATGTAGAGATTCAGAGCCACGGCGATCACGTCCAGGTTGCCCGTGCGTTCTCCATTGCCGAACAAAGTCCCTTCCACACGATTCGCGCCCGCGAGCAAACCCAGTTCCGTCGCCGCGATGCCAGTGCCGCGGTCGTTGTGCGTGTGCAAACTGACGATGAGCGAGTCGCGGTTCTTGATGTTCGTGCAGATCCACTCGATCTGGTCGGCATAAATGTTCGGCATCGCGACTTCCACCGTGTCGGGAAGATTGAGAATCATTTTTCGCTCAGGCGTGGGCTGCCACACATCCATCACGGCCTCGGAAATCTCCTTGGCGAATTCGACTTCGGTCGCGGAGAAACTCTCCGGCGAATACTGCAACTTCACGTCCGTGCCCTGGAGCCGGTGCAGCCGGTCCTTGATCCATTGCGCGCCCTGGACGGCGATGGCCTTGATCTCCTCCTTCGACTTGCCAAACACCACGCGGCGCTGCGCCGGTGACGTGGAGTTGTAGAGGTGGATGATGACGCGCTTGGCGCCGACGAGTGATTGAAACGTCTTCTCAATCAAGTCCTCGCGGGCCTGCACGAGCACTTGAATCGTCACGTCATCGGGAATGTGGTTCTTCTCGATGAGCAGGCGGTTGAAAGCGAACTCGGTGTTCGATGCGGACGGGAAACCGATCTCGATTTCCTTGAACCCGCAGCTCACGAGCGCTTGAAAGAGATCGAGCTTTTGCGAGACGTTCATGGGCACGGCGAGGGCCTGGTTGCCATCGCGCAGGTCCACGCTGCACCAGATGGGCGCACTTTTCTGGGTTCGGTTCGGCCACTGCCGCTTCGGCAATTCAACTGGCGGGAACGGGCGATACTTGGAGCCAGGGTTCTTCAACATGATTTTGATGTCTTTCTTCGGTGGGGCGAGACTCTGTCGAGCCCTGATCAAAAATCAATCACGGCTCGACGGAGTCTCGCCCCACCATTGTTCCGTTGCCCGTTTCAACCAAGGCGTTTGGGATTCGGGCAACAAAAAACCCCACCGCCTTTTACGGCAGTGAGGTTTCTGAAATTCTCGTGTTGAATCAGAACCCGACCGCCGCGCCACTAAGCAGCAGCGCGTTATCAAGCAGTCGGCTATTCAAGTTCCGAATCACGGCCCAGAACGTATGCGTCACGTTCGCTGCGGTCAACGGCATTCCCGGTCTGAGTTGAGCGAGAATACGCTTTCCAAGATTCTGCACCCGCGCTTCACTTCCGCCGCAATGCCATCCTCAGCACATCGTGGGCGTCGCTCGACGCGGATCGCTTATGAAGCGGTGCTGAGCCTCTGCGCCTCTTTGGCGCTGTTCGCGTTCTATCAGTTCCACGGCGTGAGTGAGCACGATCGCTACTACGTCGCGGAACAAGTCGCAGCGGTGGTCGTGTGCGCGTTGAGCATTTGGGGCGCAATAAGAGGCTTTCAACGGCATGGCGCTTGGAACCGTCGACTGGGGCTCATCACGCTCGCCGTCTTGTTGACGACAATCATGCTCGCGACGCTGTTGAGTTCGACCGCAGAACCGCCCAAGCCACCGCAGATCGAATACGGCGAACAGTAGCTCCTCAGCCGCAAACGCGTCTCGCAAACCGGCACGAGCAGCGCCCGAGACGGCCCTTGGGTGAACTTGACCCACGTCACAGCACGGCTGCTGTTTGCGCGACTAGAATGCCCTCGCCATGACCACCGTATCCGCACGCGTCTTGAACGATCCGCGCCGGCTCGTCATGCCCATCGCCGTTCACCCTGGCGCCTCCCTTGTTGGCGCGACGGTCCGCCAACTTGTCCATGATCCAGAAATTCAGGCAGCCGCTTCGCTGGCGGTGCAGAGGCGCTTGCGCACTGAAGTTCTCATGTCGGCGATGGACTTGAGCACCGAGGCGGAGGCGTTCGGGTGTGCGGTTGGGTTTTCGGAGGACGAAGTGCCTACGGTCACGGCGGCGCTGATCGGATCCCGCTCTCAAGCTGATGCTCTGCGCGTTCCGGAGCCGGGTGAGTTGCGCACCCACATCTATATCGAAACCGTGGCGAGGCTCAGGAACACCTCGCCGCACGGGATCGTCCTCGCCGGCTGCATTGGACCCTTCTCGCTGGCGTCGCGGCTCATCGGTATGACGGAAGCGCTCACCATGACGATCACCGATGAGGCACTGATGCATGCAGTGCTGGAGAAGGCCGCCGCCTTTCTCGTGGAATACGTGCGCGCGTTCAAAGCCGCCGGTGCGAACGGGATCATCGTGGCCGAACCTGGCGCTGGGCTTTTGTCGCCCAAGGCGCTGTCGCAATTCTCATCGTGTTACGTGCGGCGAATGGTGGAAGCGGCTGTAGACGATAACTTCGATCTCGTGCTGCACAACTGCGCGGCAAAGTTGGTCCATCTGCCCGCCATACTCCAATCCGGCGCCCGAGTGTTGCACTTCGGAGCACCGATGGATTTGCCCACAGCCCTGACGAAGGTTCCACCGGACGTGATCGTGTGCGGCAATCTCGACCCAAGCGCGGTCTTCGTTCACGGAACGGCGGAGGATGCGGCGGCGAAGACGCGCGCGCTCATCAATGCCACGACAGGCTCGCTCAGATTTGTTCCGTCCTCGGGTTGCGACATTCCTGCCACCGCACCAATGGAAAATCTGGAAGCGTTTGTCGCCGCAGCGGCGTAGCAACTCAGCTTCCTCGTGCCCGCTTCACAAACCTGCCGATGCGCTCCGCAGCGACTTGAATCTGGTCCAGTGAAGTCGCGAAACAAGCGCGCACGAATCCTTCGCCGCTCACGCCGAACGCTCCGCCAGGAACACACGCAACTTTTTCCTGCTCCAGCAGTTTCCAGGCAAAATCCTTCGACGTCAGTCCGGTGCTCTTGATGCACGGGAATGCGTAGAACGAACCGCGCGGCAGATGACACGCGAGGCCAATGTCGTTGAAAGCCTTCACGATGTAGTTGCGGCGCAACTTGTATTGCTCGCGCATTTCCAGCATGTCGCTCCAACCGTGCTCGATCGCTTCGATCGCCGCTTCCTGGCTGATGATGCTGGCGCAGAGCATCGAGTATTGGTGGATCTTCATCATCGCGTCGATGACTTCAACCGGACCGCACGCGTAGCCGATGCGGAAGCCGGTCATCGCATACGCTTTTGAAAATCCATGAAGGAACACCGTGCGCCCGGCCATCCCGGGCAACGACGCGATGCTGGTGTGTTCGCCTTCGAACGTGAGCTCAGAATAAATCTCGTCGGTGAACAGGAGCAGGTTGTGCTTCTGAACCAGCGCCGCAATCTTGAGCAACTCCTCGCGAGTCATGGTGCCGCCGGTTGGGTTCGTCGGGAAATTCAGCACCAGCACTTTGCTTTTCGGCGTGATCACCTTCTCGATGGCTTCGGCTGTCACTGCAAAACCATTCTCCGGCTTGCACGACACTGCGACTGGCACTCCGTGCGCAAGCGACACACCCGGCGCGTAGCTCACGTAGCAAGGCTCATGATAAATCACTTCATCACCCGGATTGATCACGGCGCGGAATGCGATGTCCATCGCTTCACTGACGCCCACGGCGATGATGATTTGATCCTTGGGGCTGTAGTTGATCTGAAACTTTTCAACGATGTGCTTCGAGATCACCTCACGCAACCGCAGCAGGCCGAGATTCGAGGTGTAGCTTGTCTTGCCGCGTTCCAGGGCGTAGATGGCAGCTTCGCGGATGTGCCACGGCGTGACGAAATCAGGCTCGCCGACACCCAGCGAGATAACATCTTTCATCCCCTGCACGATGTCGAAGAAGTCGCGGATGCCCGAGCGCGGGATGTTGCGCACGTTTTTCGCGATGAATTTCTGTGAGTCGAACATTGTTCTCTCTAAGTTTTGCCCTGCGGAGTAGAAACAAGCCGCTACGAAACCGCAATCCGCAATCGCGTCGGCCAGCCACGGCGTCCGCACGGAAGGGAGGTGCATTCCGAGCGGCGTACAGCTAGGAACATGCGGTGAAATGAACTCTGCGCTGTCTCATCCCGCCGACGTTCGAGCGACGAGCGACTACGATAGTCTGCCGACGCGGAAGAGTTTGTTGAGCCGCCTGCGCGACGCAGGAGACGACGCGAGTTGGCGCACCTTCTTCGAGACCTATTGGCGGCTCATCTATAACGTCGCGCGCAAGAGCGGGCTTTCCGACGACGCGGCACAGGAGGTCGTCCAGGAAACGGTCATTTCCGTGGCTCGCAGGATGCCGGGGTTTCGTTACGACCCGAATAGAGGTTCGTTCAAGCAATGGCTGCTGCTTATCACGCGGCGGCGGATTCACGATCACCTGCGAGTGGTCTATCGAGCGCTGCCAATGGCTGAATCTGACAAGGCGCGGGAGCGAGTGGAGCAACTGCCCGCGCCATCCCTGACACCGGATGCCCAGATCGACGCGGTGTGGGAAGAGGAGTGGCGGGAAAATCTTTTCCAGGCCGCACTGACCCGTGTGCGGCAACGAGTGAATCCCAAGCACTTCCAAGTGTTCGATTACTGCGTGCTTCGCAACGTGAAGGCGCCGGAAGTCGCGCGCATGTTGGGATTGAATGCCGCGCAGGTTTACCTGGCACGACACCGTGTGAGCCGGGCCGTGAAGCACGCCGCTGCCGAGATCGAAGCGGAACTGAAGCGAGGCTGAAAGATTTCTCGCGCCAGCGCGAACTCAGTTCTGAACAGTGATGTCAAAACCTCCTGCAAAAGCGCGCGATAAGCCATCGGCCACGGCCGAGTCCGAACGCTTGATGCGTTCCGCTGTCGAGCGCGAGTTGAGTGAAGGAGGTGATGCGAGGCGCCCGCCGCCCATTCCCGATCACACATTGCTCCGACGGATTGGCAGCGGCGCGTATGGCGACGTGTGGCTGGCGCGCAACGCGCTAGGCACATTGCGCGCGGTGAAGATTGTTTATCGCGCGCACTTCGAAGACGACCGGCCCTACGAGCGCGAATTTCACGGCATCCTGAAATACGAACCCATTTCCCGAACCCACGAGGGACTGGTGCAGGTGTTGCATGTGGGACGCGATGATGCAGCGGGATGTTTTTATTACGTGATGGAGTTGGCAGACGATGCGGAGCAGGCGAGAAAGTGGGTGCGTGAGAAAGTGGGGAGTGAATCGACCGCTTTCTCACCTCCCGATTACTCCCCCCGCACTCTTTCCTCCGAGCTCCGCCAGCAGCAACGACTGTCACCAACGGACGCCGCGCAACTCGTGCTCCGCTTGGCCAGCGCGTTGGCTCATTTGCACACGAACAGTCTTGTGCATCGCGACATCAAGCCGAGCAACGTGATCTTTATGAACGGCCATCCGAAGCTCGCGGATGTCGGATTGGTGGCGGGCGCGGGCGACTCGCGCAGTTTTGTGGGCACGGAAGGCTTCGTTCCGCCAGAAGGTCCCGGTGCGCCACAGGCGGACATCTACAGCCTGGGCAAGCTGCTCTACGAAATCGCGACCGGCCGCGACCGGATGGATTTCCCGCAACTGCCCGCTGGTCTTGCGCAATCACTGGATCGTGATGCGCTGCTGGAATTGAACGAAGTAATGACGCGCGCCTGTGCGCCGGACTCGAAGGAGCGTTACGCCAGCGCGACGGAGATGCAGGCGGAACTCAATTTGTTCCTCGCGGGCCGCAGCCTGCGCCACACGCGCAACATGGAGCGAAATCTGGCGCGCTTGAAAAAGTTTGCCGTCGCGGCGTGTGTTTTTATGACACTGGCTGCTGTGGCGGTGTGGTTCTCAAAACGTGAGGAGCGTCAGGCGCGCGAACGAGCGAATGCCGAAGCGACACTCCGCCTGCGCGCTGAAGCCGCCGAACACGAGTCGCGACAGCAGCTTTACACGGCGCTGCTCGATCAATCACGCGCCACAGTGCGCAGTGGCGTGATTGGACATCGCGTGCGGGTTCTGGATGCGCTGCGCCGCGCGGCGGCGATTTCCAACACTGTCGAGTTGCGGCGGGAAGCGGTGGCCGCGCTCGCGTTGCCCGACGTGCGTTTCGAGCGCGAGTGGTTCGGGGGTAGCGACGTTACCGCAGTGCAATTCGATGCCGCTTTCAATCGAATTTCCGTGTCACGCGGAACAGGTGCCGTGGAGATTCGAGCCGTCTCGGATTTCAAACTGCTCGGCACGTTGCCACCCAGCCGCGACGGTGCCTCGTTCCTCACCGCGTGGAGCGCGGGCGGCAGGTATCTCGCTGTGCGGCGCGATCACGATGTCGGCGGAGAAAGTGCAGATCTGGAAGTGTGGGATGTGGCCGCGACAAACCGCGTCATGCTCCTGCGTGATGTGCCGCGGGGCGCTTTGGGTTTCCATCCAACTCTGCCCAGGCTGGTCACGGCTACGAGCCAGGGGCCGATTGCCATTTGGGACATTGAAAGCCGGAAGGAACTGGCCTCCTTCGTCATCAACGGTGCGCCTGACGCGCTGGAATTTTCGCCGGACGGAAAACGAATGGCCGCAAGTTATCCGTCCGGTGCTTCGTGGGTGATTTCCGTCCATGATACCGAGAATGGCGATGTGCTGTCGTCATCTCGCTTCGCCAATCGCATTCCGAATGTGGCGTGGCATCCACGCGGGCAATGGATTGCCGCGCCGGATTACGGCGGAAGTGTTCACCTCATGGACTCACACACGGGTGCGGCGAGCGCGATTGGCCGGCACAAGGCCACGGCCTACAACGTCGTGTTCAGCCCCGATGGACGTTATCTCGTAAGCGGCGGCTGGGACCGCGAACTGATTTGCTGGGATGTGCAGTCGCGGCAGCGCTCTTTCACTTTGCCGCTCGACAGTTACAAACTTCATTTTCGCGCTGACGGCCGGCAATGCGCGACCGTGTCTGGTGGGCGGGTTCAATTTCATGCGTTCGAATCGCCGACAGGTCATCGGGAGTTCGGTGCAATGCTCGGCGCGAACGTAAACCACGCTGCCTTTTCGCCCGATGGCCGATGGCTCGCTGCCTCCGGCGACAAACGGCTCGGGTTGTGGAATCTCGATTCTGAAACTCAGCCAGCACTGGCCAACGAAGCCGCCGATGCCCGTCCTTTTTTCACGCCTGATTCCTCTGAACTGCTCGGGAGCTGCCGCGAAGATGCGTGCTTCCGCTGGAAAATCGCGGCGGACGATGATGCGAGCGTGCGACTCGAACGTATTCCGTTGTCCAAGCCATCGGATTTCACCGCGCTGTGCCTGGCGTCAAACCGCATCGTCTGGACCAGTCGCCAGGGAACGCGCACGAGCGCGCTGGACACATCGTCGAACGGCCACGAGTGGACGCCGACACTTTCGGGCGTCAGTCAGGCGTCGCCGAGCGGTCAGTGGCTCGCGATTCACCAACCCTTCACGCCAATGCTCCGGGTGTATCGGCTGCCCGGATTGGAAAGCGCCGCAAATTTCACGGCCCAAGCCAACATTTCCGCCGTGAGTTTTTCGCCGTTGGGACATGAGGTCGCCTCCGTCTCTCGCAACACCGTTGAGTTTTGGAGCATCAGCACCGGCCAGCGCACGCGCGTGTTGAGCAACTGCTCGTACGTCGTCTTCGCGCCGGATGGGAGCCACGCCTGGATGCGGCTCAATCGCGTCGTCGGCCTCTATCATCTCGATACACTCCAGCCCGTCCTCCAATTGCCCGGCGACGCCGCGCCGCTGGCCCTCAGTCCCGATGGACGCCATCTGGCTGTGAGTGTGGAGGGCCGGCGCTTGCAGGTGTGGAATCTCGCGGAGATTCATCGGCAAATGCGGGAACTCGGGCTGGCGGTGATTCCGGCAGAACCATAACTCAACGGGTGAATCATCGCGGATGGGTGAAGCCGCCGGGCAGCCTGATGAGCCCGGAAAATCTTTCCCATCCGGTGAAAGATTTCTCCCCAGCCAGCGAACTTAGGATGGAATGGGGAACCCGATTCAACCAACGTGGGCTGTGCTGACGTCCCGATGCTCCGTCGTGTGCTGCGCTTTGCTGCTGGCGGCAGACGGCTTCGGAGCGGTGTTCACTGTGACCAGCGCCAACAACTCGGGCGCGGGCACCTTGAGGCAGGCGATTGTGAGCGCGAATGCCGATGCGAATCCCGACACGATTGCTTTTAACATTCCCGGCGGTGGGTTGAAAACCGTCACCCTGACCACGGCGTTGCCTGCCATCAACCATCCGGTCACGATCGATGGCACGACTCAGCCCGGC
>JBBRBM010000166.1:0-13420 GCA_038205745.1 Verrucomicrobiota bacterium | reverse complement strand
GGTGTTCTTGTTGTTGAAATCGATCGCGTCCTTAAGCGACACGCCCCAGGATTCATAGTCGCTCTCCGTGCTGTAAGCGACCTGCGGCGTGAACGTCTGGCGGCCCCAACGCTGGCTTAGTTCCAGACCGCCCGCATTGCGTGTGTCCTCCAATTGCGCCATGGGCACGTGATTCATTCCGCGGTGCCGTGGACCACCCGTTGGTGATGCTCCCGAGATGGCGTCGTAAACCGTTTCACCCCGAACGACGGTTGAAGCGCCGAGCGATTTCTCAAACTGGAAAAGGCCGGTGTTGATCTCGATGCGGTGATCGTCCTCCTTGTACATCTCGTATTTGAACTCGGCATGATCTGCGGCGCTGGCACGTTGCGGTTGTAGAAACCTGACAAGGACGAGCAAGCAGGAACAACCCGACCAAAACACCCGCGGCATCTTCGATTTGGCCAGCCGTTCAATCTTCATGTGCGTGAATTTGAAAATAGGAAATCTGGGAGCGAGTTTCCGGCAATCCACCGGATTTGGCACGGGAAATATCACACCTTCCATTGTCTCCGCAGACGCAAAGTGTCGCCTATGCTGCGATGAATGGGTCATTAATTTATTGTCATTCTGAAGATCATCAAGGCGCGCTGAAGCAACCATTCTGCGACCGCGAATGCAAAGGATTCTCGTGCGTGCATGGCTGTGGTTGAGATCTCCTTCGGCGTTGTTAAGCACGTCAGAGAGTGTCATGGTCGGACGTGATCCGATGAGCCGTTTCATCTTCGCAAAAATTTTGTGTTGCCTGCTGTTTCTGGCGGCCATCCCACAATCGCGCGGCGACGCCATGCTCCAACTCTTTAATGTCAATTGGGATGAGCTGATCACGAAGATGCCTGAGATCGCGGAGGCAGGTTACACGTCGCTCTGGCTTCCTCCGCCCGCCAAGGGTGGCAGCGGTTACTCGGTCGGCTACGATTTGTTTGATCCCTTCGATCTGGGCGACAAGGACCAGCGCGGCACGGTGCGCACGCGCTACGGTACGAAGGCGCAGCTCATCCGCGCAGTCGAGATGGCGCATCGATTCGGCATTCGCGTTTATTTCGACAACATCATGAACCATCGCGGATTCGATGTGCCGCAATACAACGCGGGCACGCCGTCGAATGTTTATCCGGGAATGGTCACGGGAGATTTCCACCTTCAGCGCATTGCCGGCGGATTTTATCGAAACTGGAATAGCATCGGGAATTGGAACGACACGTTCGAGATTCAGAACAATCCCCTCGGCGGCTTGATCGACATCGCGCAGGAAAATCCGAACGCGAACTTCGGCGTGAATTACAAGGATCAGGCGGGCAGCCCGTTCTTCATCCGCCATCCGAGCAATCCCGAGTATTACTACGATACGAATCTCCCGTCGTTCAGCGGCGGGATGTTTGGCTTCAACGGAACGAACGGCGATCCCATCGCGGAGAACACGGGGTCGTATCTGATTCGTTCCGTGCTTTATCTGCTGGATCAAACGAAGTGCGACGGTTTCCGGCTCGATGCGGTGAAACATGTACCCGGTTACTTCTTCGGCGATTACGGCAACGCGACGGCCAATGGTTACTGCGGGCGGATTCAATCGATGTTCGATTGGGTTCACGGCTACGGAAACAACGTGCTCGGCAACGGTTACGTGGAAGGCGACGACAATCGCAACAGTAACTACGACTCGGAAGCGGTGCGCAACGATGCGCTGATCTTCGGCGAACATCTCGGCGAGCCGCCGAGCTACGATGATTATCTTGGTCGCGGGATGCGGTTGCTCGACAATCCACTGCGCAACAACCTGAACAACATTCTCGGTAATCCTAGTTCATCGCTCGCTGGCTATGAACAGCGCGATGCCGGCGGATTCAGCGCGCCGAACCGTGTCATGCACGCGCAGAGCCACGACAATGGCTACGCGAACCACCGCGATCTTCAGAACGCCTATTATTTTTTCCGCGAAGGCATCCCGTTGATTTACTCCGACGGCTACAATCAGGAGCAGACTTGCGAAGGTTGCGGCGATCCGTTCCCGCGAATTGCTTCTGCGCCGTTTCTCGGTGAGTTCGGCGACAACAAGCTTCCGGATCTCGCGTGGCTGCACGGTCAGTTGGCCCGCGGCGGCACGCGCTCGCGCTGGGGCGACTCGGACATCGTTGCGTTCGAACGCTACGACTATCGCGAAGGCGGCAGTGCGGCGGACCAAACCGTGGTGCTCTTCGCGATGAATGATAACTACGGCAATCCCGGCGACGTGAGCTTCGACGATGGCGTGGCGCAGGATGATTCCGGAATGCCATCGACGTGTTATCCCGTGGTGAACTCGCGCAACCAGGGACTCGTCGTTGGATTCCCGCCGGGTTCGTGGCTCACACAAATGGCGGATGGTCCCGGCAAGGGCCGCGCGTGTCCGAAACTGTTGGTGCGACTTGCGACGAACGTGAAGAGCGACGCGATCAATTCAGCGAATGATCCCAATCCAGTGAATCGAAAAATTTACGTCGGCTCGCAAGCGCTCGCGCCCGGCGGCGGCGCGATCGAACTCAAGATCCCGAGCGGCGGTTACGTCGCCTACGCGTACCAATGGCCCGAAGCGAGCCGCGCGAGCGGACGTGACGCGATCATCTTCCGTCACAGCGGTACACAGGTTCCCACCATGAGTGTTACGCGCCCGGATGGACGCGATGGCGACAGCGGATTCAATCCCCTGTTTCCATTCAAGATGCGCGGTGGCGTGGATCAATTTGGAAATGTCATCCGTGGCACGAATGTCGGCATACGCACTTACGTCATCGATGTGCCGGTGGTGACGAACGGTTTGCTCGACATCGTGGTGCGGCCCGATGCGTCGGCGAACAACATCCTCGTGAAGCTCGATGGCGGGATGGATGTGAACAGTCATCAAGGTTCAGGGCCGACGACGGGCTTCGATCGACGCGACAACAAACCGGGTTACGCGACAGATGTTTTCGCCGGATACGAGCAAACGCAGTTTCGTTATCGTCGTGGACCTGAGAAGTGGGCGTCAACGAACGTCGTGAACAACACGGTCGTTTCGCTCGGTGCGGGAACTTACAGCTACACGGTCAACAACGGGGGCGCGGCGTTCATCGTGGAAGGCTCCGGTGGTGGCGCGACGGTGGACACTTCAACGGCAGATTGGGTCTTCCACAATCCAAACACCGCTGTGACCGGCAAACCGGGCGCGCCAGCGACGGCGCGCTTTCCACTGACGCCAAGCGGCAGTCAGTTGGCGGAGATTTGGGTGAAGGTTGGTTACCAGTTCGATATCAACAATGGCCGCCTCTATTACACGACGGACGGTTCCAATCCCGAAGGCTCATTCACTCGCGGCCGTGGCACGACGCAGGTGATCAATCTCAACTTCTCGCACACCGAAGTGCAGGTGGATGGCACGGTCGATTGGTGGAGCAACAGCATTCCCGCGCAAGCGAACGGCACTGTGGTGAAGTACAAGGCCGCGTTCTTCAACGAAGGTATCAGTCCGATCGGCGACAACGATGGCGACAAACTTTACGGCGTGACGGAGTTCAGCATCCTGAATTGGAACCCGAATGGCGCGCGCGTTTGGATGCACAATGACTTGAACACGAATTCGACTCGCCTCGGACTCGAAGAAGGTTTTCACATCGTGCGGGCGCGGGCGTTCCTGCCACGCAGCGGCAAGTCGAGTGTGTTCAACACGTTCTCGCAGACGTTCTACTACGACGCCGCGCCGCCGGATGGCGTGATCGCGTTCCCTGGTCCGAGCGATATTTTGAGCAGCCAACAGTACGGCGTGGTTGTGCGCGCGGACGCGAACGTCACGAGCGCGGAATACAACATCAGCGACAGCAACCCGGCGAACGACGATGCGAACACCGGCATCGCGAACGGCAACGGAACGAACGTCAGTGGTGCGATCTTCGTCGTTGCACACGAGGTGACGCCGAACGGTGGATTGAGCGCGCAGTATCCGAATTTCCCGCGCGAGTATCGCTTCAACTACTACGCCGTGCCTGCAAGCGGCAACGCGACGATCACCGTTCGCATGAAGAAACTCACCAGCACCGTGCTGACGAATCGCGTCACGATGCGATCGCGCACTGTGCCGACGGCCGCGCCTTCTCAGACGCTCGAAGTTGCGTTCCCAAGCGCCGATGGACAAACGCTGAACTTGAATCCCAACGGGACGTACGGCCTCGTGTTCCGCTTCACCGACACGCTCACGGCGAACATCACGAATTTCACGATTCAGATCGATGGTGGCGTGCAACCGCGTTACGCGCCGGACGGAACGAACGCGCTCTATTATTTTCAGGACCAGACCGGCGGCGATGGGAAAAATGAGCTGCGTTACAACTGGACGAACATCCCGCCCGGCCAGCACGTGATCGAAGTGTTCTTCAACGGCAACAACCTCGCACTCCAGGCACAACGCTTCGTCAACGTGCAGATCAGTGGCGCCACCGTCAGCATCATCAATCCACCGGCGGCGGATTCACAGGGCCGTTCGCCTTATCAGATCGTGCTGCCATCGCAAAACGGTGTGCCGTTGATAAACACATTCCCGATCACGGTGCAAACGGCGACGAACACGACGAACGTGTTCATCAAGTTCAGCACGAATGCGTTCATTGGCGGCGCGGCGGTGCGCGACGTGAACTACATCGGCAACGAGGCGCGTTGGGATTTCACGTGGAGCAATATCGTGGAGGGAACATTCACGATTCGTGCTGATGCCATCAGTGGCGGCGTCACGAATTCGGCGACGCGTGTGGTCGAAGTGATTTACGCGCCGATCGATCAGTTCCGACTCATTTCACCGACGAAGAACGGCGACACGTTCAGCTTTTCAATCCAGACACTGGACGGGCGAACTTACGTGGTGGATTTCACTGACAATCTTGCCGCGCCAAACTGGCAATTGATGACGAACGTCGTTGGGAACGGCCTTGTGAAAGAAATCAGCCAGGGTGCGCCCGGCGTGCCGCAACGTTTCTATCGCTTCAGAACACTGTAGGAGCGCGGACGGTCACGTCCGTACGACGAGCGTGTCGGAACGAGATTGAACTTTCGCCAATCTGCCGCGCCCACGCAGTTCTGTTTCCTTCCAGCCACGGAGGCTCTTGCGGACGTGACCGTTCGCGCTCCGCACGTCAGCGCTTCGATACGAACGCGCTTTTTTCCAGATAAAATCTCAGCGGCAAATCTTCCGCCACCGAAATGCCAATGCGCGTCGTTGTGATCACCGGCTTGTGCTGATTGATGAATCTTCTCCTGTGCTCGTTGTGCGCGATGATGAGTCCGGTGTTCACGTCGCAGAGATCGCGCGCATCGTGCTCGCGCCGGATGTCGAGCGCGAGGCAGAGCTTGGCAGGGCCCGATGTTCGGTCTCGTTGTTCACGCACGGGGCGATTCATGCGCATCCATTCTTCTCCGAATGTAGGCTCGATGGCGCGGATCAACACCGCTTCGGCAACGCGCTCGGGCGCACAGACAGCGTTGAAGCAAAAATAATTTCCGTAGATGAAGTAAACGTAAGCGCGTCCGGGCGGGCCATACATCGAGCGGTTGCGCAACGTCTCGCGGCGGAAACCGTGACACGCCGGATCGTTCGCGAGATATGCCTCCGTCTCGACGATGACGCCGCCCGCCCAACCACCGCCGGGTGTCCGACGCAGGAGCAGATGCCCAAGGAGCTTGGGTGCGACGATCTTTGCCGACGGCTCGTAGAAAGACCGCGGCAGTGGAGTTGGAGATAACGTGGGCATGAGATCAGGGTTTCAATCGCTTGAACATTGCGAGGGCTTTCTCGCGTTGCTCTTCGTGCCGCACGATGCGGCTTGGATATTTTGTTGCGAGCAGGGGTTCATTCCACGGCTCGTGCATCGAGGCGCCCGGCAGCCCGGCGAGTTCCGGAATCCAGCGGCGTACGAAGTCACCGTTCGGATCGCACTTCAACGCCTGCGACGTGGGATTGAAAATGCGGAAGTAAGGAGCGGCATCGGTGCCGGTGCCCGCGCTCCATTGCCAGCCGCCGTTGTTCGCCGCCATGTCGCCATCGACGAGTTGCTGCATGAAGTAGCGCTCGCCCCATTGCCAGTTGATCAGCAGATCCTTCGTGAGAAACATCGCCACGATCATGCGCAATCGGTTGTGCATCCAGCCGGTGGCGTTCATGCAACGCATCGCGGCATCAACGATCGGGTAGCCGGTCTGACCCGCGCACCACGCGTCGAAATGTGATTGGTCATTGCTCCATTGCAGCGCGTGGTATGCGGGACGAAATGCGCCCTTCATCACGTGCGGGAAGTTGTGCAGCACTTGCAGGTAAAACTCGCGCCAGATCAGCTCGTTCAGGAACACCTCGCAATCGTTCCGTTCCGCTGGAGTCCTCGCACGCTCTTTCGCGGCGGCGACTTTCGCCAGGATCGTGCGGATGCCAATGGTGCCTGCGCGCAAGTGCGCCGAGAGCTGGGATGTGCCTTCGACATCGCACAAGTTTCGCGCGGTGGCGTAGGTGAAAAGTTTCTTCGCGAGAAACCCATCGAGCGCTTTCGACGCGGCGGTCTCTCCCGCAGTGAAGATGTTTTGCGAACACGCGTGGCCGAGTTCGCTTGCTGTGACCGGCAGCGCGTCCGAGCGCGCGCTTGCAGGCGTCTTCATTTTGTTGCGCGGCAGAGCAGGGCGGGGTGGTGGCGCGCGGCGCGTCTTCCATGCCTTCGAGTAAGGAGTGAATACGGTGAACGGCTTGCCGGCTTGCGTGAGGATCTCCTGCTCGTGCCACGCCACCGCATCCTTGAATGACTCGAAGCCGATGCGCTCTTTCTCGAGTGCCGCGCATACGCGGCTGTCACGCCGTTGCGCGTAAGGCTCGTAACGAATGTTCGCGAACACAGCGTCCGCCTTCACTTCTTTCGCGAGCTTCGGGAGCTGTTCTTCGGAGCGGCCATGACGGACAATCAGTGTGTAGCCAAGCGAGGCAAGTTTCTCGCGCAGTTCGGCGAGCGAGCGGAGCAGGAATTCGAGCCGCGCCGCGCCGACATCCGGCCCGGTGCGAAAGGCATCTTCGAGAATGAAGACGGGAACAACTTCCTCGGCCCGGCGTGCCGCTTCGGTGAGCGCCGTGTTGTCGTGAACGCGCAGGTCGCGCCGAAACCAGTGAATTATCCGCCTCACCCCTTTTGTCCTCAGGCGCCGATGGTCAGTTCTGCTGGGGCTCGTGACGTTTGAGCCCGACTTCCTGTGCGATGTCGTCGAACTCCTGCGGACTCACGTTGTCGAGCGTCTTGCCCTTCTTCGTGAGCTTCTCGTTGATCTTCACGGCCTTCTCCGTCATCTGCTCGTGCGTGTCTTTCGAGCCGCCGACGAGGGCGAAGTTCGGCCCCGTCGTCACGCGCTTATGGCCGTCGTTATCGAGGCCCACGCCTACGATCAAGGCTTTCGGGGTTTTCCTGCTCGGCTTCGCCATGTTGGAACGGTACGGGGTGAAACACGGCGAGCGCAAGGTTCAACTACTGCACCATGTTCGGCTGGCCGAAGCTTCAAGGCTCAGCCACCGAACGTGTCGAGAATACGAAAATGAAAAACCGGCATGGACTTTTCACCACGGTCTGCGGACGCGGAAGAATTTGTTGCTCGAAGCGGGGACAAGAGTCGTAACAACGTCCAGATTTACGTTCGCCAGATTGGTAACTGGCGTCCAATTCGCATGGGTCCCAAGGGCGTCGGTTTGTTCGAGGACGACATCGCATAGTGCGTTCGGCCATTGGAGAGAAATCGAACTGCCAGATAATGTGGCGGCGACTGAAATGGGATTCTCGATGGAGATCTCACCGCTGTTGGTTGTCCTCACTGTGGAGATCGTCGAGATCACCTTCCACGGATAAATGCCGGGAACGGCGTAGGCGTGTTGCGTGAATTGGTTGGTTGCGGCGACTGTCCCGTCTCCAAAATCCCAGAGAAAACTCACCGCTGCGGAACTGTTGACCAACGTCGGAACGATGGCGAATGCAGCGGGCCATCCAGACGGATACGAGGGTGGAACATGCGCCACGGCGCTGATGCTGAATGCGCCTTGCGCCACAGCCACTGTGCCGGTCCCGAGGTTTGAATTCTTCGAACCGTTATAGGCGGCAAACGTGAACGTGTCGGTGCCGACGAAACTCTGATTTGGGAAATATGTTGCCACGCCATTGCTCAAACCCACCGAGCCGTTGGCCGGCTGGGAAACAATGCGCAAGGCTGATGAGCTGCCGCTCGTGGGCAACGTCATGGCCACAGCTTTGTCGTTTGTGGCGTTCGTGGAGATGTTGCTGACCGTAGGAGCGGTGCTGTTGTTGATGCTGTCGTTGGCCGGACCATTGTGGCAGGTGTAGCAACCGATCATCGCGCCGCGATACAGGTTCAAGCTGACAGTGCCGCCATCAAAATTGGAAGTCAGCGTGCGGGTCGCCTGCGCACGAGAAAGCACCGTGCCGCGAAAATCCAGCCCGTGACAAATCTGGCAGGCGGCCACTCCGCCGGGCAAAGACGAAATCCAGTCCGAGTGCTTCGTTACTCCACCAGAGCCGTTGACCCATCCCTGGCCTACGGGATGCATGCCGTGCGGGCCACCATTGGCGGTATTGGGCGTGGTGGTGTGGCAGGCAGTGCATTCAATCATCACGCCCGCGTGACCTTGCAGCGCTGTGTTCCGCACATTGTCATTGCTGTGCGTGCTGGGAAACTCGGCGTGGGTCGAGCCGTGACATGCTGAACACTGCAAGCCGCCGTGGCCCGCGGAAAATCGGTAGAGCGACAGACCTGTCGTTGGCGTATTGGGCTGAGTGGCGAAGGTTTGGTTGGCGGGCACACGTGCGTTTCCGTTCGTGTCGAAACCGGAGGTGAATCTGATCTGGCCAGCGTTCGCCGTCGCAGTCCCGGAATGGCAGCTCTGGCAATTGGGCTCCATGAACCAACCCACACGAGAGCTCGAACCGACCGCACTCATATTGCCGTGGCAACTCTGGCATTGCATGGCCATCGAGCCGTCGGGCGCGATGGCGCCGCCCATCGCCCCGCGCAAACAGCGCGCCGTCGAACCAGGATGGCAGCGGTAACACGCCGCCCGGTTCGCGGAGTTATCCAGCGTGATGAACAATTCAGGATCGGGAACGTTTGCATGAAACGCATGCACCGAAGCTGTCAGCGGCGGAATGTTGCTGTAGCTGCCTGTGCCCAACGCTTCGGAAGCGTGACAGATCGCGCACAGCACGGGTTTCTTGTCGGCTACCACGCCGCGATAAAGCCCTTGCGGATTGAATCCGCGCGCCGCCAGCGCCGCGGAGTAAAGTGCCGCGTGCTGGGAAAAATTCTTCTCGTCGTGCAATCGCAGAATGTTCAAACGGAAATCGCGTTCGGGCAACCCGTTCCACACCCAGCCTGCGGCGGGCTTGGCCTCGACTTGCGTTCCTGAAGCGTGACAGGTGCGGCAGTCCATTTCATCGGATACCGGCAGCACAATGTCGTTGGTGGCGATCGGTTGGTTCACCGCGTTGCGTGCGATGAGGCGCATCATCGGGTAAGGATTTTTGTTGTGCGCGTCGTCGTAAGGCGAAATCGGAATTCCTTCCGCGCGAAACCAATTGACCGATGTGGCCACGCCCGCTGCCGGATGGTTGGTCGTTTCGAATAACATGCCCTGCGGCGTGTTGTTCGTGCCGGGCATGGACCATCCCGCGAGACCTCCTTCTGGAGTGAGCGACGCTCCGAAGAGGGCGGTGGCGTACATGTAATAATTTCCTTTGCCCATCGCAGTGGAATTGAACGAGCCGTTCGGGTCCGCTACGGCCTCATACGTCACGCTATAACCGACGCCATTGGTGACCAATCGGCCATTCACGATTAGTTGGCATTCGATCGTGTTGTAGGGAGGCAGCACGCTGAACACCGAGTAATCACTGTCCATGCAGTGCATCCCCAAATTGTTCCAGCCGAGGATGGTGCCTCCGCTGGTGGGAAGAACAGCGAGGACCAACGATGCCATTGTAGAGAGAATCAGTTTTGGGATGGTCGCATTCATTCGTGCTTCTCCTTCTGAAGGCGAGCATCGTTTCGGGCTCTCCGGGTGCTACACGGAAATTGGCGAAGACTGACCGAGTGTGGTGAGCGCTTTGCCCAACACGTGAGGGCGGCGGTGCTGACGAGAATCTAGATTACTCAACCGGCGCGCGGCGGCGGGATTCCTTCTTGGCGGCGTGATGGGATTTGTCCGCGAGCATACGCTGCTTTGCGCGGCGACTGCGCCCGCGTTTTTGTCGGCGAAGTTTTTCGAGGCGAGCGCGCTCAGCATCAGCACTGCTTTTCTGGCGCGCTTCAATTTTATCGAGCAAGAGTTTGCGCGCGAGAAATCGGTTCAAGCCCTGCTGGCGCGTGTCCTGACACTTTACCTGCAATCCAGTCGGCCGATGCATCAGCATCACACATGTGGCGGTCTTGTTGACGTTCTGACCGCCATGACCACCCGAGCGCACGAACGTTTCTTCAATGTCCGACTCGCGCACACCAAGCGTCGTCATGCGTTGCGTGAGTTGATCTTCTTTTTCGAGACTGACGGGAAGTGAACCCATGACCGGCACCTTACAAGTTCGAAAAAATGTGTGCAATTCAACTCCGGTAAAGGTTCAGCCACTCCGTGGCGCCTGTGAATGGATTGCTCGGATGCTGTCAGTCCAAGCCGGGACGCTGCGCGAAGAACCAAGGCGCGTGAAAATCCAACCGTGGCCCATGCCAACCCCGCCCTCGCCGTGTGCAAGTTGAACTGTGGCGCGTGTCCGTTTCGCCAAGGTGCGTGACAATCTAATTTTTGCCTTCTGCCTTCGATTTGAGCCTCCTCACGTCGGCTGCCACGAAGTTTCCGCTCCCTTTTTCTCCTGGTGCCATGAACGGCGCGAGGGCCGGTCTCAGCAACTCACGGGGAGCACACGCGCCCTCGCGTGTCGTGACCGGTGCCTTCACCGGTCAGCGATGAGCGTAGAAACCAAACCAAATGGTGCCCTTTGCCGCCGACCCGATGTTCCGCGAGGGCGCGGAACATGGCACGCGAGAGCGCGTGTGAATGACCCCATACTTGATGGCGTTTTTCTTCAAATCCGAGCGAATGGCCGTTTTTATTTCTTGTCGGTTTAGCTCAAATTGATAGAACGACCGCCAAATACGTTTAGCTATCTATTATTTCATATTTGCTCCTTGCCACCATGGGAGATAGGGCCATTCTCCGAACGTCGCCCGTAAAACCGAAACGCAAGTTTCCAAAACCCTATGAACGACCGCGCAACCCGTCGCTACCAGACCGTGCTCCTGACCACTGCCGATGCCGTCATCGTCGAACTCAAGAAAGCCGGCGTCGCCGCCAGGTTCATCGCGCAAGAACTCCCCGCTGATTTTGTCCAGCACCTCACCGACGACCGCAAAGCCATCGACGACGCGCAGGACGCCGAAGAAAGCGACGACAGTAAAGGCGTGCAAAGTACGGCGGCGGTGGGCCGCTTGATTCGCGACGGCATGAAAGAGGTGAACTACCTCGACGCCATCATGCACAACAAATACGCGCGCAACCCGGAGAAACTTCGCGCCTGGCAGAGCGCCAGCCACATCGAACGCGCCCCGCAACGGGAGAAGAAGGCGGCTCCACCCAAGACGCCCGCGCTGTGATCTGAGGGCGTGAGTGCAATTCCGTATTCGTTCCCACTAAAGCAAAAGAATAAAAAGGAAAATATGAGCGACACGCATCAACCTGAAAGCACCATCGGGAAACAAAAATATTCAACCGCCATTTTGTCGATAGTCATCAGTTGCATGATTTCCCAAGTTGTTTTGGCACAACCCAATCAACCAGAAGAGGTACTGAAGAACGCATCAATTATTGAGTTAAAGGAGCTGGGCTTGGGTGAGAATCTTATCGTTGAAAAAATCAAAAGTTCACACTGCGAATTCGACGTAACTCTTAAAGGCTTAAAACAGCTCAAGGGAGCCAACGTATCCGATGCCGTTATCGCCGCGATGCTCACGGCCAACGCTCCGGCCAAAGTGAATGGAGAGATTGTAGCAGCCCAGACAGCCGATCTTGATAATCCAAAGGCGCCACACGAGGCGGGAATTTGGATTTATCAGGAAGACTCAGGGAAGGCTAAAATGACCCAACTGGAGCCTTCGGTTTATAGCCAGAAAAAGACAGGCGCGGCTCTTTTTATGCAGTTCGGTCAAACGGTGAAACACGACGCTGTGGTGGCCAGTGCTCATGCCGGGATTGTGACCAGCAATCGCCAGCCAATATTTTATTTTTACTTTGAGCATACCCAATCAGGATTGAGTGATAGTCGTCTCGGCGCGACCAGTGCGAATGAATACATTCTCGCGCAATTCGAAGTAGTGGAAAAAGACAACCAACGCCGTTTGGTGATGGGTTCGATCAACGCTTACGCGGGCGGAGCAAGCGGAGCCGAGGGGAAGTCAATTCGATCTCTCAGCGTCAATAAGCTCTCGCCCGGAATCTATAAGGTCACGCCAAAAGAACCTTTGGGGAGTGGCGAGTATGGTTTTTACTACGGAGGAAATACCGGTAACGGAAAGGTCTTTGATTTCGGAGTGAAAGGCTCGTCTGAAACCGAGCCCAAATCCGAGATTGTTGAAGACAAGTCTCAAGACCAAAAAAAACATCCTTTCAAGGATTTCTTCCATAAGAAAACAGACACTGCTACCAACAACGCCACGGCTCAAGATGCACCGAAGAACTAGAAGCTGTTTCGGAAATTCATTTGACACAAGCCAAGAGCCGCGGCTGGATTGTGATCGCCATTGAAAAAGCGCAGCCAAACCTCAGGCGCGGTAGCTTTCTTTCTTGTATGGGTCGTTATTGCCTTCTGTTTTGACGCCCGTGCCGAAACTTCTCCGAGAACTGAAAAAGAAACCGTGAGTCAGGTTGCTGGAAATGTTTTGCCTGGGTTATTGCGGGCTGCTGCCGCCGACAAGAAATCGTATGGCTTTGAGGCAAGAGATGAACCAACAAAAGCCGAACTCGGTGTCCCCTATCAGGTATTCGCACTCAGCAGCAGCAGCGTGAAGAGCTACAAAACTTCCGACGCTGTCACAAACCTCCTCATGCCCGCCGGAGAGTGGATTTTCCCAGTGCAGTGCAACGGTTCAAACCGCGTCGTGTTGATTGTTCGCCAGACAGCCAAGGGGTGGAAGGCGATTTATTTCGGAAACGGTAATCTCGCGCGGCAGTTAGGACGTTTACGAGAACAATGGGCCGCGAAGAAGACCGCCGAAGTCACGCTCGTTTCGCTCACGGAAATCCGCAGCTTTTGGTTCACCGTCCAACCACATGCTGTCGAGAACCTGACTCCGCTTTCAGACATCA
>JBBRBM010000165.1:0-13505 GCA_038205745.1 Verrucomicrobiota bacterium | reverse complement strand
GTTTTTCGATATAGGTGCCGATCATTATTACTACGATGATTATCAGCTACCAATGGCGCATCGTCTGGCGCGTGGTGCGGCACCGCTGGCTCGCGTGCCTGCTGCTCGCGGGCGTGTATTCCCTCGCTTCGATTCCGATCGCGGTGCAACGCATCCGCCCGCAGTCCTTCCCGCTGGCGAAACAATTGTCGGCCGATGCCCTGTCCGTTCTCAGCACGGCGCAAGTGGAGCGGCAACTCGGTTTGTATTTCCTCGGCGCCGGCATTGTGGGGGTCGGTGGCTACATTCTCGTGCGTTGGCTCGCCGCGCGCATCTACGCGGGAGGAGTGCTTCGGGCCGTGCGCGCCCATGACGTCCCGGTGTTCGCGCTCACCGCCACGCAACATGCCGCGCTTGGGAAACTCGGCCACCTCCACGCACCGCCTTCCTTGCCGCGACATCCTGTGCTCGACTTCGCCGGGCGAGCCGCGTCCCTCGCGCTGCGCTTCGCAGCGGGATTCGCGTTCGTGTTCGTGTGGTTCACGTTCACGGCGCAAATCTACGTCTCGCAATTCCTCAACTACATCCCGTTCGTCGGCTGGATCAATCAACCGCTCGTGCAACTGCCGTGGATCAAATACATGCCCAGCAAGATCAACGACGAACTCCGGGGAGTCCTTATCGTCACGCTCCTGGCACTTGCAGTGATCGGGCTGCGCTCCGCGAGGCGGCAACTTCGCCCGGCGACCCCGCGCTGATTCACTGCTCTCCGTAAGTGAAGTCGTCGAACAATGTCACGCTATCGGCTTTGGTCCAGAGCCCGAGCTGGCCCGCGTCTTTGATTTGATCGTCCGTGGCGGTGATGACTTGCTTGCCGTCGAGAGCGACGGTGAATTGGTTGCCCACAAAAACAACGCGCAGTGTGTGCCACTCATTCGACGTTACGGTTGTCTTGGTGTTCTTGAACGAAACGCGTTTGCCGTTGGTCGTGTGGTAAATCGTCACGTTATCTTCGAGCGCGTTGGCGCGGGCGATGTAGTAATTGTCCTTGTCCTTCGCGCGAAAGATGACCCCGCCCGCCTGGTCCTCCTGGCCTGCGATGGTCTTGAACTTTACTTCCACAAATCCGTCTTTGATTTTCGTCTCGTTGCGCAGGCAGATCGGGTAAGTGCCTTCGGCGGATTGTTTCAAGACATTCGGCGCACTGGGTGCCGTTGGGTCTTTCGCGACAGTCCATTTCGATTCGCCTTTCCCCGTCACAGCAGCGGTCCAGCCGGCGGCAGCGCCGGGCTGCACGTCATCGAAGTTGATCTTCTGCGCATGGACCAGAACGGGGGACACAACGACTGCAAAGAGAGTGAGTGTTTTCATAGAGAACTGCCTGGCGTGTTTGAGCCAGTGAGGCGCGCTGAAATGTCGGCTCGTTCCCGGCCATCGATTCGTTTTCACAGCGATGCATTACGCGCAAGACCGCCGGCGTTCAAGCACGCTTCGCGATGCGCCAGGTCATTTACAAAACCGTGACAATTTGGACGCGCGATTCCGATGAAAGCAGCGCCGTGAATGGCGAGGGCGCGGTCAGGGCAGTTCGCGAATGCGGATGTCTTTGAACTCCACCGGCGCGCCTTCGGATTCCAGGCAGAGATAGCCCCACGCCGGACGTATCTCCGTGCCGCCGGACACTTCCTCGCCGTTCACCCACAGGCGCACTTCGCCGTTGATGGCGCGCACATAATAATGGTTCCACTCGTTAATGCCTTTGCTGAGATTCTTGCGCGGGAAACTGCGTTCGCCGCTGGGTGACGTGGGCGGGAACGGTTTCATCTTCGTCGTGCCGGTGGGGAACACGTCACCATCTGAGGTGAACCACGTCGCCTTTTTCCCGGACTGCTTCTCGAATATTTCCTTATAGCCGTGATCCAGCACCTGCACCTCGATGCCGGTCGGCAGGCGGCGGCCTTTGCCGGACGCGAGCTCGTCGATCGACTCGGGCGTGGCCCAGACGAAAATCCCCGAGTTGCCGCCGGACTGGAGATGGCGCCACTGCGTCACGAGTTCGAAATTGGTGACGAGCATCGTCGTGCGAGTGACGCCGATCGGCTTGCCGTTGCAGAAGACAAAGCCATTCGTCCATTTGAACGTGTCGGCGTCCGTGTTCACGATCGCGAAATTCGTTCCCGAGAGTTCGCGCCAACCAAGCCCCGTGCCATCGACGAACGCTTTCGGCGCGGCATCTTGCGCCTGAACTGAAGCCACGGCGCACAGCCACAACATTGCTGCGATGCAAAACCCTTGGGAACTTTTCATGCGCTGAGATTGGTGCGCGCGACGAGAGTCTGTCGAGCGAGTTCTCTTCAATCGCTCGGCGACCATGACGAGTTATCCAGCAACTCAATGCCCGGCGACTGAAAGCGAATGCGGCGGCTTTTGTAGAGCGCGCCGAGTGCTTGCTTGAACGCCTTCTTGCTCACGCCGAACGCGTCGCGAATGGCCTCGGGCGAACTTGAATCGTCAAACGCGAGCCGGCCCTTGTTCCGTTCCAGCGCCTGGACGATCTGGAGTTGCAGCGACGCCACGCGTTTGTAGCCCGATGCGTCGAGGCTCAAGTCAATCTTCCCGCCGGGACGAACGCTGCGGACAAATCCTTTCACCTTGTCCCCGACCTTGAGCGTCGCGGAAGTTTGATCGCGATAGAGCAGGCCGCGATGCGCGTTCTCCACGATGGCTGCGTAACCGAGCGGCGTCTCGCCGGTGATCAACAGGTTCACCGGTTGCCCATCGGCATAAGAAGCTGTGTCGCGACTGAAGTGCCGATGCAGACGGGTGCTGGCGACAATGCGATTCGTCTTCGCATCCAGATGAATGTGCGCAACGACCTTTTGGCCGACGCGCACCGGCGCATCCTGTTCGCGAAATGGCAGCAACAAATCCTTCGTCAGCCCCCAGTCGAGAAACGCGCCCACGCGCAAGTTGATGCTCACCACCTTGAGATACGCGAACTCGCCGACCGCCGCATGAGGCGTCTCCGTCGTCGCCACGAGTCGATCCTCCGAATCGAGATAAACGAACACATCCAACTTGTCGCCTTGCTTGAGATCGCGCGGAATGTAACGGCGCGGCAGCAAGATCTCTCCCAGTTCGCCCCCGTTGAGATACAGCCCGGGCGTGGACTCCCGGGTGATTGAAAGCGTGTTGCGTTTGCCGATCTCTGCCATGCGTTGCAAAGTTAACCCGCCTCCCGCCTGCATCTCCAGCAATAGCGCGATTCCCTCGCGCGGAAGTCGGACGTCGCGTCGCAGGGCGGCGCGCCGGATTCACAAAATCAGCGCTTTCTTCCCAAGCCCGGTTGGCTAAGCATTCGGAACCATGAAACTCCTTGTTAAAATCATCGTCGGGCTGGTCCTGCTCCTCATCATTGTGGTGGTGGTCGCGTTCCTCTTCATCGGCACGATTGTGAAGACCGGCGTGGAGAAGGTCGGACCGGTCGTGGCCAAGGTTCCGATCAAACTCGACAGCGCAAACATTTCGATCTTCGGCGGCAGCGGATCGTTGAAAGGTTTTGTGGTCGGTAATCCGGAGGGTTTCAAGACCGCGCAGGCGATCAAGGTCAACAAGGTCTCCATCTCCATCGAGCCGGGTTCCGTGCTGAAAGAGAAAAAGCACATCCGCTCCATCGTCGTCGAGGCGCCGGACATCACTTACGAGACGGATCTGAGAGGGAGCAATATCGGAAAGATTCTCGACAGCGTATCGGGTGCGGCCGCGCAGGACGAAAAGGCGCCGACGAAGAAGGAGCAGACCACCAAGACAAAGTTGCAGGTGGATGAATTCGTGATCACGGGAGCCAAGCTCACCGTGGCGTCAGCGTTCGTGGGCTCGACGACGATTCCGTTGCCGGAGATTCGCTTCACGAATCTGGGCCAGGGCCCGGAAGGCATCACGCCCGCTGAATTGAGCAAGAGAGTCCTCACCGCAGTGCTCAATGAAGCGACCAAGGCTGTCGCAGCGAACGTGGGCAAACTCGGCGAAGGCGCGAAGGCGCTCGGAACCGGCGGTGTGGACCAGCTCAAGAAAGGCGCCGGAGGCATCGGCGATCTCTTCAACAAGAAGAAGTAATGGCCGCTGCTCGACTTCACTCGTAATCCTGATCGTAACTCGTAATCGTAATCTGTTCCGATCGCCGAAAGCCGATTACGATCAGGATCAGGATTAGGATTACGAGTCGTTACTTCGCCGACTTCGGATTGACGATGAACTCCAGAAGGTCGGCCATGTCCTGCGGCTTCATTCCCAACTCGACTCCTTCGGGCATCATCGACTTGTCGCTGCTGCGCAGTACTGAGATCGACGCACGGGGAATTTGTTCCGTGGAGCCGTTCGGCATCGTGATCGTGACCGTCTGCGGATTGTCGCCGCTGAGAATGCCGTAGTACGCCTCGCCATCCTTGGTCTCGACGGTGTAAGCGACAAAGCTCGCCGCCACTTCTGCGTTGGGATCGAGGATGCTCGTGAGCAACTTCTCTTTGCCGTTCGCCACGACGGATGCGAGATCGGGTCCGACAAAGAAGCCCTCCTTGCCAACGTGATGGCACGCGGCGCATCGCTCGGAAAAGATTTTATGACCACGCGTCACATCGCCTTTCATATCGAGGGCCGGACGGAATTCTTTCAACACCTCAACGCGCGCTGAAGGCTTCGGCGCGAAAACCATGAACGCACGATTGCGCACACCCTGGTCCGACATTGCAAACAGGCGCTGAAGATCCGCCGGGCTGAACTCGCTGCGCAACACCGTGTTGTTCTCCACTTCATCGAGCAGGATTGCCGTGTCTGCCGGACGCGTCAGCAACAGCGAGATCGCCCGCGCGCGCGTCTGCGGCGAGAGATCGTGCCAGCGCATCAGCACGTTCGTGACGCCGCGACCGTCGTGAAAAAATACGAGCGACTCGGTCGCGGCAATCTGAAGCGCAGGCGAAACACTGAGATTCAAAAGCGAATTCAACGTTGCACCGCTCGCCTCGTAACTCGTGAAGCGCAGCAATCGCGCGGCGCTGCTCCGCTGTGCGGCAGTCGTGTTTGTGTCAGTGAGCGCCGCACGCGCGCGATCGAACAATGGCCGCGCGTGAGTCGCGAGTTCGGGGCTGGCGAAGGACTTGTGCGCGCGCGTCAGTCCTGCACCGAGTGCTTCCGCGAGTTCGATTGCGAGCGGACTGCGCGCGAGTTCCGGCAACACACGCGCCAGGTCATTCGACCGGTTCGCCGCGCCGACGATCTGTGCGAGGTGTGTGAGGAAGTTGACGGCGCCGGTCCGCTGCAAAAACTTCGCGTCGTTCGCGAAGCTCACGAGCAGTTCCGCCGCAGCATCTTTCGATGCATTCAACACCGCGACCTGCATCCACGGGCTTTCGACGTCACGCGCGATGAGGCGGCGCAGTGTGGACGTGTCCGTTTCCACGAACGCGACTTCGTAGCGCACGCGGACGTCATGATCATCAGCCAGCGCGCGGCGTTTCTGGGCAATGATCTCGTTTGAATTCGTAGCCGACAACCGAACTGCCTGCGCACGCACTTCAGGATTATCGCTTTCAAGTGTGCGCAATAGATCTTCATCCTTCAACGCCGACAGACTGGCGAGGACGTGCAGGGTGTGCAGACGTCCTGCGATGCTTCCGTTCTTGAGCAGTTCGCGCAGTTGCTCCGCAGCGCCTTCACTTTTGCGCTCGACGAGCAACCGCGCCGCCGTATCGCGATGCCAGCCGTTCGTGTGATCGAGCGTCTTCACCAGTTCGGTTGTGTTCGCACGCGCGAGTTGCGGAAGTTGGCGTTGCTTGAAGTTGTTCGGCACCACGCGATAGATGCGGCCGCGATCGTTGCCACTGTTCAGATCAATGTGACTCTTCAGCTCCGGCGGCAACGACCACGGGTGTTCGATCACCTCGCGATACATGTCCACGATATAAAGCGCGCCGTCGGGTGCGTTCGCGATCGACACCGGGCGAAACCAATTCTCAGTGCCGGCGAGAAACTCACGCGTGAGTTCATCAGCCGCGCGTTCGGCGATGAAGCTCAAACCGTCGCGGCGAATCTTTTTTCGATGAACCAAGTTGCTCCCCGATTCCGCAATAAATGCGTCCCCGCGATACTCCGGTGGAAACGCATCGCCCCGATAAATCGTCGTGCCGCTCGCGCCGGAAAAATATCCCGAGGCGCGTCCGCCGCCTTCGACCGGGCCCGGCACCACGCCAGCCACGCGCCACTTGGTGCGGATCACGCGCCACGGTTCCTCGGGACTCGCGCGATAAATTTCCGCCGCCGGGCCGTCCGCCGCGATGTTCACGTTCGGCTGCGGCATCGCGTAAAATGGATTTCGCGCACCGACTGCGTCGTCAAACATCTCCACGTCGATGTGCCGGCTGTTGCTGCACGTGAACTTGTGGCCCGCGTCGTCGAAGCTGAAACCCCATTGACCGCCGCCGCTCTCTGCGCGCATCTCGAACGTGCGTGGATCGAATGAGAAGTCGCGCCCGCGCAGTGGCAACGGCTTGTCGCCGGATCGCATCAGGTTCGTAACCACGCTCGCGTTGCCGCCGAGCGCGCCGTGAATGCGATTGTCGAGGCCCCACGTGAAGCTGTTGAAAAGCTGCTGCACGTTCAGCTTCGCAACGGCATTTCCAAATCCTGTGAATACCACCCGACGCTCGTCGGCCACGCCGTCGCCATTCGTGTCCTTGAAAAATATAATGTCCGGCGTCGCGCCGACGAACACGCCGCCATTCCAGCAGATCACCGCCGTTGGCCACGGCAGGTTCGTGGCGTAGATCGTTGCCTTGTCAAAGCGGCCGTCGCCGTTCGTGTCTTCAAGCAACTTCACGCGGCCGAGGCGCTCATCGCGCCGCTCCGAATAGTCGCGCATCTCGACGACGAACATGCGTCCATTCTCATCGAAGGCCATCGCGACGGGGCTTTCGATCAGGGGTTCGCTCGCGGCGAGTTCCACGCGGAAGCCGTCGCGGACTTTGAGGGTGGAGACCGCCTTGTCCGGCTCAGTCGCCGGACTACGCGGTAGATCTTTGTCCGTTACCTGGAGGTCGGCGCCGAATGCCTTGCACGCGAACACGACGATCGAGAGAATGAGCGCGAACTTCACCCGCGCATGATGAAACAGATTGAGCAAAGTCGTAACGTCTTTTCGCGTCGCGAATTTCTTTCCGCGACTGGCGCCGCCGTCGCGTCCACTGCGCTCGCCGGTTGCGCACATCTCGCCGCGCCCTCTGAGCCGGTCATCGATATCCATCAACATACGGACTATGCTGGACGAACCGACGAGCAACTCATTCAACATCAACTGACGATGGGGGTGACGCACAGCGTGCTGTTGCCGGCGGGACGCTGGTTCGGGCTGGAAGCGCAAATCACTCCCGTGCCGCGTGCGTACGAGCTGAAACGCAAGTACCCCAGACGCTTCAGTTATTTCTCGAACGAAATTCCTTACGTGGCCGATGCGCGCGAAATCATTGTGCGCTACTTGAAACGAGGAGCGATCGGCATCGGCGAACAAAAGTTCGAAATTGACTGCGACTCGCGCTGGCTCAACCTGGTTGCCGAAATCGCGCAGGAGTTCAACGTGCCAGTGCTGATGCACTTCCAACACGCGAAGTACAACACCGGCATCGAACGCTTTCACAAAGTTCTCGCGAAATATCCGCGCGTGAACTTCATCGGCCACGCCCAGACGTGGTGGGCGAACATCGACAAGAACCACAAACAGGAAGTGCTTTATCCCAAGACGCCCGTCACAGCCGGCGGAATCTCGGACCGTTTGCTGAGCGATTACCCGAACATGTTCGGTGACACCTCTGCCGGCTCCGGCCTGAACGCCTTCACGCGCGATGAGGAACACATGCGCGGTTTCCTCGCACGGCATCAGGACAAGCTGCTCTACGGCAGCGATTGCGACGACAGAATCGGCCACGGTGAAAAATGCCAGGGCGCGCAGATCATTGCGATGATCCGCAAGCTCGCGCCAAGCAGGGAAGTGGAGCGGAAGATTCTTTATGGGAACGCGAAGCGTGTGCTGAAGCTGCCGAAGAACGTCTGAGGCGTTGAAACGCAAGAAATAGTTCACTATTCTAAGCACGAGCATGAAACTCACTCGCATTCGTCAGATGCGGAACCGGACGCCCTTCCGGCCATTCCAAATTCACCTTACGAACGGTGAAGTTCTTCCGGTGCAACATCCCGAGCAGATGGCGTTACCCGAGGATGAAGAAGAAATGTTTGTCGTGTGGACTAAACACGATTGGAACCTTGTGGAAGCAGCACAAGTCGCGCGAATCAGCGTGCCGTCCAAGTTCCCTAAACCAGCGGCGTAACTTATTCCGCCACCGCGCCACCATCCGGTGCGCGACGATCACAGCCCGCTTCGAGAACATTGCGCTTGGCGTCGAGCACAATGATTTCGGCAATGCCTTGCGAAGAACCCGGCGCGAGTTGATGTCCGCGCGTCCGCAAAGTAGCGAGCGTGTCCGCTGAGAAGCCATTGCGCTCGTAGCGAATCTCATCGGGCAACCACTGATGATGAAAGCGGGGCGCATCGACGGATTCCTGCGCGTTCATTTCGAAGTCGAGCACGTTCACAATTGTTTCGAGCACCGTGTTGATGATCGTGCGCCCGCCCGGACTGCCGGTGACCATGAAGAGCTTGCCGTCGCGAGTGAGGATCGTCGGCGTCATGCTGGACAACATGCGCTTGCCCGCCGCGGCGAGATTCGGCCTGGTGCCAATCAGACCGTTCGTCGTTGTGAGTCCGGGTTGCGCATTGAAGTCACCCATTTCGTTGTTCAGCAGAAATCCCGCGCCCGGCACGACGATCGCCGAGCCATACGCGTTTTCCAGCGTGTACGTCAGCGCCACGGCGTTGCGTTCCTTGTCCACGACCGAGAGATGCGTCGTCTCGTCGCTCTCGTGGCGCCACGCGAAGTTCGTCACGGAAGAGCGCGAGGCGCGATCGAGGCGAATTGATTTGCGTAGCTCATCGGCGTGTTGCTTCGACGTGAGCCGCTCGGCGGGGATTGTGCTGAAGTCGGGATCGCCGAGAAACTGCGCGCGTTCAGCGAAGGCGCGGCGCATCGCCTCAGCCATGAGATGAATACTGGTCGAAGAGTTGAAGCCATTCCGCCGCAGTTCGAAGCCCTCCAGCACATTCAACATCTCGATCAACGCCACGCCGCCGGAACTCGGCGGCGGCATGGAAATGATTTCGAAGCCTCGGTAACTGCCGCGAACAGGCGCACGCTTCTTCGCGACGTAACTCTTCAAGTCCTCGCGCGTGATCAGGCCGCCATGTGCGAGCAATTCCTTCTCGATCAAGGCGGCGGTTTCGCCCTCGTAAAATCCTGCCGGGCCTTGTTTCGCGATGCGCTCCAGCGTGCGCGCGAGATCGGGTTGTTTCAGCAAGTCTCCGGGCTGGTATGGCGCGCCGCGCTTCGAAAATTGCGCGAGCGACGCCAGATGATTCTTCATGCGCGGCAACACACGTTCGAGATCGCGCGCCAGTCCGTGCGATACAACAAACCCATCGCTCGCGAGCTTGATGGCCGGTTCCACGAGTCGCGCCCACGGCAGCTTTCCGTGTTCCCGCCACGCGAGATGCAGCCCCGCCACCGTGCCGGGCACGCCAACAGACAAGTGGCTCTCGTGGTGCGAGCCGGAGTCGTATTTGCCATCGCGCACAAACATCTCCGCAGCCGCCCTGGCAGGCGCTGTTTCGCGAAAATCGTACGTGTCGGCTTCACCGCGCACGCTGCGAAATACGAGGAAGCCGCCGCCGCCGATGTTGCCGGCGGATGGATGTGTTACCGCGAGTGCGAATGCAGTGGCGACGGCGGCATCAATCGCGTTCCCGCCATCGCGCAACACCTTCGCTCCGACCGTTGACGCCAGTTCGCTCTGCGAGACAACGACTCCCTTGCTCGCGTATGTGGGTGTGGAAGCAGCATGGGCGATGGCCGTGACCGTCAGCAAAGCGGCCACGAAGCTTTTCAGACGCTTCATTCGGAATAAATCTCGACTCAACATCCTCAACGCACGCACGCGGGTCATGCCCTCGACGTTAGTGGCGACGAAAAACAAGTCGATGCTCGATGCGCTTGGTCTGCTGGTAATCGAGGGGCGGTAAGTCGGTCATCGTCGGTGATTCAGTCTCGTTGAGAATCGTCTTCGCGAGTTGTTGCAGTGCTGTCCAGCGCGGCCAATCAAGTTCCGGCGAGTGCGCAATGCGGCGCATCATGGAACGCCATTCGATGATCACGCGGTCGATGTCGCCGGGTCCGAGAAATTCCCTGATCCATCTGGATTTGTTGAGCGGGTCTTTGTGAACGTCCTGCACCACTTCGCTCGCGCCCCAGCCGTAGCGCGGCGGCACGCCGTTTTCGAGATAACCGGGAATCGATTGAACACCATAGACACGCTGGCAATTCATCGCGAGCCGTCCACCCCATCGGTTTTCGTCCTGCGCGAATCGAAATCCGGCGTCGAGGTTCGCGAGATCGTAAACAAGTTCGTCGATCGGATACTTCTCATCTTCCAACGCGGCGGCGACGGCGAGACCATCGCCTTGCGAAAAGAAGCTGACGATCTGCCCGCGACGCGTGGGCACGCCTGCGGTATCCACGAGACCAAGACGGCGCCAGAGCATTGCCACGCCGGTGCTGGTTGGGAGTTGGCGACAAACGGGAACGAGCGCACACACCGCGCAATCGCGAGGCACCACTTCGCGCTCGATGGGATGCCAGATCGGAACACCATACAAATCCACCGGCACGCGCATCGTGAGATCGGCGAGGCTGAGGATCGCGGTGATTTTCTGCTCGTCATCGTCGAAGCGGATCACCGGCGTGCGGCGTTGAGCCATCCGCGATTGGATGAGTGGTTCGATCTTCTCCTTCCATTGAGCGAGCGTCGCGTCGCGTCCATGCCAGTTGATGAGACGACGAACCCATTTCACGAGGATGATGCGATCATGCCCGGCGCGTTCTGCGACCATGGTGCAACGACCGTAAATCTTGAACGTGCCCCCGGCGTCTCGCCGGGTTGCGTCGTCGTCTGCGCGAGTGACGCTCGTTTTTTCCGGCGCGGAGCCCGGCGGGACGCCGGGGGCACGTTCGTCCACGACGCAGAGCAATCCCTGCCCAACCTTCTCGATCGCCTCTGCCATCGAAAGCGCGGGGCGCAATTGAATCGCGGAAAGCGTCTCGCGGAATTCGTTGTGCGGCTCGTTGTTGAACCCCTGACCCGTAGCAGCCGAGGTAACGAGGCTCTGATCTCCTTCCGATTGAGAAGTCTGAGCCTCCTCACGTCGGCGGCTACCGAGTAAAAGCTCGTGCGGAGGGCCGGGGTGAGGGGAACCCACGCGTTGCCCCGCCACCGAAGCGTCGCGCGACACAACCCTGTTCCCCAGCTTCAACAGATTCAACGCACTCTCCGGAATTGGCTCCATCGCGAAAATCTCGCGTAACGGTTTTTCCACGGGCGACGGCGTGAGTTCCCATTCGCCGCGGCTGTTGAGCATTTGATGCACGCGTTTGCGCACGTGCCGCGCGCGCTCGGAATCGGTCTTGAGCCCGCAGGGCACGCCGGGATTCTTCATCGATTCCTCGACGCCGAGGAGAATCGGTTTCGTGGTGAAGAGCCGCTGCTGGACCTTCACCGCTTCGGTGAAGGGATCGCGGCCTTGCTGCGCGGCGGCGGTCATGAGTCCGAGCAACGCGTTCCAGTCCACCATGCCGCTGCGCGACAAGTGCGCGGGATAGCCGTCGCGCAGGCGCACTTCGTTTTGATTCACCAACACGTAACCGACTTCGTCAATGCCGCGACGGCCCGCGCGGCCGAACATCTGGAGAATTTCATCCGCTCTCAGCGGTTGCTCGATGTAATCGCGGCGATACGAACTCGCGGCCAGCGTGGCGCTGCGCAACGAGAAGTTGATGCCCGCCGCCAAACCCATCGTCGCCACCACCACGCGCAGTTGTCCCGCCTTCGCGAGCGGTTCGATTACGCCGGCGCGCACCGCGTAGCTCAATCCGCTGTGATGGTACGCCACGCGCGTCTTGAGCAAGCGTTCGAGATGCGGACCGACGATTTGCTTTTGCTCGGGCGTGAGATGAAGCGGGTTTGGATTCGGAAGGAAGCGCGCGATCTCGGCGGCGAGACTTTCCGTGCCGGCACGGCGCGGCGCGAAGATGAGAACCGGCCCGAGGTTTTCAGCCAATGCCTTGGCGCAGAAGCGCGGCCAATAGCCACGCACTTCACTCGGTACGTGGTAGCTCAAACTGTTGGCGTAAACTTCTTCGAGCGGCACGGGACGATGATCCGTCTTGATCAACTCCGCCTGGCGACCGAGACGCCGCAGCCACTTCACGATGTCCTGAGGATTCCCCACGCTCCCGCTTAACAGCAGCAACTGCGTTCGCGGCGGCGCGAGGGCGATGGCCAACTCGTAGTTCAACCCGCGATCCGCATCGCCGATCATTTGATACTCGTCGATCACGAGCAACGACGGACCGTCCCCGGCGATGAGGCGATTCTTCTGCGTCTCCAATGTGGCGACGAGCACGGGCGCGCTGAGATTCTCCGCGAGATCGCCCGTGGCGATGCCCACGTTCCAGCCGCGCGCGCGCCATTCGGCGAGTTTGTCGTTGGCGAGCGCGCGAGTGGGCACGGTGTAAATGGCCTGCCCTCGATTCCTCCCGCCGTTGGACCAAAGCTCGAAGATGAGCGTCTTGCCCGCGCCAGTGGGCGCGTGGACCACCACATCCTTCCCCTCGCGCAAGAACGCGACCGCCTGCTGCTGCCAAAGGTCCGGGATGGCGACTTGATTCAACCCCTTTACACTCGCGAACTGTTCTCCCAATTCCTGCACGGGGCGCAAGATACCCCGCGTATTCCTAATCGTAATCCTCAATCGTAATCGTAATCGATTGGGGAGAGAGGAAGAGATTACGAGCAGGAGTTACGATTAGGATTACGAGGGGAAGCCCAATTGCTGCACGCGCTGATGATACGCTGAGAAGGCGGGAGGGGAAATAACTCCGGCTACTGTTCTGGTCGAAGCCCCTCGATGCCCTGCATGAAAAGCTTCGGAGGCAAATTGTTGGTCGCTCCGACGAATTCCAACTGGTAGAGGCGTATCGTGCCGTCGAATTTCAGCACCTTTGGGTCGTGCCTGCCTCTGCGAAACCAGTCGAACTGATAAACACCGTTCGTCGGGTCCCTGTACACGAACTCGGCCGACGTGTAATTCTGTGCGCCTGCTGGTGTATCTCCTGAATTCGTCCACGCGCGGAAATCCGATTGAGACGCCACGATACCCAATCTTGCTAAGTAGTGTGCCTGTCAAGAAACGTCACACGAGCCTGTCTCTGTTGGGTTTTGTGCATGTGAGTCCGCGCGAATGTTGAGGATATTTCTGAACGATGGCTGAGGTTTTGCCGTCTGACCCTGCAATATTCGCCATCGTTCACCGTTAT
>JBBRBM010000164.1:0-13539 GCA_038205745.1 Verrucomicrobiota bacterium | reverse complement strand
GCGATCCGACAGCAGCACCACGGCAAGGGCAACGAGAGCCGCGAGCAGGAGCAACGCTTCCACTGCGAACGCCGAGCCGCCTCCGAACATCCGCGCCGCGTGCGCCATGAAACCGACCATGACGAGGTAGGCGCCGATGCCAATGACGGTAAGCGATCGGTAAACGAGCGTGGCGGATGGATAGAGATCAAGCTTGAACCCCTGGCTCCGCGTCACCGCGAGCAGCGCCAGCGCGCTGCAGACGATGGCCGCGACTGCGTGATAAATGTCCGAGCGCGGATCAACGGACGAGAAAACAAGCGCCTGCGTGCTGGTGTAAACGCGCGTCACGAAAAGCGTTGCGACGGCCAGGACCATGAACTTGAGTTGCCAGCGCATCACGCCGACGGAGGCGCGGAAAGTGCGTTCGAGATTCATCAGCACGGCGGTGGCTGCCAACAAAACGATCACGTGCAACAGGCGGCCGGCCATCGCGAGCCGCGAGATTCCTGAGCTCTGATCCAGTAGGCGATCGCCCCAAAATATCACGAGCGCCAGGGGAATTATTGCGAGAGCAGCAACGATTGGCGCCCATGCCTTGAAGTGTTTCCGGTGTTCTCCGCGAGAGTAAGTGACGGCGAATATCACCCACACCGATGGCCCCAATGCGAGTGCAAACCAATGAATGTCAGGCGCGACCTGGGATTCCGGCCATGCCAGCAACGCCCATGCTGCACCAAGCTCAAAGCTCAACAAGAGCATCCCCGCGCTGAACGCGAGCGTGGCGGTCGACATCTTTTCGCGCGCGAAGATCCACAGCGCGATTAACGCGCTGGCAGTTGTCGCGATCAGGAGAATGACTTGATCGGTCATTGAAAATGATTTGAGGCCGCCCGGTCTTTCAAACCGGTCGAAGGCAGCGTCAAACCAGCGGGAGTCTAGTTAATCGGCCAAACGACGTGAAGCGCTAAGCGATGCGAAGACTACTCGTGGATTTGCGCGGGAGATACGCGACACACGATTCACGAATCACCAGGCGCCGAGTGAGCAACAGCGCTCGCGCCGGCAACTCGCAATCGCTCTTACGCCTGGCGCGAACAACAACAACGCCAACCATTTCACTTACCTGGGCGTGCTGAAGGTCGAGTTACTTCCATTGCCCCGATATCTTCCGCCGCGCATTGAAAGCGGGAACATCGTGCTCGAATGGAGCGGGGCAGGGAGAGTGGAGTGGGCTCCCGCCATTACGGGGCCATGGACACCAATCGGGTCAGGCGCCAACAGTAATCATTCGGAACAGATCATTGCGGGCACGAACCGATTCTTCCGCCTGCGCTCGATGTGAGGAATAGGTGTCGCAGCTCTACACAAGGAATGCCCGCGCCCGGGCGATCTGTTCGTCCAGACGCTTGGGCGAAACTGGCACGGCAGTTCGCAGTTCCTGCGCGAAAAGCGAGACTTTGAATTCCTCCACCAGCCACCGCATTTCGTCGAGGGCCTGACGCGCCTGCGGTGATCGGTTTTTCGCCGAGGCGAGTTGCTGCATCGTAGCAACGTAGGGCGCAAGCTGGCTGGCGCGTTCCCGGTCCTTGACGGGATTGAGCGTGCTGCGCTCGGCGCGAATCAGCAGCGCTTTCAAGTAACGGGGCAGGTGGGCCAATCGCTCGAACGCCACGGTTTCCAGGAAGCGCGCCGGGATGAGATTGGCGAGTTCGGATGCCAGCGGACTTGCCACCGCAACAGCAGCCTCGCGAGCAACGCCTCCAAGTTGGCTGAAGTTGCTGAACGTCTTCGTTTTTGGAGCTGAGACCGCGGGCTGCGTGCTGGCGATCCGTTGCGCGACTTGTTGCCGTTGCTGCAAAACGGCGGACGCGAGATCGATGAGTCGTTGGGCGAGTCCAGGAAGTTTTTGTCGCGCATCTGAAACCGCAAGATCGAACTGGCGCTGAGTCAGTGGGAGCGCGCATTGGCTCGGCAAAAGATGGCGCCTTAGATTCTCGAGCGCGGTCTCCTGCAGTTCCTCGATGGAGCCGAGCGATTCGTAAAGCGGAGCCAGACGACTCAATGCGCGCAGATCCTTTTCGAGCCAGCCGAGATCTTTCTGTATCGCAAGCTCCACAAGCTGTTTCAGTCCCTCGACACTTTTCTCTCGAGCGGTGTCGGGCGTGTGGAACAGGCGCACGTTCACGTGATTCTCTGCGCACTCGAGTCCCGGCCAGGCGTAAACCGGAAGCCCCGGTCCGTCGCTTACGGTGATGCGTTCTGGCGGGTCACCAAAACTCCACGCCGTGATGCCGAACCTTTCCCACTTTTCCCCCGCGCGTTGCCATGCTTTGGGCTGCTCAGCTGGTGCGGGTGCGACGAATGTTTGCTGAAGCTTGTCTCGCAGCGTGTTCAGGTCGCGTCCGGCGGCGACGGTCTTGTCGTTCGCGCCGATGATTTCCACACGAGGACGCATATGAGGCGGCAATGCGTCCGCAGTCCAATCGCTGCCCTTCACTTCAACGCCATAGCGCTCGGTGAGAAAGCGTGCGAGATCTGCGGGCAGCGATTGGCTGTACGGCTGAAGGTCGCGCACCACATCCGCGACCTTCGGCGGAAAAGGCATCAGCTCGCGACGAATGGATTTGGGCAACGCGCGCAGCAACTCAGTGATCTTATCTTCTCGCAGGCCTGGGACGGCCCATTCCAACCACGCCGCAGAGGCAGTCTGCGCCACGGTAAACGGCAGTTTGATGGTGACTCCATCGTGTGCTTCGCCGGGCGCATAGGCGTAGCTTACGGCGGCGGGTTGGCCGCTCACATGCACGATGTCTGGGAACGCGTGCTCGTCGTATTGCAGCGACTCATCGCCGATCAGGTCGGGTTCCAATGCGCAGAGAAATTGCGGCTCGGGATGTTCGCGCAAGACACGATTCAAGTCGTGCAGCGCGGAAATATTATCGAGACGCTGGGCATAGAACTCGAACAAGCGATGATCCACATCAGCGAGATCGTAACGGCGCACGCGAGTTTGCCAGTTCTCGATCTTCTCCCGCACGGCTCGGTTGTGTTCGAGAAAACGATACTGCGGTGGCAGGCTGCGTTCGCTTTGGGCATCCTCCAGCTCGTTCTCAATTGTCTCCCGTTCACTGCGCGCGTGAACGCGTCCGGCCACGAGCGGAGGAAGAAGATTACCTTCAACCAACGCGATCCGGATGAAAATCTCGGTGGCCTCCTTCGCGTTGATGTTTCCGTAAGCCACTTTGCGGCGCTGCACTTCGAGCCCGTGCAGCGTCACGATTTCTTCCGCCAGCACGCGGCCCGCTTCGGGGCTCCAGTGCGGGTGGCGATGCGTCACTTTGCAGACGTGCGGGGCGACTTGGAAAATCCATTGTGGATCAATTCCCGCGATGGTGCGCGCGAACAACTGCGAAGTCTCCACGATCTCGCCGGCAATGATCCACTGCGGCTGGTTTGTTTTCAGTTTGGCCACCGGTGCTTTGGGGTCCGTGCGCCCAACTGGTTTCTTTGTTCGTTCGCCGCGCTCATAAAGCGCCGAGCCCGGGAAGAGCGTGAGCGTGCGATTGCCGCCGCCCTTGTACAAATTGCGCTCCTCGCGGTGTCCCACATGGCCTATGAGACCGGAAACGATGGAGCGATGAATGGCGTCGTATGCTGCGTTGCTTTCGTTAATTCGCACCGTGCCGAGTTCATCGAGTGAATCATGGAGCTGCGCGTAAAGATCCTGCCATTCGCGCATCCGGGTGTAGGAGAGAAAATGCTGGCGGCAGAATCTGCGGCGCTGACTTTGCGTGCGGAGCTTTTCCCACTCGTCATGCACCGCGTTCCAGATGTTGAGCAACGCGAGAAAATCAGACTTCGGATCATTGAAGCGCTTGTGCGCAGCGGCGGCGGCGTCCTTCTGGTCGAGCGGGCGCTCGCGCGGATCTTGAATGCTCAATCCCGCCGCAATGATGAGCAGTTCGTGCGTCGCGTGCTCACGCTGCGCTTGAAGCAACATGCGGCCGAGCGTCGGGTCGATGGGCAAGCGTGCGAGATCGCGCCCGAGGTCCGTGAGTTCGCGCCGATCGTCCACTGCTCCGAGTTCCTGCAACAACGCATAGCCGCTGGCAATGGCGGCGGGCGCGGGCGGTTGCACAAACGGAAACGTCTCCACGTCACCGAGGTGAAACGCCTTCATCCGCAGAATGACCTCCGCAAGATTCGCTCGCTGAATTTCGGGCTGCGTGAAAGCCGGGCGCGTTTGAAAATCCTCCTGCGAGTAAAGGCGGATGCACACGCCATCCTGCACACGCCCGGCGCGGCCTTTGCGCTGATTACCGCTGCTCTGCGAGATGGGTTCAATGGGCAACCGCTTGGTGCGCGTGCGCGGATTGTAGCGGCTCATGCGGGCCAGTCCGGCGTCGATCACGAATCGAATGCCGGGAATCGTGAGCGACGTTTCGGCAATGTTCGTCGCGATCACCACTTTGCGCCGCGTGGAGGGAGTAAAGACTTGTTGTTGATCGGCGGCGCTCAATCGGCCGAAGAGCGGGACAATGGTTGCTTCGCCGGAGAAACGGCCTTCGAGGCCATCGCTGGCTTCGCGAATGTCGCGCTCGGTCGGCAGGAAGATGAGCAGGTCGCCGAAATCGCTTTCGTAAAGAATGCGCTCAGCGGTGAGCACCGCGGCTTCCACATAGGAGATGTCGTCGGCGAGCGACCACGGTGCGGAAAACCGAAAGGCGCTTTCAACCTTGTTGCGTGTGGAAACATCCGAGTCCGCGAGGCCGGATGTTACGGTCGTCTCAAACTTTGAAGAAACATCCGTTTGGATTTCGTCGCCACTGCTGTCGGAAGCCTCTTCATCACTCATCGCCAACGGGGCGTAGATCACTTCCACTGGATACATGCGGCCCGAGACTTCGATCACGGGCGCGTTGTTGAAGTGACGCGAGAACGCATCCGTATCGATCGTCGCCGACGTGACGATCAGCTTCAGATCCTTGCGGCGCTCCAGCAGAAGCTTCAGATGGCCGAGGAGGAAATCAATGTTCAGGCTGCGCTCGTGCGCCTCATCGATGATCAGCGCATTGTATTCGGCGAGGTTCGGGTCGCCCTGCGTTTCTGCGAGCAGGATGCCGTCGGTCATCAGCTTGATATAAGTCTGCGGGCCGCAACGCTCATCGAACCGAATCTTGCAGCCGACTTCCCGGCCCCACGCGACGTTCAACTCCTCTGCGATCCGTCGCGAGATTGAAAGCGCCGCCACTCGACGAGGCTGCGTGCATCCTATGCGCGCCTCGATGCCGAGCCCGGCTTCGAGGCACATCTTGGGAATCTGCGTCGTCTTTCCGGAACCGGTTTCGCCCGCGAGCACCACCACTTGGTTTTCACGAATCGCGCGAACGATATCGTCCTTGCGCGAGGTGATGGGAAGGTCGGGCGGATAACTCAGACGCGGCACGTTGGCCGCTCTTTGCTGGCGCAGAGCGACCGACGCCCGCGCCTGCTGCAACAACCGGTTCAACACTTCGTCGTGTTTGTCGGCATGCAGCCGGTCACGCAAGAGCCGTGCGAGCCGCGAGCCAATGCGCACCCAATCGGGCAGCATGAGCTGCGGCAGCAACACTCTTAGTTCTTCCACGCGTGGTTCCAGCACAAGGGACTGAAGTGTGGCACGTGTCTGGGAAAACTGCGACTGTGGTTGTTTCTGAGGGAATCGACCTTGTTCCTGCCGAATCCGAGCTGCCGTGAGCAGCAAAATAAAAAACCCGCCGCTAACCCGATGCCAGCGACGGGAACTACTCTACTTGCAAGAGAACGAAACACGCCTACCGACGAGCTGCAATGGCGTTTCTTGCTATTTCTTGAACTTTAAATTGTCTGTTCAAAACGCACGACCAAACCCGGTGGGGCTCAAACCTATATCAACCCAAAACCCTTCCGATACCGCTTGCGGATGAGCGCTTCGGCCTCGGGCGCGTTCGTCGCACGCATGGCGGCGGAGTCCCATTCGATGCGCTTTTGCAGGCGCGTCGCCAGATTGCCCACCAGCAACGCCTCTGTGAAAGGACCGGAGTAGGCGAAGCCCGCCTTGGCGTCTTCGGGCTTCTTCGCCTTGCACGCTTGAACCCATTCCACGCGATGGCCCGGCGAACGCAGAAGTGTCTTGGGCGGGAGCTTGAACTCCATGCGCCGTTTCTCTGGAAAGAGTTTCGGTGCGCCGGACCAGCCGCCGCAAACCATCGTGCCTTTGTCGCCCACGAAATAAATGCCGTTATCGCCGAGATCCATTTCGTCGCCGAGATCCGCCGGCTTGGGTGGCATTTTCCCTCCGTCGTACCAGTAGGCTTTCAGCGCCGGGCGATTCCCCTTGACCGCGAATTCAAACGTGAGGATTTGCCACTCGGGATAAGATTCCTTCAGCGGTGCGCTGCTCCGGCATTCCGTGGCCACGGGCACATCGAGGTCGAGCGCGTAGAACGCGGGATCGATGTTGTGCACCGCCATGTCTCCGAGCGCACCGGTGCCGAAATCAAACCAGCCGCGCCATGCGCCTGGATGATACGTGGGATGAAAGGGGCGTTGCGGCGCCGCACCGAGCCAGAGATCCCAGTCGAGTTCGGCGGGCACGGGCGGCGTGTCGGTGGGGCGTTCGAGCGCCTGCTTCCAAAATTTTCCGGGACGATCACTCCAGCAATGCACCTCGCGCACCGTGCCGATGGCGCCGGCCTGAATCCACTCGCGCGTCTGGCGCAGTCCTTCGCCCGCGTGGCCGTTGTTGCCCATTTGCGTGACGAGTCCGGTCTCCTTCGCCACCCGCGTCATGATGCGCGTCTCCTCAATCGAGTGGGCCATTGGCTTCTCCACATACACATGCTTGCCCGCGCGCAACGCAGCCAGCGTGATGGGTGCGTGCATGTGATCGGGCGTGGCAATCATCACGGCGTCGATGTCCTTTCGCTTTTCCAGCATCACGCGGTAGTCCGCAAACCGCTCGGCGTTTGGAAATGCCCTGGCCGTGTGCGCTGCCTTGCCCCAATCCACATCGCACATCGCCACGATGTTCTCGCTCTTGAGATCGTTGAGCACTCCGCCGCCCTGACCGCCCACGCCGATGCCGGCGATGTTGAGCTTCTCGCTTGGTGGTGTAAGCCCCTGGCCCAAAACATGGCGCGGAACAATTTGAAAACCGAAGGCCGCCGTGGCGGAAACCTTGAGGAAGTGACGACGTTTGATCATGAGTTGGTACGTTGGACTGAAGCGGCGAACGGTTTGTTCAGGCGCAGGCAGGCTTGCCCCAGTCGGATGGTAGCCGCCCGAGATGCAGACGAATCATGCATTCTTACAGCAGGAGCGATTCGTGCTCCAAGCCAGCATTGTGTCGGTCGATCATTTCCACAATGCGGAGGATGACGGACGAGTCCGAATGACGAAGCCGCGCGAGCATGGCGCGAGTGTTGGCCTTCGCCAACAGCTCGCGATTGGAGTAGAGGGAGAAACGTGTCTCCAAATCCGATGGCACGTGCAGCGCGACACGATTGCCCAGGCGTGCTTGCAGCCGCTGGAATTCCGTCAGCCCGGTCGGGTCGTAATCCGGCAGGTGAATCAGTTTGAAAGCGGTGTCGGCCATCCCCGCCAGCCAATCCAGCGCACGGTTGGAGATGCGCCCGTGGCCATGCATCACGGCGCCAATTCCCAATCCAAGATGTTCAACGGCGGCGAAGACGGCGGGGTTCTCGACCAGAGCGCACGGGCCGCGCAATTCGTACGGGCAGTCGCGGGTGAGTTGAAAGGAGAAGACGCCATGTTCGGCGGTCAGCAACGCCGCGCCGACGGCCTTGCCATTCCTGAACACAGCATCGGTTCCCCATACGCGGAGCGAGATGATTTCAGCGGTGTCGTTTGCGATGGATTTGGTGTCACGATAGCGGCCCACACCTGTGACGCGGCTGCCAGCATTTGACGAGGGTGCGGCGGAGGGAAACCGATGCCGATGAAACTCGCGGACCACGTCGGCGCTTTGGACGGCGAGTTGCCGTCCGGCACCGCATTTCTGTTCAACCACCGCGCCACTGGCGAGCAGCGGCGCGATCAAATCCAGAAACGCCCGGCCACATTGGCTCGCCGGCAGCGCGCCCCGCTCGATCAATTCGCGCAGCTTCACCTCGGCCTGGGCGGCGAGTTTCATGGCGCGGTGGAAACGGGACGCTTCACGGAAACGCGGTGCTTGTTTCGCAAAACGATGCGCCCCTTCTGCGGCTGGAGAAAATAGAGCGCATCCACCTCGCTCACCGCTTCGGGTGCGGCGGTGATGGCGATGAAGCCAAGCTGTCGCGCGGTGCTGAGAATCGCGTGGCGGTTGGCCGGATCGAGCGTCTGGATTTCATCGAGGAAGAACGGCACCGCGCAATCGTCGCGCCGAAGCTGGCTCTTCAGCAGGAGCAGATTGAACAGCACCTTGATGGTGATGGTGGTGCCGTGCGACTCGATCTGCCGAAGGTCGTGATAGGCGTGCCGCCGGTCGTCCGCGCCCGTCACGGTGAAGCCGAGCGTGAACAGATCGGCGAAACGGATGACCGGGTTGCCCTCCAGCTTGGCGCGGAAGTTTTTCAGCGTGGCGTTCAAGCTCGTGTCGTCGTCGAACAACCCCGGCTGGTCCGCCTGCGCCAGCTTGCGCAGCCAGCCCACCAGATCGCCGTGCTCGATGACCTCGAGCTTGAGCGCCTTGAGGTTCGAGACGCGCACCTTGGCGAAGGCGCGGTTCAAATCCGTGGCGGCGGCGGCAACGTGACCGAGGTTTTTCAAAACGAGATCAAACGTCGCCTTCAAGCCGTGCAGATGCGCGTTCCAATCACGGGCCAGCGCGTCTTCCTTCTCGGCCAGCGCCTCCAGCTCGCCGCGCAGGTTCGCCACAGTCTCGAACTCATCCTGTCCGCGGAATTCTTCCCCGAGCGAACCTTCGAGTCCGGCCAGCGCCGCGCCGATTTCGTCGCTCAACTTCTCCTGCTTCTCCTGCTGCCGCAGAAACAGCGCGATGGCCATGTCGAAATCCTCCGGGATTCCCTCGGCCACGACCGCCTTCGCACTGAACTCCGGGAACACGCACTGGTTGAAGCGGCCCATCACGGCGTTGAATTCATCCTCGGTCTTGCGAATCAGTCCCTCGGCGGCGGCCTTTGCCGTCCGGGCCGCGTCGCTCTGTGTGGTCAGCTTCTTGATGCGCTCGTTGGCGGCGGCGATGGCGTCCGTGACTTTCTTCAACTCGGCGCGCAGTCTCGGCTCTTCGGACTTCGCTTTCCGAAAATCCTCAAACCGGATGAGTGCGCGGTTCTTCGCGTCGTGGGCGGCCTTGGCGCGTTTCAACTCCGCTTCCAACCGCTCCCGCTGCTCGATGGCTTCGAGTCGTTTCTGCCAGCGGGCCAGCGTCTCGCGATGCTCGGCCAGTTGCGCGCGCACGGTTTCCAAGTTCTCCAGTCCGGCCAGCGGTTCCGTGTGGGACGACAACGGGAAGGAAACATTCGTGTCGCGATACACGCCGTCGTTCACACGGCCCAGCAGGGCGCGCAATGCGACCAGAAGTTCCGGCTCGCGAGCCACGACAATGCCATCCGCGCCGAGTGGCATCTCCAGCAAGTCGCGGTTGAGCACGCGGAAGAGCGTGTTCAATTCCTCGTCGCTGAAATGCCGGCGCAGCGCGGTCACGGCGAGGTTGTCGAACCGCGCGATAGTCCGCTCCTTTTGCCGCACGAGGTCGCCGTAAAGTTCAAGCGACTGCCGCGCCTTGTCGCGCGACGCCCCGTCGGCGTCCGCGAGGCGCAGTTCGAGCGAGCGAATCTCCTGGGCCAGGTTCGCGAGGGCCGCGCGCTCCATTTCCTCGACGAACGGGGCGAACTCCTTCTCCAACAGCACCAGGTCTTGCAGCGGCTTGGACAGAACGCCTTTCTGCTCGGAGAACTCCGCGATGTCCCGGCGACGGTCAGCGAGTTCTTCTTCTGCCATTCTGCCGAGATTGGCCTGCCGTTCCACTTCCACGCGGTGCGTGGCCAGCGTTTCGGTGTGGGCCTGCTCGAACTTTTGTTTCTTCCCGCGCAAATCCGTCCAGCGCCAGACGAGTTCGCCGCGTGCGGTTTCGCGGTCGGCGAATTTGTTCACGAGGCGTTCCACCATCGGCTGGCTTTTCTTGAACCGCACCAATCGTTCGCGTCGGGAGCGAATCTGGTCGTAGTCGTTGCCGAAGAGTTCGCGAGCGTCGAGCGCGATGCGGTCCGGCGGGATGTCCGCCAGCATCAGCAGCCGGTCGCGCATCTGCTCCTGCGTGATGGCACCGAGCGTGAGCAGGTTCTTCAGCGTCTCGCGGAAGTGATGATACTTGTCGCTGTCGCGCAGGCTGACGATGCCGAGTCCCCGGCCATCGCCGCCGGACGGCAGCAGCAACTCGCGATGTTCCTGCGCGCCTTTGAGGATGCGGAGTTCCTTGAGCGCGAGACGGGCATTCACATCGCGCGGCTCGCGGACTTGATTCTTCTCATCGAGAAAATCCGAAGCGTCGAACGGCCCGAGGTGGCAGAACCGCTCCGGTTCGCCGCCGCTGGTCTTGCTCTGGCCGCGCCAGCCGATCACGCACTTGCCGGTCGCACCGAGGCACTCGAAGAGCACGTAACTGTAGTGGCCGGGAAAATAAAACTCGCGCGTCTGCTCCGGCGTGTAGGAGCCAAAGTCCATGTGGCGGCGGTCATCGATGTAGAGGAACTGGAGCGTGTTGATGAGCGTGGTCTTGCCGGTGTTGTTCGGCCCGACGATTTGCAGCGCGCCGGCCAGTTCGACCTCCGCGTATTCGAAGCGGCCGGACTGGATGAGGATGAGGCGTTGGGGGCCGGTGGGCATGATTATTCTTTCGTAGCAGCCGACGTGAGGAGGCTCTGATTGGCTTCGGGAGTTTGAGCCTCGTCACCTCGGCTGCTACTTGAGGCGGAGAGTTCGAGGCACTTGCTGAACACGCGATGGAACGGGCGAAGAAAACGGAATTCGTCCTCGCCCAGCCACTTCACCCAGCCGATGCGTTTCATGTGGTCGAGCAAGTTCTTGATGTCCTTCAAGTCATGCACGTCCACCTGCCGCAGCAGCGCGGCGTAACGGTCGAGCGTGAAGTGCGGCAGCGTGGTGAGCAGAAAGTTCTGGCTGAAGATGAAATCCTCGATGGGCCGGCCCTGATTCGCCGCATGGTCGATGAGGATGAACGAGAACACCGCGATGCGCGGCAGCGTGTCCGGCACCGTCTCCGCGTTGTCCGGCTCGAAATAAAAGAACTCGCGCTCGTGACGGATGAGCCGCAACCCGATGGCCTCGAAGTAAGCGGCGTAATCGTCGAAGCGCGCCGCGAGCGCCGAATACTCCGGCTCGTCGTCGGGGCCGAGATGGTAGCCGCGCTTGAGGCGCTCGAAGACGGGTTGGAGATGCGGGAGCGAGGTCATAGCGAGGTGAGTTGAATCGGTGCCGCTTCCAGTTCGCCGTCAGCGGTTGGATACGCGCGCGGCGCGTTGCCGGTGAAACGCGCGTGGAAGTTGTCGTGGAAAATCAGTTCGCTGAATCCGGAAAGGATTTGCGCTGTGTCCTGATCGGGATGCCGCTCGACCATCCAGCCGAGCAAATCCTCGATAGGCAGTTCGGTCGCGGCGCGCTCCGGCAACGCGTCGAGCCACCGACGGCGCAGCAACGCGCCGGGCGCGGCTTCCTCGGACGTGAGTTCGAGCACCGGCGGCGGCTCTGGCGGATGCTCGACCACGCGCCGCAAGGCGTGCCCGATGGCGGCGTCGCCCGGCACGTTTTGAAAGCGCAGCGCGCACACGCCGATCAGCGGCTCGTTGCCCCAGCGCACGAGGCCTTCGTTCTGGAGTTTCTCCAGCGCGCGAGCCGCGCCTTCAGCGATGGCGCTGGAGCGGCGCAGCGATTCGTAGAGCGGCTGGATTTCTTTGCGGCATTGCGTGAAGACACGCAGTGCATGGTCGCGGATGAGGCGGAGGAAACGAAGATTGCGCGCCAGCGCCGGATGGTCGTTGAACAACGCTTCCTCGCGGGCGCGACCGAGCAGCCGCTCCGTTTCGTCGAACGTCGCGCGTAACGGCCCATCGGCATCGATGATTTTAATCATCGGCTCCACGTAGCGTTCCATCCAGTGAACGATGCGGCGGAACTTCTCGCGCACCGAGACGCGGGCGCGTTCCGTTTTGTAGCGCGCGACTTCGGTGAGGATCGCGTGGTGCGTCTCGTCGAGGTCGGCATGAATGCGGCGGAGGGTTTGGCTGATTTCATCGAAGGCGAGTTTGACCGGCGTGATGTCCTCCTCGTCGAGCGCGCGGGCGAGTCGCTTGCAAGTGGTGTCGAGCGAAAGCACGTAGCCGCGAATCATCTCCGGCGTGGCGGGATTGGCTTCGTTGAAAAGATAGGAAAGCAACCGTGCGACCGGTTCAGCGAGGAAGTGCGACTCGCTGCCTGGCTCGGTGGGCACGAGGATTTGCAGTTCACGCAAGCGCCGCCACGCCGTCTCCGGGAGTTCCTCGGCCGCGCCCGGATTCGCGCGGATGAGCCGCAGGGTTTCTGCCTCGGAGAATTCACCGCCGCGCTCGGCCAGGGCGCGCAGCAACACCGGATGCGCGGCGCAGAAATTGAAGAAGGCTTGCGGGTTGATCTTCAAGGCTTCTTCGATGCGGAGCGAAAACCAATGAGCCGCCGCCCTTCGGGGTAGGCCCAACTGGTGGTTTCATCCAGTTGGCGGAGCGCGGAGAGAATCATCTGGATGTCTTCACCGTGGAGTTGCTGGTTGCGCTCCAATTCGGCGAGTTTGCGGGCCAGTTCCGCATAGCGGCCCGCCTCGCGGCGCAAGGTCACGAACGCGCGGATGACGTGAATGCTCATCTCCACCGCGCGCCGGCTGCTCAGGACGTTGGCCGCCATGATCGCGCCGTGTTCGGTGAAGACGTAGGGGAGGAATTTCCGGTGCTGCCCACGCCCGCTCTTTAAGGTCACAGATTGTGACCTTAAATCGTCAAACTCATCCCGCGTGAGTTGGAACACGAAGTCGTCCGGGAATCGTTCCACGTTCAGCTTGATCGCCTGGTTCAAGACCTTGACGTGGGTACGCCGTAAACGCGGGCCAAGTCTGCGTCGAGCATCACGCGCTCGCCACGAATCTCACGAATCAGCGGCTCGACAGGTTCAAGAACTGCCAACGCTTTGCTTCTCTTTGGCATAGTCAGATGCGGTCGCAAATTGCGACTTCGAACGATGACCTCAAAACATATTCTTCCGATACGCGCCCATCGCGGGGGCATTCGGGTTCACCTCGGGCCCGAAGTAGCGGAGCGTCACGAGGGGTTCGGTCTCGCTGGTGTTCTCGAAGGTCACGCCGTTCTTTGCGCCGTCCTCGGTGCAGAAGTATTCGTCCTCGGTCAGTTCGGTGAAGCGGATGAGTTTCGGTGAGTTGAGCGGCTGGCCGTTGATCTTGCCACTGCCTTGCACGCAGGTGAGTCCGTAGGCGCCGGTGTCCTTGATGGTGCATTTCACGCCGGGTTCGAC
>JBBRBM010000163.1:0-13574 GCA_038205745.1 Verrucomicrobiota bacterium | reverse complement strand
GCCACCAGGCGGGCGAGGTGTTCCTCGGTCTTCTTGCGGGCGGCGACGTCCTTGATGGTCAAGATCTGCCCCGCCTTGTCGCCAATCGTCACCGGCGCGGACGCTAACAAGACGTCCGCCGTCTCGCCTTTTTTGTTGATGATCCTGGCCCGCCGTTCTGTTCCCGGGGCCGACGGCGCGCCGCCATGAACCGACTCGATGACTTTGTCCAAGGGAAGCTGGAGCAGTTCCTCCTCCGCGTAGCCGAGACGATCGAGCAGGGATTTGTTCCCGTACACAGGGCGGTCTTGCAAGACCAGCAGGACGCCTTCCGTCGTGCCTTCCACCAGGAGCCGGTATTTCTCCTCCGACGCGCGCAGCGCCGTTTCCGCGCGCAAACGCCGGCGTTCCAGATTGAGTCCTTGCTTGCTGATGTACGCCAGCAGTGCGGCGATAACGACCGAGATGCCCACAGACACTTGCAGGACGCGCCGGATCATGCGGCTGATCTCAGCGCGCACGTCTTCAACGTAGATGCCGGTCCCTACAATCCAGCCCCAGGGAACGAAACCCTTCACGTAGGACAGCTTGGGCACGACGCGTTTCTCGTCGTCTTTCCACTGCCAGAGATACTCGACGTAGCCATCCCCCTTTTCACGAACCACCCTGGTGTGTTCCACGAACAGTTTCTTTCCGCTGGGATCGGAATACTCCACCAGACTCTGGCCATTCAACTCCGGGCGATAGGGATGCATGACCATTCGCGTCTCCATGTCGGAAATCCAAAAGTAATCTTTGCCGTCACCCCCGTAGCGCATGTTTTGAATGCGGGCGATGGCCGTCTGCTGGGCCGCGGCGCGAGTGAGCGCGCCTTGCTTCTCCTGCTCATGCGTGCCGGCCAGTTCGCTCCAGGCCGCCTGAGTCAACTCACGGATCATCTCCTTTTTCCGCTCAATGATGTTCTTCTTCATCGTTGGGACGATGACCGCGAAGATCAGCCCGAAGAACAGCGCGAACGTCAGGATGGCTGGCGACATGATGTTGACGGCAAAATGCCGCCAGTGCGACCGGGGGCGCGGCGCTGGAGGATCGGCGTTCATGGTGCGGACGGCGAACGATTCGGATGCAATTGGGCACGGCTCATGTCACATCGCTTGTCCTGCGCAGTTTAGGCAAGCCCTGGCAAGGAGGCAAAAGAGAAAACAAAAGAGAAAGCATGCCCTGCCCTCGCAGTCCAAATTCTCATTGCCTGCGGCATGAACGGTTTGATGTAGAATGCCTGACGCAAAGCTGGAAACTCATTTCGACCGCGGTGCTCAAGCTCGCCGGGTTCGCCGGCGCGTTCGACGAACTGGCGGTGCTCTTCGATGCCACGGATCGCGGCACCACGAGCGTCTGCCTTTACGAGCTCAAGCGGATCCACGGCAGTTGTGCCGACACGGCGATGCAACTGGCGTTGGATTTCGCCGTGGTTGTGGACAAGGCAATTGGCGACGACGCGGCGGCCGATGTGAAATGCTTCGAAATTTCCGCGCCAGAAAGACCGCGCCAGCTCGGCGAAACGCTCGCGCTCACCGGCGGTCCGCGCGGTGGCGACTGGAAGTGCGCTGCGACGTCGCTGCAAATCGGCGCGACGGTCGTGCAAGCACAGCAGGGACGCGGCGAGCCCTGCGCGAACTGCACTTGCGGCGGCCACGCCGCAATGGGATGACCTAGCGAATTTTGCGGCAGGGTTGCCTGCGGCTGCTTTCGAAAGAGCGTCCAAATTCTCGACCAAACGCGAGGGGAATGAATCCGGATCGACTTTCGATGGGCGGCGGATACGTAACAAAATTAAGGAGATTCACATCACGCTCGCAGCTTTTACCAATCCGGCCATGATCATTCCGCATCTTCGTCACCGCGACGCTGCGGGGGGCATCACTGAACTCGCACAACCGCTCCACGCCGAAGGTGTCGTGACGGACTCGCTCGCGTTCTGCGAAGCAGCGTTGAATCGCGAGTTCCTTGCTCCGACGCACGTCGCTTCGCTGGCAGCTTTTCCGCACGCGCGATCCCCGGTTGTCGCCCGGCTCGCGCTGGCAATCGGGCGGAGCAAGACGCCGGTGCCCTGGGGAAGAACCGGGGGGATGGTGCGATTGATCTTCCCCATCGCCGTTCCCCAAACGTGCTCGGCGGAATATCTGAATCTGCTGTCGAAGCTTGCCGAATTATTCCGCAACCCCGACCTGCGTCAGCAATTGATCGAGGCTGATGAGGCATTCCAGATGTTCGAAGTAATGAAACAGCTCGATGCGTGGACGGATTTCGCCGAGCGCTCGCCCGCGGAAATTGAATACTGACGGGAACGCTGTGGCCGCAAATCAGTAACCACCCGCACCGATCTTGCCACCGGTGCCTGCCGTCGTGGCACCTGACTTCTCAGCAGCTTCGCGGCGGCGGCATTCATCGAGCATGGCGGCAGTGGCGGTCGCGCCGCAACGAGTGCCGCCGAGGTCGCGGACTTTGATCAAGCCATCGAGATCGCGCACGCCGCCGGCGGCTTTGACCTGAACCTTCGGCGAACACGATGCGCGCATGAGGGCGAGATCGTGTTCGGTGGCGCCTTTGTAATTGTAGCTGCCGTCGGCCTGTTTGATGAAGCCGTAGCCGCTGGAAGTTTTCACCCAATCGACGCCGGCGTGCTCCGAGATTTGGCAGAGCTTGCGTTTGAAATCGTCGCTGCTCAAACCGGCGCCGCCTTTGGTGAGGTAATCGTTTTCGAAAATCACTTTCACCTTCGCGCCGTGCTTGTGCGCCTCATCGCAGACGGCGCGGATGTCGCGCTCGACGTATTCCCAATCGCCGCCCAGCGCCTTGCCGATGTTGATGACCATGTCGATTTCCTTCGCGCCATCGCGACAGGCGAGCTCGGTCTCGTAGCGTTTCGATTCGGTGGCACTATTGCCGTGAGGAAAGCCAATGACACAGCCGACGATCACGCCACTGCCGCGCAGCAGTTCAGCCGCACGCTTCGCCGCGTAAGGTTTAATGCACACGGATGCGACGCCGTATTTCGCGGCGACTTTGCAGCCGTCGTCCAAATCCTGGTCTGTCATCGTGGGATGCAGCAGCGAGTGATCGATCATCTTCGCGAGTTCTTCGTAAGTGTATTTCATGGGCGTGATGATGATGCGTGGCGGCTCTCCGCGAGTCACGCGAAGTAAGGCTGAAGCAATTTACCGGCGACTTTCACTGCGCGTTGACGGCCGGTGAGATCGCGACCGAACGAGTCGTCTTCGACTTCGATGCAGACAGGACCGTCGTATCGAACTTCGTAGAGCTTCGCCATGAAGCGCGCCCAATCGATGACGCCGAAGCCTGGAATGCGCGGCGTATGCCATTCCTTCGGCATGGCGAAGATTCCGACCTCGTTCAGCCGGTCGCGATCGATCGAGACATCCTTGGCGTGAAGGTGAAACAGCTTCTCCTTGAATTCACGCAAGGCGCTGATCGGGTCCATTTGTTGGAGCGCAAAATGTGAGGGGTCGAAGTTCAAACCGAAATGTTTCGACGAAATGTCGTTGAACATCCGTCGCCAGATGAAGGGTGAGACCGCGAGATTCTTGCCGCCCGGCCATTCATCGCGGCCAAAAGACATCGGACAATTCTCGATGCCGATCTTGATGTCGTGGTCTTCGGCGAAGGCGATGAGCGGTTTCCAGACTTTCAGGAAGCGCGGCCAGTTGTCGTCGATCGTCTTCGTCCAATCGCGGCCGATGAACGTGTTCACGTTTTTCAGCCCGAGCTTCTCGGCGGCGACGATGACGTGCTTCAGGTGCGCCGTGACGCGCTTCGAGACGGTGGGGTCGGGATCGAGCGGGTTCGGATAATAACCCAGCCCGCTGATCGTGACACCATGCTTGGCGCAGAGCGCGTTGACCTCATCCGCTTTCGTTCGCGTGAAGTTGCCGACATTGATGTGCGTTACACCGGCAAAGCGGCGCTCCGCTTTGCCGACCGGCCAGCACATCACCTCGACGCACGAGAAGCCGTTGCGCGCGGCGAACGCGAGCACTTGTTCGAGACTCCATTCGGGAAGAATGGCGGAGACGAATCCGAGTTTCATGTTTGGAGTGCGCCGACCTGTCGGCGCTTTTTCGCGGAGCGACTTGTCGCACCGCTTCTTTGGCGACGAGTCGCCAAACGGGAAAGCGGTGACAAGTTGCCGCACTCCAAAATGACACCCCGATCGATCACACCTGGACCCAGCGCTTGGTCTTGTTGCTCTTGATGATCGCTTCGCAGACGGCGACTTCCTGGTGGCCGTCTTCGACCGTGGCGAACATTGACTCGCCGGCAACATTGCCGCGGATCGTTCCGTACACGTTGCGGAAGAGCATCTTGAAGGTGTCGGGGAAACCTTCCACGTGTCCGGGCGGATAATCCATGTAGCCGGCCGCGCCATCGCCGAACGGGGCAGTGGCGCGCACGGCGACTTCGTTACGCGCGTCGCGGTTGCCGAACCAGAGCATTTCGGGATCTTCGGAGCACCACCACGCGGATTTCTTCGAGCCGTAAATTTCGACGCGGATGCAATTCTTGCGACCCGCCGCGACCTGCGACACGCCGAGGTTGCCGCGCGTGCCGTTGCCGAACTGGAGCAGGACGTTGGCGTAATCTTCCGTCTCCACTTTGTATTCCGCGTATTTCACTTTGGCGGTGCTCTTGGAGAAGGTTTCCACTTCGCCGAGCGGACGTTTGCGCGTTTTGTGATGCGTTTGCAGGTCGGCAAACACCGAGTTGATCTTCGATCCGAGCACGAAAGACACGGTATCCATCCAATGCGTGCCGATGTCCGCCACGGCGCGGAGTTCGCCGCCTTCCTTCGGGAGCAGGCGCCAATTGTAATCCGTGTCCTTGAACAGCCAGTCCTGCATGTAAGAACCGTTGACATGGATGATGTCGCCGAGTTCGCCGTCCTTCACCATTTTGCGGAGCTGCAACACGGCAGGGTAGAAGCGGATGTTGTAGTTCACCGCGAACTTCGTCTTGCTCGCTTTGGCCAGCTTCAGGATTTGCGCGGTCTCCTTGGTGTTCATCGCGAGCGGTTTTTCGCAGACGACATGTTTGCCGGCCTTGAGCGCGGCAAGTGACATCTCGCAGTGGAAGCGATTCGGCGAAGTGATGTGAACGACGTTCACGTCCGGCGATTTCAGCAATTCATGATAGTCGCCGAATGCCTGGGGAATCCCGAAGCGATCGGCTGCGGCGCGGCAACGATCTGGAAGATCGCACAGTGCGACGATGTTGATGCCGTTGCGCCGAAGCCCTTCGATGTGGACTGGCCCGATGAATCCCGTGCCGATGATGCCTGCGTTGATCTGACTCACAGTTGTTTCCTTTTAATGCTGCGTTTGCCGCGGCCAATTCACGTGCGACCCGACGCGGGTGCGCCTGCTGAACGGCGATTGGGCGGTAGTGAAGCCAACGCCCGCGTGGACGTAAAGCGTTTGGTGAAATGTTGTTTGACTTGAATCTACGTGTCTCGCGAAGGGTGCGAAGGAGGCGAAGTAACCGTCATATTTCCGCCTTCGTATCCTTCGCGCGCTTCGCGGGACACCCTCTCGGCGCGGTTTCGGCTTTCACCAACGGCTTCGAGTGCGTAATCCTTCCGCGCGTTTCATGTCGTCCACGCTGAAATCCTTGCGCGCTCTCGCAGACCCAACTCGTCTGCGCATCATGGCGTTGCTCGATGAAGAGGAGCTTTCCGTCAACGAACTCCAGGAGATCACGAAGATGGGCCAATCGCGCATCTCCACGCACTTGAAGCTGCTGCAGGATTCCGCGCTGGTGCAATCGCGGCGCGACGGCAAGCGCACGTTTTATCAGGCGAATGATTCTGCGGACAAAACAGGGCGTGAGTTCATTGCCCTCGCGGTGCAGGGCGCAAAAGAACTGCGCGAGCGCGAAGGCGATCAGGTCAATCTGCGGCGGATTCTTCTGCGGCGAACACAGCAGGATCAGGTTTACTTCAATCAAGTCGCGGGCCGATTTGATCGCAGTTACGGCCCGGGGCGTTCGTGGCAGGCGTTCGGACATTTGCTGTTGCGCATCCTTCCACCACTCGTCGTTGCCGATCTCGGCTCGGGCGAAGGTTTGTTGAGCGAACTTCTGGCGCGACGTTGCAAGAGTGTGATCGCTGTCGATAACTCGGAGAAGATGGTCGAGTTCGGCGCGCGCAAGGCGAAGAAGAACGGGCTGAAGAATTTGGATTTCCGCCTCGGCGATTTGGAAAACCCGCCGATCGAGCCGGCGAGTGTTGATCTCGTGATATTGAGTCAGGCGCTTCATCACGCCGCGAAACCTGATGAAGCGATCCGCGCCGCGCACAAGCTTCTCGCGCCCGGCGGACAGATCATGATCCTCGATTTGCTCCAGCACAAATTCGAGAAAGCGCGCGAGCTCTACGGTGATCGTTGGTTGGGATTTCCCGAAGCGCACCTCCAAAGCTGGCTTGAAGGCGCCGGCTTCAAACGCATCGAAATCAGCGTCGTCGCACGCGAGGAACAGCCGCCGCATTTCGAGACCGTGCTGGCAAGCGGGCAGGCGTGAAGGGGAGTAATCGGTGAGTCAGTAAATCAGTAATCAGTTACTGAAGCTGGGGCCGAGCTACCGCACCCTGTTCACTGACGTACTGATTTACTGATTACTGATTCACTTCCCGCGACAGTGGAAATTCCGTGAACTGAAACGCAGCAGTCCGTAACGTCCGCCGCGATGCAGCAACCATTGTTGACACTCGGCCATTCGCCCGACCCGGACGACGCGTTCATGTTTTACGCGCTCGCGAAAGATTTGATTCCCACGCACGGCTTCCGTTTCGAACACATTCTCCAGGACATCCAGACGTTGAACGAGAGGGCCACACGCGGCGAGTTGGACATCACCGCCATCAGCATTCACGCCTACGCTTACGTGTGCGACCAATACGCGTTGCTGCCGAGCGGCGCCAGCATGGGCGATGGCTACGGGCCGATGCTCGTGGCGAAACAGAAATTTTCGCGCGAGGAAATTTTGCGAAAGAAGATCGCCGTGCCGGGAACGATGACCAGTGCATTTCTGGCGCTGCAATTGTGGCTCGGGAAATCAGCGAAGGAGTTCAACTACATCGTCGTGCCGTTCGACGAAATTTTTCGCGCGGTGCGCGAGGGGCAGGCTGAAGTGGGCCTCATTATTCACGAGGGCCAGCTCACGTATCGCAACGAAGGTCTCGATGTGTGCGCCGACTTCGGCGTGTGGTGGGGCGAGCAGAACGATGGATTGCCATTGCCGCTCGGCGGAAACGTCATTCACAAACGTCACGCGCCCGCAACGCGCAAGGCGATCTCCGACGTTCTCACCGCGAGCATTCAATTCAGCCTGGATCATCGCGCCGAGGCGGTGCAGCACGCGCTTCAATACGCGCGCGACATGGGACGTGATCTCGCCGACCAGTTCGTGGGCATGTACGTGAATCACTGGACGCTCGACTACGGGGAGAAGGGCAGGGAATCGATCCGGCGCTTTTTGCGGCAGGCACACGAACAGAAACTGATTCCGCGCGCGCCCGAACTCGAGTTCGTGGTTTGAAGCGGCCAGGACCGGCATCGGGTAGTTGCGGAATTCAGTCTGGCACTTTCGCCGCACAAAAGGTTCAATGTGGGCGAACCTGTTTCGACATGAGAGTGTTTCGCTTTTCGTTTTGGTTGCTGCTCGTCGCAGCGTGTTTCGTTTTTGCTCCGGGTGTGCGCGCCCAAATCGGTGTGAGCAATCTCGTCGATAAATCGTCATCGTACAACGACCGCGTCACGTTCTTCATTACCAACGCGCCCGGGAATACTTACCTCGCGCTGTTGAATGGACAGCCGATTGCCGTCGGCACAGCGGTCACGATCGACAAGCCGGACTTCTACGAACTCTTCATGTGGCGGACGAACACGGGCACGCTCGTCGTGGATACGCAGTACGTGCGCTTCATCGTGCAGGCGAGTGATCGGGTCGGCACTGAAGCTGGGTTGCCGCGGCAAACGCCGTGGCCGGTGATTCAATCTTCGCCGAGTGAGTTCGCGGGCACGCATCTGCGGGTGATGACGCCGCGAAATTTTCCGACGAACTATGGAGTACCCGTCGTTGCGTGGGTGTTGGGCGACGATGATCACGCGGTGCGCGGGAACGGTTTGCTCTCCGCGCCGGGTCACGCATCGATTCAATTGAAGCGCGGTGTCGGCTCCGGATTTTTGGCGAGTAACCTGCCGCCCGGCACGCTCAACTACGCCGCGCAGCTCGGCGGCATTGCCACGATCAAGACGATCGACATCGAAGCTTCGACGACGTGGACGACTGTCTCCGGGACGTTGAGTGGCAACATCGTTTGGCCGACGAACTCGCGCATTCACGTCACCGGCCCGACGATCATTCTCGCTGGCTCGAGCCTGACTGTCAGCGAAGGAACCGTCGTGCGTGTGAACGGCGGCGTCGAGATTACGAACCAGGGAACGATCACGATCAACGGCACGTTCGATAATCCGGTGGTGTTCATGGCTGCGACTGAAACGCCGTGGGGCGGCTTTGTGCAGCACGCGAACAATACTTCGTTCACGGCCACCGGCGCGATCTTCACCGGGAGCGGACTGGAGCCGTGCTGGTACAGTAACTCAGAGCGCGGCTGCAATACGGGCTTATCGGGTCAGGGAAGCCATCGCACCGAGCAACCGCTCATCTCCATGAACGGCGCCAACTGCAGCATCGTCATGACAGACTGTGCCGCGATTTCACTCGCCGGTCAGTTCAGCCATTCTGCTGGCAGTGGCCCATACACGATTCGGTTGACGCGCTTCCTGCTCCAGCGCGCGACGAGCGGCGGTCAATACGACAACGCCACCATGATCGTGAACGACAGCGCATTGATCGAGATTCCGAGCGACTCGGTCGTCTTCGAAGACGAAGATCACGACGCGCTTTATCTGGCCAGCGGCGCCTACGCTTTCACCAACATGCTGATCGGCTGGACGAAGGATGACGGTATCGACTCGGGCGGTGGCGGTTACGGCCCACTCACGTATCAATCGTGCTGGTTTGAGGCAACGTTCCACGAAGGCAACTCGCTCTCGGGCTACAAGAACGTGCTTGCTCGCGACACCGTCTATTACGGAGTGGGGCAAGGCATCGAAGACGGCTACGATTCGCCGACGGGCCGCGTCGATCACTGTCTCTTCACCGCGAACCAGACGGGCGTGCGCTGGGGCGATAATTACACGGGCGGATACGTGTACAACGGCTACATGCTCGCGACAAACTGCATCTCCATTTACAACCACCGCGACCTCTTCGGCTTCAACTTTGCCGCGAATGGCTGGACGAATTCTGACCATCTGAGCGCCGGCAGTAACTGGATCACAACACCGACGCGGTTTTACCCGAACAACTCGCTCTGGAATCCCGCGAACGATGGCTGGCGGCTTGGCGCATTTGGCGGCGTGGGTCGCGTGGGCGTGGGCTTTGGCAATCGCGGTACGTCACTCAGTGGTTTTCCAGACGGCATTCCAGTCGGTCTGAGCCGCTTCTGCACCAATCAGGTGGCGGTGGATTACGCGCTCGACGGAACGGATGGAACACACATCACGGGCACGCTGGTCTTCCCAGCGGGCTTGACCCGGAACTACATCCCAGCGCCGACGAACGTGAACGGCGTGTTGCGCGTCGGGTTGGCGAACGCGGTCAATGCTGACGTGACAGGAGCGTCTTCATTGCTATTCCAAAATCTTCCGCCGGAAACCAACGCGCCGCCCGTCGTGCTCTCACCACTCGCATCGCAATGGAAGTATCTCGATGATGCCACCGACCAGGGAACCGCATGGCGAGCGCCGAGCTTTAATGACAGCACGTGGAGCAACGGTGTCGGACGACTGGGTGTCGGTTCCGACCCCGCGCCGCTCGGAACTCCCGTTCGCCGATTCGTGCCTGGAAGCACCACGGTTCAGGTGACAAACTTCTATTTCCGCCGCGCCATCGTCGTCAGCAATGCCACGAACTTTGCGAATATGCAGATGCGCTATCAACGCGACGACGGCTGCATTGTATATCTGAATGGTGTCCAGATGTTCACGAACAACATGGGCCAGCCGCCTTATACGGCAAACAGCTTTGCGGCCTCGACGATCAGTGGCGCGCCTGCGTTGCTGACGTTCTGGACCAACACGATCGCGGCGACCAACTTCATTTCCGGAACGAACGTGATCGCCGTTGAAGTTCACCAATCTACTGCAACCTCCAGCGACATCGCCTGGGAAATGGAGTTGCTGGGCATTCCTGCAACGCGTCCGCGCATCGGCCTCACTCGTCTCGGCACTGACACGGCGATTTTCTGGGGCGACGGATCATCGCGACTGGAACAAGCCGATTTTGTGATCGGGCCATGGACGACGGTTTCCAACGTGCCGTCTCCCTTCGCCGTGCCACCTGGTACGTCACAGAAATTTTACCGGCTCAGCCGGTAGCCGCGCTTGAGAGTGGCGGTCATTCGCCGGGTGATTCTGGAGCGATGGTGAGGGCGCGGAGAATCATGAACGGCACGGCAGCGTGACCAAAATTTTCTTTTCTCCAGGAACTTATTCACCGTCCTCGTTTTCGAAAGTGACAGAACGGTGAGCAACTTTTCAGAAGCGCTGCGCACCCGCATGAATATTGATTGAAACATGCGTCGTTACGTTGCGCATATCACTCGGTACGGTGAACAAGCTGTGCATATCAATTCATTCACAGATCCGGAGTTTCTGATAGTCTCATTCCAGTTCATTGAAAGAACGAGCGGTTGGTGGAAATGAAAGTTAAAATCAACTGCTTGGGATAATCCCGGGTGACCGGGGAATGATCGGGACAGGCTGGTTGGCCCGATCCCTCGAAAGCGCAGCTTCCGCTGTGGAAGACGAGGCAGGATTCACCAGTTCCTCTGGCGGCGTTCGCGCGCTGCCAGTAACGCGAAAATAGGAACTTGGCGATGAGGAGCGAATCAGAAACCGCTCCAAATCCAATCAAGTAGTTCAGGCGAGTTTCGAGCCTGAGCGAATCGCAGTTACCCAGAGGGTAATCGGTTGCTACTGTGGATCAGCACGGTGTGAGTGACTCTGGCGGTCGAACGCGAGTTCGGTCTGCCAAACGAAAGACGGCGAAAGCCGGGACAAATGGAGCGCACGCGCCGGGAAGGACACGCAAAGCCCCAGGCTGGGCACATGAAACCTTCCGCTGCGCCGGCGATGTTGAAAAGAACACCGCTGGACTGTGAGACCAATGCAACCTGAGAGTGAAGAGGCGAGACCCGTGGCACAGGGCGAACGCGCGGACAAAATCCGCGGCGGACCCTGCGCTAAGTGGTCAAGACGCGATCCAAGAGAGTCACAGGCGTGTCTTGGCCTGGTTCGCAGGCCGGTGGCGCAACCACCAGTCGAAGCGAGCTGAAAAGCCTCACTCAATAATCCAGAGCCGCGAGGCGCTGGACGGCCCTGCTACGAGGCCGAAAACTCCGCTTGCCGTGGAGAATAGCGTCGGGAAGCCGGCAGCCCTCGAAAGAGGAGCGCCAAATGTCGGCACGGGAAAGAGAGATTGGCGAACTCCCATCACCCACTTTCGTGCCCGTCGGTCGCAAGACTGGCGGGCACGTTTGTTTTTACGGGGCGCGGACTGTCGAGTCCGCGCGGTTCAAGTTCATTCTGCGCGCGTCGCCGCTTTGTCACTTCTTCCTTCGCGATTGAATTGATACGCTGGTTGCTTCCGATGAGAATCATCGCCATTTCGATCGTTTGGATTTGCCTGTTGGCTGTAGATCTTCCGGCGGAAGATCGCGCATTGGTGGTGCGGACCAACACCACGGTTCGCGTGATGGCGGCCAATCTCAACGGGAACAGTCAGACGATTGAGCCTTACGAGATTCGGATTTTCCAGGGATTGAAGCCCGACGTCGTTGCGATCCAGGAGTTCAAATATCTCGGCAACACGGCGGCTGAATTCCGCCAACTGCTTGATACCGCGTTTGGCACAAACTTCACCTACTTCCGCGAGACGGGCTACGCCATCCCGAACGGCATCATCAGTCGCTATCCGATTCGCAACGCGGGATCATGGGACGACACATTGATTCCTGATCGGGGCTTTGCGTGGGCACAGATTGATGTTCCGGGCGATGAAGATCTTTACGTGGTGAGTGTTCATCTGAAGGCCAGCAGTGGCAGCGCCAACGCGAACACGCGTTCCTCGGAAGCAACCGCCTTGAAGCAACTCATCACGAACACGAACAGCATTCCCGCGAACGCGTGGATCGTTGTTGCCGGTGATTTCAATTTCCAGTCTCGCGGCGAAGCGGCGCTTGCCACCTTTGAAACCTTTCTGAGCGACGATCCAATTCCGACGGATGCCGAGAACGGCGGAAGTGAAAACACCAATGAGCCGCGATCCAAGCCGTATGATTACGTCCTTCCAAGTTTCAGTTTTCGCACCAATCTCGTGCCCGTCGTCTTCGGTCCTTACACGTTTCCGAGGGGACTCGTGTTCGACTCACGCACCTTCACGAATCTGTCGGTCGTGCCGCCGGTCCAACTCGCCGATTCCGGTAACGGCCAGCACATGGCGATATTGAAGGACTTCCGGGTCAACTACACCGTGACGAATCAAGTTAATGTGCCGGAACCTCTGCTCGTGTTGTCGCGAACGAACACGCTGCGCTGGTCAAGTGTCTCCGGCATTACTTACTCCGTGGAGGCAACTGCTGACTTGGCAACGTGGACCACGACAAAAGTGGTTACCGCAACATCCAGCAACGTCACGCTCACCAATGTTCTCAGCACGAACGCAGCGCAATTTTTTCGCGTGAGTTTTTGAACAGCCGCCGATTCGTTGACACCGCGCCGCGTTCCGCGTACGAAAACCCGCATGAAATTCCTCTGGCTCGCATTGTTGATGCCGGCGCTTTGCTTCGCCGCGGCTGATTCTTCCACGTTTCAAGTGGGTGACTTCACTTTCAAGAAGCCGGCGAAATGGGAAACCGTTCAGCCAGGTTCGGCGATGCGTAAAGCCCAGTTGCGCGTGCCGGGTGCGAAGGTGTCCGAAAGTGCTGACGTGATTTTCTTTCACTTCGGCGGCGGTGATGGCGGCGGCACGCAGGCGAACATCGATCGCTGGTTCATGCAGTTCAAAGACGCGAAAGACAAGAAGTCGGACGAAACGAAAGTCGGCAAGCACAAGGTGATCTACGTGAGCACGCATGGCACTTACTCAGGCGGTATGCCGGGACAACCTGCGATGCAGTTGGAGAATTACGCGCTCATGGGCGCAATCGTGGAGAGCCCAAACGGAAACGTGTTCGTAAAAATGGTCGGACCGGATGCAGTGGTAAAATCTGCCGACGCTGAATTCAGGAAGATGATCGAAGGCGCATTGAAGTAGTGCCTGTCAAGAAACGTCACACGAGCCTGTCTCTGTTGGGTTTTGTGCATGTGAGTCCGCGCGAATGTTGAGGATATTTCTGAACGATGGCTGAGGTTTTGCCGTCTGACCCTGCAATATTCGCCATCGTTCACCGTTAT
>JBBRBM010000162.1:0-13632 GCA_038205745.1 Verrucomicrobiota bacterium | reverse complement strand
CCTCGAACTTCCGCTCCTACGTGCCCCCGGCATCTTGCCGGGTAGGTGGGATTTAAGAAATGGGGAACCCGGCAAGATGCCGGGGGCACTTCAATAAACCAGCACCAACACGGCGGCTTGCTCGGCATCTTTAACCACGTCCTCGAATTTTCTTTCGCCTGTCCGTGCCTCCTTGAGCTTCGCCGACACTTCCGGCACCTATTCCATGAAGCCCCAACTGCTCTTCACCGCGTAATTCACGTTCTCCGGCATGGGTGGAACGGGCGACTCGCCCGTCTCGTTCGGCAACCTGCCGAACGAAATGGGAGGGAGCGGATTGATGGCGACTGCTTCCAGCGATGAAGCGCCCTCGCCATTCCGTCCGGCGAGTCGCCGAACGGCACAGGCCAGTGGCCGGTGCTACCCGCACCGGCACGCTGATTTGAAAATACCGCGCATCATCCTGCGCGCAAAGGTGGGGCGGTTCGCGCTGCGAACCGCAGTGCCTTGCAGCGCGAGGCACGCCACCTTGCAAGCCCACGTTGGGGAAACCGACCGTGGCCACCGTGCTCCCCAGCCGCATGGCGCGGCTCGCCACCACCGGCAACGCGGCAAACCGGCCCTCCGCCTTGATCTGAAGCCGGGAAAGATGTCGCCGAATTTGTTAAGATGATCGCGGCTGCTATTTTCCACTCACAACTTTGCCATCGCAAAAAAGAGCGTGGCCGTGGATAGGACAACGGGCTAGGAGTTCGCTGGGGTTGCTCTGATTGACTCTCATGCCGGAGCGGATTTGGTACGACACATTAAGTGGTCCAAGGCTCTGAAAATCCGTCGCCTCCTGTCTAGTTGAATCTGCGGGACAAATCAGATAATAGGGAATGATATAGTCCATGACTAACAGATGTGGAGCGGGATTCTTTTCGAAACCGTCGTCTCCAAGCCGGCAAGATTCTTTTGTGCCTCCGTCCTTGAAAAGGACGTTGAATGGAAATTGATCACTGTGGTCGTTAGACCAACTCAGAAACGCGCGACCGAGCTGCTTGAGATTGTTGACGCATCTCAGCGAAGCCGACCTCGCTGCTGCTGACGCAGGAGTCCATGTTGCGAAACAGGCGTTCCGCCTCTTGAGGATCCTTTGCGATTCCTCGTCCGTCCGCATATGACCAGCCCAAGTTTGCTTGAGCTTTCGCGTTTCCTTGTGCCGCCGCCATCTGGAACAACTTTACAGCTTCAGGCGCGTTGGTTTCCATACCTTGGCCATCTGCATAAAGTTTCCCGAGTTCATTCTGGGCTTCGGCATCGCCTTTGCCGGCTTTTTCGCGAAGCGTTTCTATGCGTTTGGCACCGTTTTGCGGATTATTCGGCTCAGTATTTCCAACTTCTGAAGCGGCACTCGACATTGATTCAGTCGAGCCGCTCATGGGCTTTGCATTACTCAGTTGCATGGAATCGACAGACCATCCCTTTTCCTTCTTCGTGAATCGAACAACGCCTGAAAGCTGCACTCTTTGCCCTTTCGCTACCGCCGTTCCTGGGTTCTGCGAATCATCGAGAAACTTGTTCCAGCTGAATCCAGATGCCGGTGCCGCGACAAGCTTGCTCGTCCGGAAACTTAACTCTTGGCCAAACATTCCGGTGAGCCAATTGCACTTTTCTGTGAATTCAATTTCGGCCTCGAATTCCAGCGTGTAGATTGTCAACCCAATCAACTCTCCTTTTGCACCATTTGTTTTTTCAAATTTTGTCAATTTGACCCGACCTTCCGATTCCTGCTTGATGCGGGCTTGAATAACGCGCTCACCATCGCCACTCGAAGGCGATGATGAACATCCAGCTAGTAATCCGCAGAAGACGATTAGTTGAACAAAGAGAAAGCGAGATTCGCGGGAGTTAGTTGCACGAGTTTTCATTTGGGTACCTTCGGTTTTTGGCTGCGCGTTACCGAAACTGTTTGGTAATCCGGGACAGATTGAACCCATCTTCATTGCTTGGGAACATCAAAAAACATCAATGAACTGGGGAACCCACCGCGCTGCTACCCATTTTCCGTAGCGGCTGCTCGGCAGAGAGTCACCATCTTTCCTCTCACCATCCACCGCTGCCCGACTCATGATGGAAGACGCGCGCTCGACATTACCCAGCGCTTGAGCGCCGGGTTCACGGGTCAAACAACCCATTCCAGTCCCGCCGGGACGAAAGGAGCGTTTGCTGTTGAGGAATTCCTTTCGTCGGGCGGGGTTTTGGAGTGCGGTGCTTGTCACCGCTTTTTCCGCTGGCGACTTGTCGCCAACGGGCAACGCGACAAGTCGCGCCGCGAAAAAGCGCCGCCAAGTCGGCGCACTCCAAATCGAAGAGAGCGTCTGCTGCTGAGAAATTCCTTCCGTGCCTGGCGGGACTTTATTTTGTCCCTGGACGATTTACCCAGCCATCAATGGCTGGGCTATTCTCGAAGATGCCCGACTCGTGGTGGAAGACCGCAGCATGGCCGCGCTCACCTTCGCTCACCGCGACGGTGATCTGACGCCGTCAGTGACTGCGTCAGTTCCCGCATCGTCCCGCCCGTTCCAATCAGAATTTTCTTCTCCTCACCGTCATATCATGGGCTTCGCTGTGTTATTGCCGCCGACGGTTTTCCGCTGTTAACCTTGCCGCGTGAAATCATCTTTCGTGCGACTCTCGTGTTCCGTGCTGACGATTTGTGTTGTTGCTTCGGCGGCGCGTGGAGCGACACCGCGTTTTACTGACTTCGCTGATCTGCCCATGCAAACGAATCTCCCAAACCCGCTCGTGATGTCGGACGGCAAACCCGTGACGACGGTCAGACAGTGGAACAACCAGCGCCGTCCCGAACTGAAAGCGTTGTTCGAGCAATACATGTATGGAGCGATTCCGCCCGCGCCGCGCCGGCTGAAGTTTGACGACAAGGTGATCGACAAAAAATTTCTCGACGGCAAAGCGACGTTGAAACAGGTGACGATCTCGATTCCCGGCTACGAACGGCCAAGGATCGATTTGCTGGTGATCACTCCGAACGAGGTGCGGCGCGCGCCGGTTTTTCTGGCGATGAATTTCTGCGGCAATCACGCCATTCACTCCGACTCGCGCATCCCGTTGTCGCAAAGTTTTCTCGGCAATGGCTGCAAAGGATGTGTGGACAGTCACGCGACCGAAGCGGCGCGCGGCACGCAGGCGACGGATTGGCCGCTCGCGGAAATTATCGGACGCGGCTACGCGCTCGCCACGTTCTGCAACGCGGATGTGGACTCGGATCGTGGCGATGTGTCGGACGGCGTCTATGCGTGGCTGGCGAAAGAGCGCACGGGCTCGGCGACGAATTCTCTCACGCGCGATCGCGGTTGCATCGCGGGTTGGGCGTGGGGCTTTCAGCGTTGCGTGGATTATCTCGTGACTGACGGCGACATCGACAAGACGCGCATCGCGGCCGTCGGTCATTCGCGCAACGGCAAGACCGCGTTGCTCGCTGCGGCGTTTGATGAGCGCATCGCACTGGCGATTCCGCATCAGGCTGGCTGCGGTGGCACAGCGCCGGACCGTATCGCGCCCGAGCTTGCCAAGCCGCAAGCCAACGGCCGGCCCACCGCCGAGACGACGGCAGTGATCAATAAAAACTTCCCGCACTGGTTCAACGCGGAGTTCAAGAAGTTCAACGAACGGACGGACAAGCTGCCTTTCGATCAACACGAACTCGTCGCGTTGATGGCGCCGCGTCCGGTGTTGCTTTCGAACGCGGAGGGTGATCGCTGGGCGGATCCGGCGGGACAGTTCCGCGTGTTGAAAGCAGCGGAACCTGTTTATGCGTTGCTCAAGGCGGGCCAGTGTGACGCCGACGCCATGCCGCCGAACGGGAAGCTGATCGACAGCAAACTCGGCTATTACATCCGTCCCGGGAATCATTCGATGACGGCGGAGGATTGGATGGTGTTTGTGTCCTTCGCGGACAGCCAGTTGAAGAAGCGTTGAAACGGAACGATGCAGTTCGTTTCCGGGAGCACACGCGCCCTCGCGTTTCCGATCGGCGCCCTCGCCGGTCGGCGAGGCGCGCGACAACCAAACGGAATGGTTGGCGTATGCCTCGTTACCCAGTATTCCGCGAGGGCGCGGAACACCGCACGCGAGGGCGCGTGCGTTCCCCATCGAACTGCATGGTTCGGGCGAACCTTTCCAATCTGTAATCTTCCCGAAAGCTTGCCGTCATGCGCGTGCGCCAGATTGCGCGCATGAATAACAACGAGTTTGAGTCACTACAGACCTGCCAACCAGAAAACAGGCGGCGCGTAAGCCGTGTGCGCACGTTCCTGCTCGCACTCCTGATCGCGGCTGGTGCAGGCACATTCACCTGGAACCAACTGCAAGCCAGGGAGACTGCGAAGCCCGTGTCGCTGAAGGTCGCAGTCAGTGAGAAGCCCGTCTCGCGCGAAACAGGCGTCACGAGTTTCGCGCCGGTGGTGAAGAAAGTCGCGCCGAGCGTGGTGAAGGTTTACGTCACCGCGAGCGCGAAAAATGTTTCGCACCAGATGCCGGACGAGCTGGCGAACAATCCATTCTTCCGCCGCTTCTTCGGCGACGAATCCGATGGCCAGCGCTTCGGGCGCAACATGCCCGCGCCGAAACAGCATGGGCTCGGCTCCGGGGTTGTGGTCACGAAGGACGGTTATCTGCTTACGAACAATCACGTGGTGGAGAACGCCGACGAGGTGAAGATCGCGCTGAATGACGGACGCGAATTCACGGCGAAGGTTGTCGGCAAAGATCCGAAGTCCGACATCGCGGTGTTGAAGATCGATGCGAAGGATTTGCCGGCAATCGAATTTGCCGACACCGACAAATTGGAAGTCGGCGACGTGGTGCTCGCGATTGGCAATCCGTTCGGCGTCGGCCAGACGGTGACGAGCGGCATCATCAGCGCCACGGGACGCGGCAGCCTTGGTCTTGACTACGAAGACATGATTCAGACTGACGCTGCGATTAATCCCGGCAATTCCGGCGGCGCGCTCATCGACGCGGAAGGCCGATTGATCGGAATCAACACGGCGATCCTCAGTCGCAGCGGTGGAAACCAAGGCATCGGTTTCGCCGTCCCGGCGAACCTCGCGCGCTCCGTCATGGAAGGTCTTGTGAAAGATGGTCGCGTCGTGCGTGGTTTCCTCGGCGTGAACATCCAGGACCTGACGCCCGCGCTCGCGAGTGAGTTTGGCGTGAAAGAATCGGGCGGCGCGCTCATCGCCGGCGTCACGCCAAAGAGTCCCGCCGAGAAAGCAGGATTGCGCGACGGCGACATCATCACGGAGTTCAACGGCAAGGCGGTGAAGGACGGTCGTCACTTGAAGTTGCAGGTGGCGCAGACATCGCCGGGAACCTCGGTGGGAATGAAAGTTCTTCGCGATGGCAAAACAAAATCGTTCGACGTGACGGTGAAGGAATTGCCCGGGAAGGAACTCGCATCCAATAAACCCGGCGCCGACGCGCAGAACTCAAGTGACGCGCTCGACGGCGTTGCGGTGGCGGATCTTGATTCAGCGGCGAAGCAGCAGTTCAAGCTGCCGACGAACGTCAATGGCGTGGTGGTGACGCAGGTCGATCCGAATTCCGCGGCGTTCGAAGCGGGCTTGCGCGCTGGCGACGTGATCCAGGAGATCAATCGCAAGCCGGTGAAGAGCGCCGATGACGCGGTGCAACTCACCGAGAACGTGAAAGACAAGCGCACGCTGTTGCGCATCTGGAGCAAAGGCGGCAGCCGCTATGTGGTCGTGGACGAGAACAAAGGTTGATCACTGAAGAGGCGGAAGCCCTCCCGCGAAAGCGGGAGGGCTTTTTTGTCGAGCGCTGGAATCTTCCGCTTTCAGCAAAGTTCTCTTAGCTTGCTCACACTCATGCGCGTCCTCGTGGTTGAAGATGACAAGAAGATCGCTTCGTTCGTCGTGAACGGATTGAAGCAGAATGGATTTGCCGTGGACCCTTGCGGCGACGGGGAGAGCGGTTTGGAGATGGCGCGCGGCGTTCCGTATGACGCGGTGATCGTCGATATCATGTTGCCCCGCCTTGATGGATTGACGCTGGTGCAAACGTTGCGCCGCGAAGGCAAACAGGTGCCGGTGCTCATCCTCAGCGCGAAGACCACGGTGGATGATCGCGTGCGCGGCCTTCAGGCGGGCGGCGATGATTACCTCGTGAAGCCGTTCGCGTTCTCGGAATTGCTCGCGCGCGTGCAGGCACTGATTCGGCGTGCGACGCACGCGACCGAGCCAACGAAACTCAGGGTCGCTGATCTCTCCATGGATCTCGTCACGCGCGAGGTGAAGCGCGGCGTTGAAATCATCGAGCTTCAGCCGCGCGAGTTTTCGCTGCTCGAATTTCTCATGCGCCACGCCGGGCGCGTGGTGACCAAGACGATGATTCTCGAACACGTCTGGGACTACAGTTTCGATCCGCAAACGAACGTGGTGGACGTGCTCGTGCATCGCGTGCGCAGTAAAGTGGACAAGGATTTTCCGATGAAGCTGATCCAGACCATTCGCGGCGTCGGCTACACGCTCAAGGCGTCGCAGCCATGACGCGCAGCATCACCTTTCGGCTGAATCTCTGGTACGCGCTCACATTTTTGTTGAGCGCGGCGGTGTTGTTCGTGGCGCTCTATTTTCTCGTCGCGGAGGCGGTGCAACGTCAGGACCGCGAGATCGTCGAAGCACGGCTGAAGGAAATCGCGGTCACCTACAATAGCGGCGGGATCGGCGCGCTGCGCAACTGGACGCAACGCAGCGAGAACGCGCGGCGGGAGAAACTTTTCATCCGCGTGGTGAACCGGTGGAACGACGTCGTCTTCATCAGCGCGCCCGAGGATTGGGTGAATTACGAACCGCCAAGCTTCGACTTCGGCATCGCACGCCAGGTCGCGACCGTTCGCGTGCCGCGCGATGAGCAGCGCGATTTCACCGTGGCGGCGACGACATTACGCGACAGCAGCGTGTTGCAAGTCGGCCGCATCGCGAACAGTCGTGAAATGGTGCTGCAACCGTTCCGGCGCGTGTTCATCGCCGTGGCTGCACCGGTGTTTCTCCTGGCGATCATCGGCGGCGCGATCGTGGCGCGACGAACTTTTCGGCCTGTTCGCCAAATCGCCGCGACGGCTGAGTCGATCATCAACACCGGCAATCTCAGCGCGCGGGTGCCGACGCGTGAGTCCGAGGACGAACTCGATCGCCTCGCGCATCTCTTCAATCGCCTGTTGGAGTTGAACCAGAACCTCATTCGGCAAATGCGCGAGTCGCTCGACAATGTGGCGCATGATCTGCGCACGCCGCTGGCGCGGCTGCGCGCGGCGGCAGAACAGGCGCTCCGCAGCGGCGCGAGCGCGGAAGTTTTGCGAGAAGCCCTCGCGGATTCGGTGGAGGAATCCGAGCGCGTGCTCACGATTCTCAAGACGCTCATGGACGTGGCCGAAGCCGAATCCGGCGCGATGAAATTGAATCGCGAGCGCGTTGATTTGGCGGAACTGCTCGCACAAGTCGTGGAGATCTATCGTTTCGTCGCCGAAGAGAAGCACATCACCATCACGACAGAGTTCGCGCCGCGGTGCTTGGCGGATGTCGATGTCCCGCGCATTCGCCAGGCGTTCGCCAACCTGCTGGACAACGCGGTGAAGTACACGGATGACGGCGGGCGAATCGAAGTGCGTTCACGTTGTGACACTAGCGAAGTGATTGTTTCGATTCGCGACAACGGCATCGGCATTCCCGCGGACGAACTGCCCAAGATCTGGGACCGGCTTTATCGCGGCGACAAGAGCCGCTCGCAGCGCGGGCTCGGACTCGGTCTAAGTCTGGTGAAGGCTTTCGTGGAGGCGCATGGCGGGCGTGTGGAAGTGAAGAGCGAGGTCGGCAAGTTCTCCGAGTCCATCGTCAACTTACCCATGGCGCGCGACTGAAAGAGCGATTGGCCCACTACGGCCGCATCAGGCGTCCCCCGGCTGCGATTTCCGCGAGACCACCAGTTCTCAATCAGAGGCGTGCCTGATTTCTGCTCGCTGTCCTGTGCATTACAAATAAGCCGAGCCCATAAAAAGTTTCAGGTCTTGTATGAAGTTCGCATTTCGTTTGCAGGTGCAGTCGTCCGCCGGTCCGGTTCACAAGCCGGCAGTTGGTTTTCGTGCCGTATCGATGCATGCCTGCGAGGTCACCGAGGCCGCGGAGCGGTTCATGAACGAACAATTCGCGGTGAAACGTGCGCACATGTTCCGAGTCTCGCACCGGCAATTATCAACGTGATCGCGGCCGGGAAGTTGATCCGGACCAAAGCGCGCGCGCCGTTGCACGAGCCAGAAGCGCCGCGAAGAAGAACCCGATGGATGGGAGCCATACCCAAAGCATTTCGTTCATAATCACCGCCGCGCCACGCGCCGAAAAAAATCCGGCGCCAATGGGTGAGACCGCGATCGGCGTGAACGGGAAGAAGTATCGCGTTCCGTCAAACGGAGCAAAGAATGCGACGCCGTAACCGCCATCCGTCAGAGCGTCGAGCAAACCGTGAGACGCCGCAGCCAGAAAGAGGAATAACCACGTTTGCCAGTGGTTCGCCTTCGGTTCGGCGAAACGCAGCCGGATCAGAGCAAGCGTTGCGAGCGCCGCAGCGAACAGAAGCGAGTGCGACAAGCCGCGATGACCAAGCATGTCTCCGTATTGAATCCCAAACGGAAATCCGACCACATCGACGTCCGGTGCCATGGCGCAAATCACGCCGAGCACTCGAGCCCGCCAGGAAAGCGCGGGACCGAATGGCGCGGCGATCGCGAGCGCAGCGATCCCGTGAGAGATGATTGTAGGCACGCCCGACTATCTGAAAATGGGCGTGCCTTCGCGAGCAATTCTGAGCCAGCCGCTCAGTTCACCACGACCGCGCCGTTCGAACGCGACAGCAACTTTTGCAAACCTTTGTGCAGCCTGTGGAGAGTCGAGTCATGGGTGAATCCGTTGGCTAAATAGTTGCCACCCGTTTCAGCGAAATGAAGCGCGGTCACAAAGTCTCGCGATGAAAGCCGAGCGACAACCAACGAGCCACGCCATTGCAGAGGATGACGAGCAGCCACGGCTGCGCGCCGTTCTCGACATGGTCCCGGCATTGGTCGCCTACATCGATCGCAACGGAATTTATCGCGTCAACAATCACGCCTACGAACTGTGGTTTGGCCGCCGGCACGAAGAAATCACCGGGCATCCCGTGCGCGAAATCCTCGGCGATGACGCGTGGGTGAAGATCGAGCCGCGGCTCAAGCGCGCTCTCGCCGGCGAGCAGGTACATTACGACGACTGGGTTCCCTACAAAGACGCTGGCGCGCGCTGGGTCAGCGTCGATTACACGCCGGATTTCGACCGGACTGGAGAAGTGCTCGGCGTGACAGTCATCGCGCGCGACCGGACAGAGCAGCGACGAATGGACGAGGCGCTGCGCTGGCATGCGGAGATTCTGAAGGTGGCGCAGGAGGCCATCTTCATCTGGCGCGTTCCCGGCGGTGTTGAGTTCTGGAACAACGGCGCGGCTGAACTGTACGGCTATTCTCCTGATGAAGCTTTGGGCCGCCCCCTATCGGAGTTGTTGCAAACGCAGTTTCCGCAGCCCTGGAACCAAATTGAACTGGCGCTGTTATCGCGCCGTCGTTGGGAAGGGGTGATTCGGCACCGCACCAAGGACGGCCGCGAACTGATTGTCCATTCACGGTTGCAGCGCATCCCGAATCGTGATGGCGCCATGCTGCTTCTCGAAAGCGCGCGCGATGTCACTGAGCAGACGCTCGCCGAAGGAGCGCTGCGCCGGGAGCACGAGTTCAATGCAACGCTGCTGCGCACGACGGCGGCCGTAATCGTGGTGCTGGATTGCGAGGGTCGCGTTGTTCACTTCAATCCCGCCCTTGAAGCGGTGACGGGATACGGCTTCGACGAAGTTCAGGGACAGACATTCTTCGATCTCTTTCTTTTGCCTGACGAAAAGCAATCCGTCACCGCAGTTTTCGAGGCGCTGCGTCTCGGACAAGGCCCAAGCAAACACGTGAATTACATCCGCACACGTGAAGGCACGCAGCGGCTCATCGAATGGTCGAACAGCGTGTTGTTCGACGAAAACTCGGAAGTGGAATTCGTCATCGGCACCGGGCTCGACATCACCGAGCGGCGGGAAATGGAGCGTGAGATCCTGGAGATCGGGGATCGCGAGCGTCAACGTATCGGGCAGGATCTGCACGACGGTCTCGGCCAGGAACTCACGGCGCTCGATTTTTTCAACCACACGTTTCTCCAACAGCTTCGAGCCGCGGCACCCTCGCTGGTGAACGACTTCGAAACCATGACGCTTCAGCTTCGTGAAACGATTCGTCATGCGCGGCTGCTTTCACACGGTCTGCTCCCAGTTCCGAGCGAGCTGGAAGGCCTGATGCTCGCACTGAGAAGTCTCGCGCGAGCCACTGAATCCACGGCAAAGACCGAATGCCGCTTCACGTGCAATGACCTGGTGTTGATGGAGGATGCCGACGTGGCGACACACCTCTGCCGCATCGCACAGGAGGCGGTGAACAACGCGGTAAAATACGCACACGCGAGGCACATCGACATCGGACTGCGACTGACCGGCAGCACGCTGGAGTTGACCGTCGCCGATGACGGCGAGGGATTTGCGCCGACGGCCACCTGGGATCGGGGAATTGGTTTGCGAATCATGAATTACCGGGCCGAGTTGATTGGTGCGCAGATGCGCATCGCATCCGTGCCTGAGCACGGTGTATGCGTCACCTGCACTCTGCCGCAGAAACCATGAATCGATCATCACAACGAAATCCGGCGTGCCCGCCTGGGCGGGAATCCGGCACACAGCAGCCGTTCGCGGCAACAGCGTCGTGCCGTCGCCGCAGGGTGATGTTGGTGGACGATCATCCGATGACGCTCGCCGGTGTTGCGCAGCTCATCGACAAGCAGCCCGACCTGCAAGTCATTGCCGAACTCGGCACGCCGGCCGAGGCGCTTACGTGCATGGAAAAGCAAATACCCGAGCTGATCATCACTGACTTGACGATGCCGGGTGGGGGCGGTCTTGAACTCATCAAGAATATTCACGCGCTGCATCCCGAAATGTGCGTGCTGGTGCTATCGATGCACGACGAACAACTCTACGCCGAGCGTGCGCTGCACGCCGGAGCGCATGGCTACATCATGAAGGAAGCCGGGCCTGAGGCGTTGCTTCAGGCGATCCGGCACGTTTTGGGCGGCGCCATTTACGTGAGTGCGCAACTGAGTGAGAATATCCTGCGCGGGTTTTCAACGCACAAACGCATCCTCTCTCCGATGTCCACGCTGTCCGATCGCGAGCTCGAGGTGTTCGAGTTGATCGGCCATGGGAAACGCACCGTGGACATCGCGGAACAATTGCATCTCAGCCCGAAGACGGTGGAAGCCTATCGCGCGAAGATTCGCGAGAAGCTCGGGTGTGAGGATGCTCACTTGCTGTTGCGCCGCGCGGTCTGCTGGGTGGAACAATTCAGCGCTCTACGCCCTCGTTCACCGCAAGACACGGAAGCGTGAGCCGATCAATCCCTGTGGTGCAGTCGCGATGCGCTGATCGGTGTCGCGTTTAATTTACGCAGGCAGGGCGCCGCACTGGTCGCGGATCGATTTGACAAGATCGGCGAACAGGAACGGCTTGGGGATCAACCGCGCGAGTCCCACGCGTTCGACGGCCTCGGCAACTTCCGGAATCGGCACGCCGGTGATGATGAGTGCAGGCAGGTTAAAGAGCATCGTCGCGCGACGAATGGCTCGGACAGCTTCCACGCCGTTCATGCGCGGCATGTTGAAGTCAGTGACAATGACGTCGGGGGCGGTTTCGATCGCGAGTTCAACCGCCTCATCACCGCAGCCAGCGGTCAGTATTTTGAAACCGGCACGATCGAGTATGCGCACCAGCGTTTCACGCACGGCGACATCGTCCTCTATCAGCAGCACGATCGACTTCGACACAACAGTAATGTCGGCGGTTTTGGGAAACGGGTGCTATCGGAAATTGTCGCGACCGCGTGTGGGAGAAATCTGATGGCGGCGAATGTCTCGGAATAACTCACAGTCGATTTGCGGATGGCGATTTGATTCCGGCACGCCAATCAGAGAACATCCTGCGATGAGCGAAACGGACTGGGAAGCACTCTACATGAGTGGAGATACGCATTGGGAGAAAGGCGAACCCTCAACAGGGCTGGTCGATTTCCTGGCGGGCGAGAACGAACTCATACGCGGCAACGTGCTGGTGCCCGGCTGCGGCACCGGCCACGACGTGCGGGCGTGGGCCAGGGCTGGATGTTCTGTGACCGGCCTGGACCTGGCACCTTCTGCGGTCCGGCTGGCGCAGGAGCGAACCGCGTCCGCCGGCTTGCAAGCCGAGATTCGTCTGGGCGACTTCCTGCAGCTCGAACCGATGGCCCGCTTCGACTGGATATTCGAGCACACGCTATTCTGCGCCATCAATCCCGCGCGCCGCGATGAATACGTCCAGGCTCTTCTGCGCTGGCTGAAACCGGACGGCCAGTTTCTCGCCATTCACTATATGCTGCGAGCTGGCGACGGTCCTCCATTTGGCTGCACGCAGCAGGAGTTGATGGAGCGCTTTCTCCCGCACTTCGATTTGAAACGCGGCTGGGTGCCGCGCTCGTATCCGAATCGCACCGGGCTTGAACTGATGCTTTGGTGGCAGCGCAAATTATCTGTCTGAATGACTCCGTCGACATGCGTCGTCGAAGTGAGCGCATGTTTCGATCCCTGTCGTTGTTCTCGATTCTCGGCGCGGTGCTGTGCGCACAGCCTTTGATCTCCAACCCGCTTCGCGCGGCGACGTTCTTCTGTGATCCAGCGAAAGGATCTCGCGACGGCGACGGCAGCGCGGATCGTCCTTGGCGCACGATCGAGGAAGTGATCGTTGCCGGACTGATCCAGATGCGTGACCGCGACGGGACGCCGGCCAATCCGAACGCGCCGATCAAATCCGGCGACACCGTGCTGCTTCGGTCCGGCTGGCATGGGATCATTCGCCTACCAAGCGGCTACAACGAAAAGCCGATCACGATCGCTGCCGGCGCAGGACACACACCGCAGGTGGGTTGGGTCGATATCGGAGGCGGGAGCAATTGGGTTGTGAAGGGCCTCACTATTTCGCCGTCGCTTTCTCCGTCACCGCTTTCGCGTGTGCCGCGGGAACTCGTCACGCTCGGAGAGCACGGCAGCGACGACAGCGCCGACCTCGTGGTGGAAGACTGTTTCATTTACAGCGTGCTCGATGCGAGCCAATGGACCGCGAAGGATTGGATGGAAGCTCGCAGCGGCATCTGGTTGGGTCGCCACGGACGGCGGCACGTCGCGCGCAATAACTACGTGCTCAACACCCGCTTCGGCATCAATCTGTGTGCGCCCGAATCCATTTGTGAAGGGAACGTCGTCGCCAATTTTTCCGCCGACGGCATCCGCGTGACGCGCGACGCCCAGGTGGTCCAGTACAACGTGATTAAGAACATCTTCGTGGGCAGCCAGGACGGCGACGACAACCACGATGATGGCATCCAGATTTTTCTTTTCAACGTGGGCACCGGCACCGTTCGCGACGTGACCT
>JBBRBM010000161.1:0-13819 GCA_038205745.1 Verrucomicrobiota bacterium | reverse complement strand
CCTTGTCATTACCCACATCTTTTGGCTGGCCTTTTTGGAATCCTGAAAGGATTCGATCACTCAGCCCAGCGTTGCGCCGCCGGGGCGCTACGCTGGGGAAACCGCCCGCATATTCATCAACCCTGAAGGGGTTGCACGGCGTGACGGCGATTGAGCCTGCGGTCGGGAGATGCTGCAACCCTTTCAGGGTTGAGGCCACATTCGGGTGCGACACAGGGTAGCCTCGCGGACTCGGCAACCCTGGGCTGAGGGCTCCAATCCTTTCAGGATTGAGCAATGACTCGCCGAATTGTGGGTAATGACAAGGCCTGAAGGCCGCGCTCCAGAACCTGTTTCCCCTCGTAAGATGATTCCATTTCGGATTTCGGGTTCAATGTTCGAATGGAAATAGGGCCGGTCAATGGACAAACGAAAAGCGCCGCAACGAGTTCGTTGCGGCGCTCAGAAAACGATGCTGCTTGCTTACCGCTTTTTACCGGCGGCGCTCTTCGCGACTTCAGCCTGTTTCTTGACCTGAGTCGCCACCTCGGCTTTTGATTGCTTCTGCGTGGCCTTCTTGTTCACGGACTTCGGTGATCTGTCGCCCATATATTTGTTATTTCCTCTGTTGTTGACTGACCTGCGGAATGTTGGTTTCTCCGAAGGTGTGCCGCGAACTTGGCGGCGCTTGCAATGTGAGTCAAATAAGGAAGCAAGTTTTCGGAGTCGCCCGGATGAGAAAATTGCGCGCCATGAGAGTGCCCGATTGCTTCAAGGATTTTTCCGGGCGCGATAGAAAAGATGCTTGTTCGTTGCTGAGTGCGTAATGCGCGCGAGTCCGGTGGCGTTGGTCGTCGTCAGCAGCGGTTGCCACTGGTTCGTGAGCAGTGTCGAGCTGTACTCGATGCTCAGGATCTGGCCCGGTGACGAAAGGACATCGAACACGAAGGATCCACCAGTGAATGCTGCGTTGGTGAGAATCAGTGGCAGCGTTGCAAGGCCGCTGGAGGTGATCAGACTGAATTCTGTGGACGTGGCAACGTACGCCATCGTGGTGTAACTCGCGTTGCTGCTGCCAGTGGATCGATAAAAACTGATCGTGGCATTGTAGTTGGACGCCGGCTGCAACGTGCCGGCAGGAATCACGATCGAAGTCGCCGTGCCGTTCAATGCGCCGGCAGCGCCGAAGTCCGGGCTCCGGAACGATTCTCCAATCGACACGGAAATGTGATTGGTGGCGGTGCCTCCCTGAAATGCGTCCCACGAAAGTTGAAAGGATTGCGTGGCGGTAACGGACTGCGCCGCTGCGAAATTGGAAACGTGCGGCGGATTGGGTTGCGTCAGGGACGCCGGCAAGTTCACGGTCACCTGTTGATTCGAGGTGGTCGCCGAAACGTTGAACACGTAGTTGCCTGCCGGAAACGTGTTGTTGAACAACGCCAGATTCACGTGGCTGGCGGTGAGAAAAAAGCTCTCGGGATGAAGAAAGTTCTGCGTGAGATTGGACACCGCAGTGGTGGGCAACGTAACGCTCACGCTGTTCGCTGTGCGATTCGAGGCCAGGGCGGTCATGGCGGTAAAGAGATACGGAATGTCAGGATTCAGGGTCGGTGCCCCGGCGGATGTCTGATCATAGAAGTGCGCTTTTCCAATCACAAAGCTGGTGAGCCGATTCGTGCCGGATCCCGGATTGCCCCCGCTGCCGGAACCCGTAGTAAAGAATCCTCCCAGGGTGCCTTCCAGCGGATCGCCAATGAGACTCTCACCGTCCGCGCTCCACACGATCATTCTGTTCGCCGGGAACGCCGGTGTCGGCGTGCAGGTCAGCACGGTGTCGTTGGCGCTCCACGCAAACGATGTGGGAAGCGACATGAAAGTCACCGTGTCAATGAACTGCACCATGGTGAGCGCGGTGTCCATCTGCTCGTTGAACGTGAAGACCACCGCGGCGGACGGTGACACTCCAGACGAGCCATTGGCTGGTATCGTCGAAACGATGAATGATTGCGCCTGTGTTTGCGCAATGTGGACGACGGCGACGACCAGCGCGATCACGAGGAACCTTAAACGGCGGGCCGGGAAGAATAAGATTTGATGCATAAAACGAAACGACTTGTGTTTGTCGTAGTGCAGAAGCTTGGCAACAGGAAGGATTGCGACCAAGCAATTTGATGATTAACACGCACACGCATTCTGAAGTGGGGATCGCCAAAATCCGGTGACTGATCCCGCCCGCGACGTTTGGCCCGAGGACGATTCGTGAAGCGTTTCACCTGTGGTTCCATCGAAATGGAATGTATGCTGGCTCCAGTTGCTCGCAGCCGGCGCCTTTGTGGAGGATATAGTCACATCAAATCGCGCGGCGAATTCGCGCAACAATGAAGAATATGGAAGAACAGATTTTGGAACTGCTTGCGCGCAAGGAATACGCGCCGATGAACGTGCCCGAGTTGCTGCGGGCTTTGAACCTGCCGCCGAATCGGCAACAGGATTTGCAGGAGGTATTACGCGCGCTCGAACAGGAGGGGCGCATCGTGCGGACCAAGGGCAACCGCTACATTGAGCCGCGCGAGGCGGATTTGATTCCCGGTAAGATTCGCATCAATCGCGGCGGCAAAGGATTTCTCCAGCCCGACGATGCGACGATCAAGGAGATCGCAATTCCCGAGAATGCGACGGGAACTTCGTTTCATGAAGATCGCGTGCTCGTGCGGCGCGACGTGCGGCCGCTGGGACTGAGGAATCGGGATGGAGGAGAGAATACAGGCACGGTCATCCGCATTCTCGAACGCAAGCGCAAGCAACTCGTCGGCACGCTGCAACGAGGCAAGCAGTTCCTCTACGTCATTCCTGACGATCCGCGAATTCCTCACGACGTCTATGTGCCGGAACCCCGGGACGTGGGCCGGCCCGCGCAAGTGGGTGACAAGGTCGTTGTGGAGTTGCAGGAGTGGGAATCGCGCCACACAAATCCCGAAGGCGAAATCATCGAAGTGCTCGGCGCGCCGGACGAAGAGGGCGTGGACATGCTCTCGGTGTTGCGCCAATACAACCTGCCGCTGCACTTCGAGAAAATCGTTTTGACCGAGGCGCGGGCCATCGGCAGCGAGGTGAATCATGGAGATCTCGCGGGCCGCACCGATTGCCGAGGTGACCAGGTCGTCACGATTGATCCCGATGATGCGAAGGATTTTGACGACGCAATCTGTTTGCAGCGCGCGTCACCGGAAAGTTGGAAGCTGTGGGTCCACATCGCGGACGTGTCGAATTACGTGAAGCCCGGCACCGCACTCGACGATGAAGCGCGCCGGCGCGGGAACTCGACGTATCTCGTGGACCGCGTGATCCCGATGCTGCCCGAGGCGCTGAGCAACGAACTCTGTTCGCTCAAGCCGAACGTCGATCGTCTGACGAAGTGCGTGGAGTTTCTCGTCTCGAATGAAGGCCGCGTGCTGAGCACGAAATTCTATTCCGCAGTGATCAATTCCAAGCGCCGCTTCAGCTACAAGGAAGTGTTCGCGATTCTTCAGCGCAAGCCGGTGGGAGCGATCGAGCAGATGCTGCATCAGGCGCATGAACTGGCGCAGCGCATTCGCCGGCTGCGTTTCAAGGCCGGCTCGCTCGATCTCGATTTTCCCGAAACCAAAATCCGCCTCGATGAGCACGGCCACGTCGAACGCATCGAGAAAGTGATCAACGATGTTTCGCATCAACTGATCGAGGAATACATGCTGCTCGCCAATGAAGCTGTGGCCACGCGGCTGATGGGTCAAAACCAGAAGGCGATTTACCGCATCCACGAGGATCCGGCCGAGAAGCGGCTGATCGAGTATCGCGAGGAAGTGCTCAGCCACAACGTGCCGTGCGGCAACCTGACGAATCGTCACGAAGTCCAGCGGCTGTTGCAGAAGTTGAACACCATCCCGATCGGCCAGGCGTTGAAGATCGGTTTCCTGAAATCACTCATGCGCGCCCGCTACGCCGTCGAGCCGCTCGGGCATTACGGTTTGGCGAAGAAGAAGTATGCGCACTTCACATCGCCCATTCGCCGCTACGCCGACCTGGTGGTGCATCGCGCGCTGTTTCAGAGCAGTCACGGCTCGAAACATTCGCTGAAGCTGACGGCCGATCACATCTCCGACACCGAGCGCAATTCGGCGGACGCGGAGCGCGACAGCAAGGACGTAAAGCTCTTCGCGTTTCTCAATGCGCAGCTCAAGTCCGGGACTCCGCAGCGTTACGCCGCGCTGGTCACCGACGTGCGCAACATGGGTTTCTTCGTCGATGTGCCGGACCTGAGCATGAGCGGCCTCGTGCCTCTCTCAACGATGGAGGATGATTTCTACATTTTCGATCCCGCGCGCAATCATCTCATCGGCCGGCGCACGCGGCGCATCATTCGTCTGGGCGATAAACTGGAAGTCCAGATCGCCAAGGTGAACTCGTTCAAGAAACAGGTTGATTTCCGGCTCGCGAAAATGCCTGGGAGCGGTTCGACCGGCCGGTCGCAAAGCCGCTTGGCTCCGCAGCGAACCGATCGGCGGGGAACGCCTTCGCCTCGGCGTGATCCTGTGCAGGCGCAAAATCGTAAGGCTACGCAACGAACCGACCGGCGCGGAACATCGCCGCCACGACCCGATGCGCAGGGGCCAGACGGATCACGCGCCGGGCGGGGTCCGATGCGCTCCAAACCGCAGGCAACAAACAGCAGACGCCAGCAAAGGCCCCGTCGTTAAAGACGATTGATTGACCAAGCTCAGCGGTCCGGCCCTCATGCATCGCGCGCTTGTGCCGCGAAGTACGGCCTGCTTACAGTCGCGCCCGTGAAACCACTTTTCTTGAGCTTGGGGATTGCTTTGTCCGCATTCGTCGCCGCCGCGGCGGAATCGAAACCAACATTGAAGCTGCTGGAGGAACGCTTTGTGCAGCCCACCACGATCGTACCGATTGGTGGCGATCGGTTGCTGTTCGCCGACCAGATTGGCCGACTCTTCATCGTTCACAAGGATGGCGCGGTGACGAATAAGCTGGCCCTCGAACTCACGTCGCAACAAGTCATTTTCAAGTCGGGTAATTTCGACGAGCGCGGGCTGGTTGGTTTGGCGGTTCACCCGAAATTTTCGGAGAATAGAAAGTTCTACGCCTCCTACAGCGCGCCGTTGCGCCAAGGCGCCGAGACGAACTGGGATCACACAATCCATGTTTCCGAATTCACGTTGAAGGACGATCAGGCGGTGGACGAACGCGTGTTGCTGGAGATCGACATGCCTTACGCGAATCATCACAGCGGTCGCATGGCGTTCGGGCCGGATGGATTGCTTTACGTTGCCGTCGGTGACGGTGGAAATGCGAACGACGTTGGCCGCGGACATTCGCCACAAGGCAACGGACAAGACACGCAGAAGCTGCATGGCAAAATTCTTCGCATCGATGTGGATCACAAGGATGCCGGCAAACAATACGCCGTGCCGAAGGACAATCCGTTCGTGAGCAACGGCAAAGGGCAACCGGAAATTTACGCGTGGGGTTTCCGCAATCCGTGGGGACTGTCATTCGATCGCGGCGGTGATCATCAACTCTTCGTCGCCGATGTCGGTCAGGATTCCTGGGAGGAAGTGGACATCGTGACGAAGGGCGGCAACTACGGCTGGAATATTCGCGAGGGGTTCGTCTGCTTTGATCCGAAGAAGAGCCGTCAACCGCCAGAGGAATGTCCGAAGGTTGGTGCGATGGGCGAGCCGTTGATTGACCCAATCATCGCTTACAAAAACTTCGGCAAGTACGCGAAGGATCCCGATGCGAAAGGTATCAGTGTCACGGGTGGCTACGTGTATCGCGGCAAACTGTTCCCTCATCTCGTCGGCAAGTACGTCTTCGCCGATTGGTCGCGTGGCTGGGCCAAACCGGATGGCGTGCTCTACGTCGCCACGCGTGGCGCCGACGGCAAGTGGACGATGACCGAACTCGCTCTCGCGGATCACCCGGACGGCGCGGTGGGCAACTATGTGACCGCGCTGGGTGAAGATGCCGACGGCGAGCTGTACGTGATGACCAATACGAGCAACATGTTGAAGGGGAACAACGGGAAAATCTGGAAGCTCGTGGCTCAGTAATTGTTCCCATCGAGTCATGCGCTTCATCGTTCTTCCGCAGTTCACGCCGCCTGTTCAGCCGCGCAAATAAATGCACTTGAGATACTCGGCTTCGGGAAACGTGGCGGGATGATCTGGCGCGTGACCTGTCGTCGCGAGCTCCGCGAAACCCCGCCCTGACTTCTGCGCGGTCGATCGAACCGCATCGAAAAACTCTGCCGCTGAAACGTGAGCGGAACAGGACGCCGCAACAAACGCACCATTCGGACGCAGAGCCCGAACGCCGCCGGCCACGAGGCGCGAGTAAGCCTGAATTGCACCGGCGCGTTCACTCTCACGTTTCGCGAGCGACGGCGGATCAAGCACGACCACGTCAAACTTGCGCGCGGTGTTTTGTTCCAACCACGCGAAGACATCCACCTGAAGTGATTCGTGCCGGCAGGCTGCGACGCTTGGTTCGTTTTTGTTCAGTTCAAAATTGCGTGTTCCCGCTTGTAGAGCGTGGTCGCTGATGTCGAGGTCGGTGACCGACTTCGCTCCGCCACGCGCGGCGTACAGCGAAAAGCCACTGGAAAAGCTGAAGGCGTTTAACACATCGGCGCCACGTGCGAAGGTTTCCACTCTTCGACGATTCTCCCGCTGATCGAGGAAGAATCCGGTCTTCTGTCCGCGAACAACATCCGCCTCGAAGCGCAAACCACTTTCGAGAAACACTTGCGGTGCTTCAATCGCCGCACCGAAGAGAAGCTGTCCATCCGCGAGCTGAAATTTCTCGCGCGCGATTTGCTGAATGTTCCGGCTCAAACGCAGGACGAGTGTGGTTGGCTTGAGCGCATCGCGAATCAACTTCGTCACATCGTTCAATCGTGGAAGCCACGCGGCAGTGTAAAGTTTCAGCACCAGCACATCGCCGTAACGATCGAGCACGAGTCCAGGCCAGCCATCGCTCTCGCCATTGATCCAGCGATGGCCGGTCGTCTGGTCGTCAAACAAAGTGCCCCCGGCGTCTCGCCGGGTGGAATCGTTGTTGCTTGGAATAACGCTGGTCTTTTCGGAGCCATCACCCGGCAAGATGCCGGGGGCACGTCCTCGCCGCCGTGCCAGTGCGGTATCAAGCCGCGCACGCCACCACGCATCGTCGATCGTGACGGGCTTGCCCGCGTGCAGCACGCGCACTCGCAGCGGCGACTCGGGATCGAACAGTCCGATGGCGAGGAACCGATCCTTCCGGTCAAAGATCACAGCGAGTTCACCCGCTTCTCCTGCGCGATTCTGTTCGTGAATGCTCCCGGCGAAGAGCCACGGATGACCGCCGCGAACGATCGTTTCCGCGGTGGCGGTGACACGCAGTCGCAAACGAGGAACAGGCTTTGAAATTGGCGGCATCAAACACCGCGATGATGCAAGCGTCGCACACCATCGTCACGTGTTTAACGCAGAGACGCAGAGAGGTGGAAGGGTTGGCCGTGGGTCAGTTTGTCTTCTCTTGGAGCGCCGGGTCGGAGACCGGCGCTCCAAACTGCCCCGCCACCGAAGCGCTATGAATCAGGATCAATTCAAGAACGCTTTGCGTCTCCGCTCCTTTGCGCCTCTGCATTGAAACCCCGCTGGCAACACGATGCCGCTGATGTTACTCGTCGGTTCGATGGAACTTCGTGAGTTTGCCGGGCAAGTGCTGTTCGCGACGACGCTGGAGGAAAAGCTCCGCGCGCCGCAGGACATCACCGACGAACATCCGGGACCGGCGTTGCTCACCCCGGCAGCTCCGGGACGTCCTCACGAGTTACGATTCAAGCCTCAAGGTTCCGGCTCCGCTGAATTCCCCGGCGTGCATCGGTTGGAAAAGCAAACCGAGCGCGGACGTTTGCTCCACTTCTTCGCCAACCACGAACTGCTTGCGACCGAGCTGATGGCGCTTGTGCTCCTGCGTTTTCCCGATGCACCGAGCGCATTCCGGCGCGGCGTGTTGCAGACGTTGAAGGACGAGCAGGAACACACGCGCCTCTACATGGCGCGCATGAAGGAATGCGGCATCCACTTTGGCGAACTCCCGGTCAGCGGTTATTTCTGGCGCGCGGTGTCCACGATGGAGAATCCGATGGATTACGTCGCTGGCCTGAGTCTCACGTTCGAGCAGGCGAATCTGGACTTCGCGCAACATTTCTCGCGCGGTTTCGCGGTCGTGGGCGATGACGAGACGGCGAAGTTGCTGGAAAGAATTTATCGCGATGAAATCGCGCACGTCGCGTACGGATTGAAATGGTTTCGGCGTTGGAAGAACCCGACGGAGAGCGATTGGGAGGCGTTCTGTCGGCAACTGAAATTCCCGCTGTCGCCGCAACGTGCGAAAGGTTTCGCTGTGAACATGGAGGGACGTCGCGCGGCGGGATTCGATCCGGCATTCATCGCGGAACTGAATGTTTACTCGCACTCGAAGGGGCGCACTCCGAGCGTGTTCGTGTTCAATCCTTTTGCGGAAGGATACATCGCGCAGGGCAAATCCTTCACGCCGGTGAAACATCAGGCGCAACTCGCGCACGATCTGGGGAACCTGCCGCAGTTCCTTTGCCGGCAGGACGACATCGTGCTGGTCGAGCAGCGGCCCTCGACGGCATTCCTTAGCAGCATCAAGCAGGCGGGATTTCCGTTGCCCGAGTTTGTTGAAAGTGGAGCCGTGTCGACGCTGATGAATCGCAAGCTCGGCACACTGCGGCCGTGGGCGTGGGGGCCAGATAGTGTGGAGTTGCTGGAACCGCTCGCCGCCAACGTCACGGGCGAAACGCGCACCACCTCGCAGCGCTTCAACGAGCGCACCGCACAGCTTTATTCGAAGGGATGGAGCGCGGATTTTCTTCGCGACGCCTTGGCGTGCATCACGTCCAAGACTTGGCTTTGCTCTGCGAACGAAGTCGGCGTGGCGGCGAACACATTCTCTGAAACGCTTGATGCGATCAGCGCGATCCGCGGGCGTGGTCATCACAGGGTCGTAATAAAAGAAGCGCTCGGACTCGCTGGTCGCAACTCGATCCGTCTTTGGGAACCGGAACTTTTGGACGCGCAACGACGCTGGATTGAAAACGCGCTGTCGAACAAGCGTCAGCTTGTCGTCGAGCCGTGGCTCGAACGCGTCGCAGATTTCTCGGTGCAACTTGAGATGGGTTCGGATCACCTGAAACTCATCGGCTACACGGGATTGATCAACGATCGCAAAGGGCAGTTCCAGGCGAACTGGGCTGCACCGAATTTCGCGCGCCGAATTCCCGCCCGCGTCACCGCACTCTTCGGTGAACGAGCATCAGCGCAAATTCATGAGCTCTACGCCGAAATATTTTCCCGGCTCGAAAACGAATTGAAGCGTGCTGAATTCATCGGGCCGCTCGGGATCGATGCGTTTGCGTTTCGCGATGCTGACGGCAGCGCCAGGCTCAAGCCGATCGTCGAGATCAATTCGCGTTACGCCATGGGGCGGCTCACACTGGAACTGATGAAGCACACTTGCCCGGGATCATTCGGATTGTTTCGTCTTGTGAGCCAAGCGATGGCGCGAGCGGAAGGTGGTGACGACTTCGTCAGTTACGGCGCTTCACTCGCAAAACAATTTTCGTTGCAACTCGAGGGCGAGCCGGTGGCGCGAATCAAGACGGGCGCGCTCTGCTTGAATGATGCCACGGAAGCGCAAGTTGTTCTCGCCACGTTTCAAGTCAGCCGCGTGGTGCCGGCAATTGCTTTGCCCACTCAAACTCGTCCTTGAGAGCGATTCCGCTGATGGATCGGCGGCGCTTCACGCAATGCGCATCGTCAACCCGCCGTCGATCGTCATCGTTTCACCGGTGATGTATTCGTTCTTCACGAGCGTGAGGATCAACTGCGCCACATCATCTGGCGCGCCTTCGCGGTGCAGCGGGATGCGCTGCTCCAAGTTCAAACGGCGCTGTTCTTCGCTCATCGTTTTATGGAAGTCGGTTCGCACCACGCCGGGCGCCACGCAGTTGATGCGGATGTTGTCGTTGGCGAATTCGCGGGCGAGTGCGCGTGTGAACTGGGGCAGGGCGCCCTTTGCCACTTGATACGCCACATTCGTCACGATCCCGCGAATGCCTGCGGTGGATGAAATCAAAATAATCGCGCCCTCCTTTTTTTTCTTCATGGCGGGAATCACCGCACGGCAAAGGTGAAACACCGCGGTGACGTGAACATCGAGCGCACTCTGCCACATCTCCGGAGTGATCTCGAACAGGCCACCATTCACCGGACCTCCGGCTGAATGCACCAGCACATCCACGACACCGAGCCGCGATTCGGTTTCACGGACGCATCGGTTCACGTCGTCAGCATTTCCGAAGTCAGCCTGGATCAATTCACAGCGTCGCCCGACCGCAACGATCGCATCGCGCACGCGCGTGGCTTCTTCATCGAGGCGCCGTGCGGCGATTGAGACGTCGGCGCCATCTTTGGCCAGAGCAATGGCTGTTGCCGCGCCGATGCCGCGGGTGCCGCCGGTGACGAGAGCAATTTTTCCAGTGAGGTTCATGTGCGTGCGGCAAGGATGTCGTCACCGAAACCAGTTGAGCAAGTGAAACGTCTGCATCTTGGTCGCCATCGCTTCTGAAGCATTTTTGGCGCAAAAATGTTTCCTTCTCACGGTTGTCGATTGTCGGTGCCGGGTCTAGGATGCACCCATCGTGGAGCAGGGATATCCATCTAAATCCTCGCTTGTCATCCTGTGGACTGAGGATGACGAGAACGATCGCCTCATGATCACCGTGGCGCTTGAACGCTCCGGCCGTGTGCTGAAGGTCGTGTTCGTCGAAGACGGCGAGCAGGCGTGGCAATATCTCGCCGGCACTGGAAAGTATTGCGACCGCGCGGAATTTCCTGAACCGCACGCGCTGGTCACGGACCTGAAAATGCCGCGCTGCAATGGATTTGAACTCGTGGAACGAATTCGCGCTGATCTCCGGTTCAAGACGCTTCCCGTTTTCGTCTTCTCCGCTTCCGATCTCTCCGTGGATCGTTCCGCCGCCCAAAGTCTTGGTGTCGATGGATTCATCACCAAGCCCATGGGATTCGGACTTTGGAGTTCGACCGTCGTGAGTGTCGTGGACCAGGCCGCAGCGCATCTTCGCGCGGCGTAAAAGTTCGCGCCTTGATCCCTTGAATCCACCGCGATCGGAGTCGGGTCCCCTTCTCCCCTCAACGGGGAGAAGGGTTAGGGATGAGGGGTGGTATTGGCGCACGCGTTTCAATTGCATGCGCAGGCGCGTCTCTCCCTTGAGTCATCACATCTGCTCTGGCACGCTCACGCGCGATGACTCATCTGGCTCGCGCCAAGCAAGTGTTCGACATCGAAATCGCCGCGCTGAAAAGCGTGCGCGCACAACTCGACGGCACGTTCGAAGCCGCGGTGGAACTCATCGTCGCGGCACTGCAACAGCGCGCGAAACTCGTCATTGTCGGCATCGGCAAGTCCGGCAACGTCGGACGGAAGATTGCCGCCACGCTCACGAGCACCGGTTCTCCCACCGTGATGTTGAATGCCGTCGATGCGCTGCATGGCGATCTCGGCGTGGTTTCCGACGGCGATGTTTTGCTGGCGCTGAGTTACTCGGGCGAATCCGAGGAGTTGATCAACTTGCTGCCTTCACTAAAACGTTTCTCCATCAAAGTCATCGCGTTCACCGGCGCGCCGAAGTCATCGCTGGGACGTTACAGTGACGTGGTGCTCAACGTGCATGTGCCGAAGGAAGCGTGTCCCTTCAATCTCGCGCCGACGGCCAGCACCACCGCCATGCTCGTCATGGGCGATGCGCTCGCGATGGCCGTCTTGCAGGCGCGCGGGTTCAAGCGCTCGGATTTCGCCAAGTATCATCCCTCGGGTGCGATTGGTCGCGCGCTGCTCTACAAGGTGCAGGACATCATGCGCGCCGGAGAACGCAACGCCGTGGCCGCAGAGAAAACTTCCGTGCGCGACGCGCTCCTCGTCATGACGCACGCCAAGTCCGGCAGCCTCAGCGTGGTGAACGCGCGCGGCAAACTCGTCGGCGTGTTCACGGACGGCGACTTCCGCCGCCGCATGGCGCAGGACACCGCGTTGCTCGACAAGTCGCTCGCGCAAGTCATGACGCGCCATCCCGTCTCCATCCGCAGCGATGCGCTGGCGATGGAAGCGTTGAAAATATTCAACGAACGCAACATCGACGACCTCATCGTGGTGAATGCGAAGAAAGAACCCGTGGGCCTCGTGGACTCCCAGGACTTGCCGAAGCTGAAGATGATGTGAGTCCAGCGGCACACGGAAGAGGTGCGAGTAGGATTACGAACAGGATTACGATTACGAAACCACGCTCCCCTCGTAATCCTAATCGTCATTTTAATCGTAATCCTCCGCGCCTCCCCGTCCCCGCGATGAATTCCGTGATTGTCCCCGCGCCTTCCCCCTCGGTAGAACTGCCCCATGCAAAAGCTCACCGCTGCACTCTTCGCCTGCGCGCTGCTGGCCACGCCGTTGCTCGCCCAAAACGATCCTGATGTTTCCATGCACAAACGACTTCACTTCGAAAAGAAGATCACCAAGACCGTCCAATCCGACTACCTCCTGTTCCTCCCCGAAGGCTACGAGGCCAGGGGCGACAAGAAATTTCCCCTCATGATCTTCCTGCACGGCGCGGGCGAACGCGGCACCAACCTCAGCAAGGTGGCCCAGCACGGCCCGCCCAAAATCGTGAAGACCAGGAAAGATTTCCCCTTCATCCTCGTCTCGCCGCAATGCCCCGCGAACGAATGGTGGACCGAAGACGTCGTCATGGGCCTGCTCGACGACACCATCAAGAACTACAACGTGGACACCAACCGCGTTTACCTCACCGGCCTGAGCATGGGCGGCTTCGGCTCGTGGGCCTTGGGCACGAAATACCCCGAGCGCTTTGCGGCCATCGCGCCCATCTGCGGCGGCGGGGAACGCATTGGCATCCTCGTGGCGGGGCGCTCCAAGATGGCGGCGCTGAAGACACTGGGCGTGTGGGCCTTTCACGGGGCGAAAGATCCCGTGGTGCAACTCGCCGAATCCGAGAAGATGGTGGATGCGCTGAAGAAAGCCGGCTGCACCGACGTGAAGCTCACCGTGTATCCCGAAGCGGGTCACGACTCATGGACGGAAGCCTACAACGACCCCGCGCTCTGGGACTGGTTCCTGCAACACTCACGCGGGAAGTAGAGGGGCGGGGGCTTGTTCAACCACGCATAGCTTCGACGCTCCGGTCAAAGCTATGCTTGGGGATTAGGCGTTTCACTTCTTCGGACCGACTGCAACGACATAAACCTCTCCTTTCTTCCCGACCAACTGGATGTGCATGCCTGAAATCTGACCGTCATACATCCTCTGTGGACCGCCATCCAAGTTCGTCGCTGTCGAAATCTTCGGCTCACCAAGTATGCGGGTCATGAAGGAATCGACGGTCGCGAACTCAACGCCAAAGAGATGAATCTGGAATCCGAACTCGTCGCGCTCGACCCGCCAGCGGCCTTCAACCACGGGAAGCGAGTCAACCTGTTGTGTTCGTCCACCACGAGCACGAACCTCGGAGACGAAAAACTGCGCAAAGTCCCCCGTGGTCTCCTTCTGCGAGCGACAACCAACGAAGGCCAACAACGTGAGGATAAAGTTGCGTCTACGCATACGCAACTAACGACCCAAGCTCGTCGTCGGTCTTTCGACGGGAAAGCCTGAAAACAGGCCCGTTGCTGTTGGT